>CACAXP010000049.1 GCA_902536485.1 uncultured Alphaproteobacteria bacterium | reverse complement strand
AGCAAAAGATTTGGCAAGTAGAGATGTGGTTTCAAGATCAATGACTACTGAAATTATGGAGGGGAGAGGCTGTGGCCAAAAAAAAGATCATATACACCTTAATTTAAACCATTTAGATCATAAAGTCTTAGAAGAAAGATTACCAGGTATTACAGAGTCTGCTAAAATTTTCGCTGGAGTTGATGTTAAAAAGGATCCTATCCCAGTCCAACCAACTGTTCACTATAATATGGGCGGAATACCTACTAATATTCACGGCGAGGTCCTTGATTGTCATTCAAATGGGTCCGAAAAAATTGTTCCTGGGCTCATGTCTGTTGGAGAAGCTGCATGTGTATCTGTTCATGGAGCTAATAGGCTTGGGTCAAACTCACTTTTAGACTTAGTGGTTTTTGGAAAATCAGCTGCAAATAGATGTAAAGATATTTTAAAAACCAAATCTAAAAATAAAAATATTAAAGAAGTATATTATTCTGAAGCCCTTCAAAATTTTGAAAAAATTAAAAATTCCCAAGGTAATAAATCTGTTTCAAAAATTAGAATTAAAATGCAAGAAATAATGCAAAATTATTGTCCTGTTTATAGATCAGGTAAACTTATGAGAGAAGGTAGAAAAAAGCTTAATTCTCTCCTTACTGAATTTAAAAATATTAAAATTAGTGACAAAAGTACAATCTGGAATACAGAAATTATTGAAGCTTACGAACTGCAAAATCTTTTATTGCAGTCAATAGCTAGTATTGATTCAGCTTTAAATAGGAAAGAAAGCAGAGGGGCACACGCTAGAATGGACTATCAGAAAAGAGATGATAAAAAATGGATGAAACATACTATGATTGCTTTAAATACTGAAGGAAAGGCTGACATAAATTATAGGTCAGTCAATCTTAAAACTAAAACTAAAGAAATAAAAACTATTGAACCTAAGGCGAGAGTTTACTAGGTTAAGTGTTATGGTGGAATTATCTTTACCCAAAAACTCAAAAATAATTGAGGGAAAAGTCTTTGGAAAAAAAACCAATGAATCAATTTGTTTCAACATTTACAGATGGAATAGAGAATCCGGAAATAACCCAAGAGTAGACAAGTTCTTCATTCCAAAAAAAAAACTAGGGCCCATGGCACTAGATGCCCTTCTTTTTATTAAAAACGAAATAGACCCAACCCTTACCTTTAGAAGGTCTTGCAGAGAGGGCATTTGTGGCTCATGCTCAATGAATATAAATGGAACTAATACCTTAGCTTGTCTTAAGCCTCTGCAAAACGAAAGTGAAATAAATATATTTCCTTTACCACACATGAAAGTGATCAAAGACTTGGTCCCAGATATGAGTGAATTTTATGAACAATATAAATCTATAAAGCCTTGGTTAGAAAATACTAAAAAGGAGAATAAAGAACGTAGACAATCCCCTGAAGAAAGAAAAAAGCTTGACGGACTTTATGAATGTGTCCTTTGTGCTTGTTGCTCAACATCATGTCCAAGTTACTGGTGGAATAGCGACAAATTTTTAGGTCCGGCTATACTTCTTCAAGCGTATCGTTTTATTGTTGATAGTAGAGATAAAAACAAGAAGAAAAGACTAGATTTTCTTAAAGATAAATTTAAGCTATATCGGTGTCATACAATTATGAATTGCACCAAAACATGTCCTAAAAACCTAAACCCCGCAAAAGCAATCGCAGAAATCAAAAAACTTCAAATTAATTCATAAGTATTGAAAAACCTAAGCACTAAAATTGTCAATCACCTTGAAATTCAAAATCATATAAACCCAAATATATGTCAAATTAATGCAATTTCTGAAATAGAATCAAAGTTAAGCAGAAGTTTAAAGCAAAGAATAGTAGAAGTTTTTAAAAAAAAATTCACAGGAATTTATTTGTATGGCTCCGTTGGTGTCGGAAAGTCTGTGATCCTAAAAGCATTGAATTTATTGTTTGAAAATTCTGAAATATTTCATTTTAGCGACTTAATTTTTCATATACAAAAATCAAAAAGTTTAAAAAA
>CACAXP010000048.1 GCA_902536485.1 uncultured Alphaproteobacteria bacterium | reverse complement strand
CATCTCTTAATGCTCGACCAAAACCAAATTTTATATACTGAAAATAGTAATATATATCATCAATTTTATCGTCTAAACTGTCATAATTTGTAAATGTTCCATCCGTTCTTCCGTTTAATGCTGTTTTAAAATTAATTTTATTTTTTACATATTTAAAATTTTCATATACGTCCCACTTAAAAAAGTACGAAAAATAAACTGGTCTTACTCCATTTTTTTTTACAGCTTCCGCGTCAGGAAATGTATACGGTAAAATATCAGAATCATTGATTGTATCTTCGTTAACCCAATTCATTGGATCATCACCAACTAAGTGTTCTAAAAATTCGTTAACATCTCTTTCCTTTTTATGCTTTTCACTAAGAACATGACCGCCATATTCACTTTCCCCATGTTCAGCATAAAAAATTAATGGAATACCCATTTTAGTAGCAAGGTTAACCGGTGTTGCTGTGACTCCAGCACTCCAAGCAATCTTTGGGTCTCCTCGTTCTTCTAAAAATCTTTTGCATAATTCTCTAGCAACTGCTCTATTGGGATTAACATATATGTGATCAAAACCTAAATCTATTATTTGCTTTCTATTATGGATACCAATTTCTGTAGGTATTACTGGTGCAAACGTAACTAACAGCGGATTCAAACCAAATTCCAACTTTAATTTAAGAGCAATCATAGTAGAATCTTTACCGCCACTCCAGGGTACAATACAACTATATTTACTTTTCATATTTTTATATGGCTCAATTTCTTCGAGAAACTCTTGTCTTCTCTGCTCCCAGTTTGTTTTTTTTTTATCTAATTTATTTCTACAACCATTACATATACCCTCATTAAATATTATTCTCGGTCTACTTGATGGCATCAAGCAGTTTTTACAATATATGATATCATTTTGATTTTTCATAGTTGACTAAAGTTAAGTTTTTAAATCCTAATTGAAACATTATTTTTGTAAAGATAGCTTTTAGCATTTTTTATGCTCTTCTCTGTAAAGTGATAAATATTGCTCGTACTAATTGCATCTGCTCCATTTTGAATACCATCTAAAAAATGCTTCCAACTACCCGCACCACCTCCAATGATAATGGGTATACTTATATTCGGACCTACAGTTTTTAAGAAATCTAAATCATAACCTGATAATGATCCATCTCTATCTATTGAATTCAAAAAAATTTCTCCAGCACCTAGTTTTTCCAAATTTGAAGCCCAATTTACTGGATCAATTTTTTCAATTTTTTTTCCACTATTTGAACATAATCTATATTTGTTATCGATTTTTTTAAAATCTATTCCAACGATCACGCACTGAGAACCATAAGATTTTGCAATTTCATTTATTAGTTCTGGTTTTTTAATTGCTCCAGAATTTAAAATAATTTTATCAGCACCTACGTCTAAGAATTTTTTTGCATCACCTAGTTTTGTTATTCCGCCTCCAACTGTTAGAGGTACAAAGCATTTTTTTGCAAAATTATTAATTACGTTTATAAAGGTTTTTTTAAATTTGACCTCAGAGATATCTATAATAATAATTTCATCAACCGACCACATATCTACAAAATTCGAGGTATATCTATAGTCAGGTTTAAATAATTTGGTTCTGAACAAAACACCATTATAAAATGTTAGAACAGTAATTAATCTATTTCTCAGCATAAATTATAAAAATAAAAAATTCGATAACATCGTTAAGCCTTTCTGTTGACTTTTTTCAGGATGAAACTGAACACCAAAAATATTTTTATGATTTATAATTACTGAAAATCTCTCACCATGAGAACAACTTGCAGTCTCCTGGCTTTTATCTTTTAGAAAAATCCCATAACTGTGAGTAAAATAAAATAAGCTTTCTTCGCCAATATTTTTAAGTAAAATATTATCTTTTTTAATATCTAAATTATTCCACCCAGAGTGGGGAACTCTTATAGATTGAGAATTTGATAAAATTTTTCTTACATGCCCATCAATCCAACCAAAACCCTCATGATTTCCAAACTCTTCACTTGTTTTGCAAATAAGCTGGGCTCCAAGACAAATCCCTAAAAAAAGCTTCTTTTTAACTAAAATCTGTTCTTCAAGTTCGTTAAATAACTTTCTCTTCTTTAAATTTTTAATTGCGTCTCCAAAAGCACCAACACCTGGAAGAATTATTTTATCGACTTTTTTTAATTCATCAGGTTTA
>CACAXP010000047.1 GCA_902536485.1 uncultured Alphaproteobacteria bacterium | reverse complement strand
AGCAGTATCAATCTCAAATTTTATTCATTTCAAAACTCTGCTTTTAAAAACAGAAAAAAAGAAATAAAAAATTTTTTAATTTTGTTAGCCCCGGCAATCATAGGTAACGGAGCTTATCAAATTAACCTTTTAATAGATATGATATTAGCTTCAACCTTGCCTGATGGTTCTATTTCATACTTGTACTTTGCTGACAGAGTTAACCAACTTCCTTTAGGCGTTTTAGGAATTGCGATTAGTACTGCTTTACTTCCTATACTTTCTAAACATGTAAAAGAGCGCAATGTAATTGAAGCAAACGCTAGTATATCAGAATCGATAAAATTTGGGATCTATTTTTCTGTTCCTGCATTAGTTGGAATTTTTTTGTTATCTAATCAAATAATTAGCTTTTTATTCTTAAGAGGTGAATTTTCATTGGCAGATTCCAAACTTACATCATTAGCATTGACAGCTCTTTGTTTTGGATTGCCAGCTTTTATTTTAATAAAAATCTTAGTTGTTCCTTTTTTTGCTAATGAAGATACAAAGACTCCAATTAAAGTTTCTGTCTTTTCAATGTTACTTAATCTCATTCTAAATTTAATATTAATAAAAGAGTTTCTGCATGTTGGATTAGCAATTGCGACTTCAGTCTCGGCTTGGGTAAATGCCTTAATTCTCTTTTATATACTCATCAAAAAACTTGGTTACAAGTTAGATAAGTCGATAATAGATGATACCTTAAAAATTTTATTTTCAGCATTTATAATGGCATGTTTGTTATTGTTAATGAAAAATCTTGAGACAATAGATTTTGCTGTTTTTAATTTTTCTGGTAGAAATAATTTATTGTTAATCATTAAAATTCTAACCGGGGGGATAATTTACCTTTTTGTTAGTCATTTTTTTGGTATCAGGTATATCGATTTAAAAAAATGGTGGAAAAAAAATTAGATAAAGGCTTAGTTTTTTCCGGGGTACAGCCAACAGGTAATCTCCATCTTGGTAATTATTTAGGGGCAATTAAAAATTGGGTTAATTTGCAAAAAGAAAAACCCTGCATCTTTTGTATAGTAGATCTTCACGCAATCACGGTTGCAGAGAACAGATTCAAGTTAAAAGAGAATACATTAGAAGTAGCTGCTGCCTATATTTCCTCTGGTATTGATCCAAAAAAAAGTAAGATCTTCATTCAATCTAATGTCTCTGGTCACTCCGAATTAGCTTGGATATTAAGCTGTCATACACCAATTGGATGGTTAAACAGAATGACTCAATTTAAAGATAAAGCTGGTAAAAATAAAGAAAAAGCACCTTTGGGTTTGTATTCATACCCAGTTTTAATGGCTGCTGATATTTTATTATATAAATCTGGATATGTACCAGTAGGTGAAGATCAAAAACAACACCTAGAACTATCGAGAGATATTGCCCAAAGTTTTAATAGATTTCATGACGTTGATTTTTTTCCTATTCCAGAACCATTGATAATGGGGTTAGCTACAAGAGTAATGAGTCTGAAAGACGGAACAAAAAAGATGAGTAAATCTGATCCTTCTGATTACTCTAGAATCAATATGACAGATAACACTGATGATATTAGAAAAAAAATTCAAAAAGCAAAAACAGACTCTCTTCCTTTTCCTGATAACAGCGAAAACTTAGAATCAAGACCAGAAATAAACAATCTTTTTAATATTTTCTGTTCGATGAGTGAAATGAATAGGGATAAAATCATTAAGGAGTACTCAGGTAAGGATTTCAAAAAATTTAAAGAAGATTTGTTTGAGGTCATTAACAGTGAAATCTCAAAAGTTTCAGTAGAAATGCAAAAACTATTATCTGACAAAGGTTATTTAGAAGATTTATTAAAAGTAGGAGCTGAAGAAGCAAGAGAAATTGCTGAAAATAATATACGAGAAATAAAAAAAATAATTAACTTTTATAATTTATGACATTTTACTTACCCATTGCTGAGATAGAAATCAATTTACTAATAATATTATTTTTTGGTTTTATTGTTGGTTTTATGTCAGGCCTTTTTGGAGTTGGAGGTGGATTTTTAATGACCCCCTTGCTCATCTTTATGGGCATTCCTCCTTCAACTGCTGTTGGAACAGAATCAGTGCAAATTCTTGGTTCTTCTGTTTCAGGGGCAATTGCTCATGGAAGAAAGAAAAATATTGATTATGAGATAGGAAGCTTCTTGTTAATAGGGGGGATATTTGGCTCCACGTTTGGAATCATGATTTTTAATTTTCTTAAAGAATCTGGAAACATTGA
>CACAXP010000046.1 GCA_902536485.1 uncultured Alphaproteobacteria bacterium | reverse complement strand
TTTTAATCTTTCCAATTTTTTCTTTTTGCGAGTCAATAACTACATAATCAACAGCTCTTTCTTGTAAATTGTATTCACCCAGTTTATTTTCTATAACTTTGGGTATTATTAAACTGGACCTTATAGTTTCTACCATTTGTTCTCTCGCAAGATCTTGTCGTGTTCCTTCAACATAACTTGCTTCAGTGTAACCGGACTCTGATATCAATTGTCTGAATAAGAGTTCACTGAATTGACCAAGATCATCTTTGAATGCATCATCACTTAAAATTTTATCTTTAACATTTCTATCACTAACGGATAAGCCCAGTTCCAACGCTTCATTGTTGAATAGAGCTCTATTGATTAAAGAACTTAGGGCTCTATCTACATAACCAAACTCTCTTGATTTCTTTATATCAAGAGAAGCACCTAGTAATTTTCGAATTTCTTCTGTTTGTCTCGAATAAAGTGAGTAAAACTCCTGAGCTGAGACATCAAGTTTACCAACAGAGGCCACTGTATTTTGTTTTTTTGTAACACCTACTAAATCTTCAGTTCCCCACATAGCAAAACTTATGATTAATATTGTAAGCAGGGTTCCAAGAACAAACTTGAGAATAACGTTTTTAGATGTATTTCTTAAGGTGGTTAACATGTTTAAAAGATATTAAAAAAGTTGTATAACATATATATGGCACAAAATACATTAATTGTTTCAAATTGGAAGATGAATTTAAATTTAGTTAATTCAACAAAACTAATTTCCAAGCTAAAAATTTTAAAAATTTCAAAAAATATAAAAAATGTTGTATGTCCACAGTATTTACTAATTCCTCATATAAGAGATTTAATTAAATCATCTCAAATTATATTGGGTGCTCAAGATTGTCATTTTGAAGAAAAAGGACCTTTTACTGGAGATTCAAGTATACTTCTAATCAAAGATTATGGTTGTAAATATGTAATAATAGGACACTCAGAGAGAAGACAGTACCATAAAGAAGATAATTTAGACGTAAAAAAAAAAATTAAAGTTTCAATCAAAAATGGCATAATTCCAATTGTTTGTGTAGGAGAGTCTTTATCACAAAGACAGAACAAATCTTATTTAAATTTTATACATAAACAGTTGGATGAGTGTATCCCAAAAAAAGTGAAACAATTAGTAATTGCTTATGAACCAATCTGGGCCATTGGCTCAGGCCTAACACCTACAGTTGAAGATATTAAGGAAGTTAAAGAGAGTTGTAAAAATTTTTTAAATAAAACTAAAAAAATTAGCGACGTTAAGTTTTTATATGGTGGATCTGTAAATTCTAGAAATTTTTTTGAAATTAAAGATAAATGTAAAGTAGACGGAGCGCTTATTGGAGGAGCAAGTTTATTAGAAAAGGAAATTACAAATATTTTAAAAGGAGATTTTTAATTGATTTTTTTAGAATTTTCAATATTGTTTATTCCATGTTTGCTGTAATATTATCTATCCACATAATTATCTGTGTTTTTCTTATAATTTTAGTTTTACTCCAAAGATCTGAGGGTGGTGGACTTGGCATAGGTCAAGCTGGAGGTTCTGGTGGACTTGGTGACTTTCTTACGGCCAGAAGCACGTCTAATATTCTAACTAAAACCACAACTTTTCTTGCTTTTTGCTTTTTCTTTACAAGCTTATCTTTAGTATATATTACCAATTCAAATTACAACCAAGAATCAATAATTGATTCTTCTGATGATTCTATAATTGATAGATTAGACTTAATTCCAGAGGAATTTGATGTTGAAAAATCGGATGAAAATGAACTGAATGTGCCGACGGAGTAGGTGATTTTTTAAAAAGGAATGACTAGATATATATTTATTACTGGAGGAGTTGTTTCTTCACTCGGTAAAGGCATTGTAACCTCTTCCCTAGCATCTTTACTAAAACTGTCTAAATTTAATTTAAGAATAAGAAAACTTGATCCGTATCTGAATATTGATCCTGGAACGATGAATCCTGCTCAACATGGAGAAGTTTTTGTTACTGACGATGGAGCAGAAACTGATATGGACTTAGGGCACTATGAGAGATTCACAGGAATAATTTCAAAAAAAAGTGATAACATAACGGCAGGTAAAGTTTATTCTGAGGTTTTAAGAAAAGAAAGGAAAGGAGATTATTTAGGTTCAACTGTTCAAGTTATTCCGCATGTTACAAATGAAATAAAAAAATTTATTAAAAAAGATCTGAAGAACGAGGATTTCGTCATCTGTGAAATTGGAGGTACGGTCGGAGATATAGAAAGTCTTCCTTTTTTAGAAGCTTTAAGACAACTAAGAAATGAACTTGGTAAAGAAAAATCCTTATTCATTCATATTACC
>CACAXP010000045.1 GCA_902536485.1 uncultured Alphaproteobacteria bacterium | reverse complement strand
CCCTATTTTCTCTTATATTTTTTGATCAAGGTGTAAAAATTTGGTTTAATGAAAAATTGGAAAAAGTAATTTATGAATCAAAACAAATATCTGAATCGTACTTTAATGAACATAAAAAAAATATAAGAAATGATATTTTGTTCATAGATGATGAATTCACCAATGAACAGGTTTTTTATTTTACTGATAAATTAAAAATTACCGAATATTTAAGTTATTTTGTAGAGGTAAGAAATTTAGATGAAGCTGTAATTTTTGAGAGCTCAGGTCAATTACTTGCTAAGGTCGGAAGTTTTTTAGTCGAATCTGAGAATAGACCACCATTATGGACATTCCTCATTGCAGATGATGGTGAAATTGCAATTTTTCCTAATTCAGATCAAACTAAGGTTAGAGCTCTTATGAGACTTCAACGAGCAATACCAACATATCTTTTTATTGGTAAAAGTGTTGATGCGAATGTCTTAAGCAGAGTTGAGTCAGTGAATCAGACGGCTGATGACTATGTGAATATTACACAAAGATTAAACAATTTTCAATTTCAGTTTAATAAACTTTTTCTTGCAATAAATTTTCTTATGATACTTCTGTCAACATGGTTTGGACTTAGGTTTTCAAATAAGATTTTGAATCCAATTATGAGTATTATTCTAGATTCACAAAAAATAATAAATGATAACTTTAGGTCTAGAATTACTGTAATAGAGGGAAAAAATGAATTCAATTTTTTATCAAAATTACTCAATCAAATACTAAATTCCTTAGCAATTCAAAAAAATAAATTAATTAAAGCTAAAGAAACGATAAACTTGAGGAGAAAGTTCACTGAAAAAATTATAAATGAAGTTAGTAATGGTATAATATATCTAGATACGAATGATAAAGTATTGTTATATAATAAAAGATCTCAAGAAATATTCGGAAAGAATTTTAAAGAAGATTTTCTAAAAAAAAACTCACAAATTTCACAGTTTATTAGAAAATTTAAAGAAGATGATACATTTTTAAATGAAATTCAACTCAAATATATATCACAAAAAAAAATAAAAATACTTAACTTTAAGCTTTCCAAAGTGTTTGAAAAAAAAAAATTTAAGGGTATGGTATTAAGTATAGACGATATAACTGAACTTGTATCTGCTCAGAAAAATGCCGCATGGTCAAATGTTGCTAGATATATGGCTCATGAAATTAAGAACCCACTTACACCAATAAAG
This sequence comes from uncultured Alphaproteobacteria bacterium, assembly GCA_902536485.1. GTDB lineage: Bacteria > Pseudomonadota > Alphaproteobacteria > Methylaequorales > Methylaequoraceae. The sequence goes on along the minus strand of CACAXP010000045.1, from coordinate 1,135 downwards.
TTGTCTGCTCAAAGAATTAGTCATTCTTACCAAGAAAATAACTCAAATGAGTCCTCTTCACTTAAAAGTTGTACCGAAACTATTATCAGACAAGTTAGTAATATAGAAAAATTAGTGTCTGAGTTTTCAAATTTTGCAAGAATGCCTGAGGGAAATTTCGAACGTATAAAGTTGAATAATTTAATAGAAACTCAAATAAACACTCAAAAAATAGTAAATAATGATACTAACTTTAAACTTATTTCAAATAAAAAACAAATTGAAATACTATGTGATTACGATCAAATAAGTAGATTGTTTATGAATATTCTAAAAAATTCAGTTGAGTCCTCAAAAAAAAAAAACAAGCAAGTGTTAGTTAGTTTAAATAAGAAAGGAAAGTTTGTTATTATTGATGTAGAAGATAACGGAGATGGTTTTGAAGAAAGTAACAGAGAAAACTTTTTTGAACCATATATGACAAAAAAAATTAATGGTATGGGTTTAGGTCTGGCTATATGTAAAAAAATTGTTGAGGACCATAACGGAAAAATTGAACTTCTAGACAGTAAATTACTTGGAGGTGCAATGGTTAGAATTAAGCTTTTTGTAAAAATGAAATAAATGAATATTGAAGGAAAAATATTAATTATTGACGATGAAATTGATATTTGTAAACAATTATCTGGCTTGTTGAATGATAGAGGTTTTAAATGTAGTTACTGTATTTCTTCTGAGGAGGGGATAAAGGAGTTCAAAAATAACTCCTATTCTCTTGTTATTCTTGATATTTGGTTAAATAATTCAAAATTTGACGGTTTCCAAACTCTTGAAGAAATTAAAGAACTAAATGATAATATTCCCGTAATTATGATAAGTGGGCACGGTAATATAGAAACTGCAGTAAATTCAATAAAAAAAGGAGCCTATGATTTTATTGAAAAACCACTAGATGGGGATTTATTAATTTTCAAAGTTTCAAAGGCATTGGAGAATTATGATTTAAAAAATAAAGTGAATAATTTGTACCAATTAAAAAATAATAATTATGTCGCAAATTCTGAAGCTTCGAAAAAGGTATTAAATTCTTTAAATAAAATCTCAAAAACAGAATGTTCTATTTTACTTAGTGGACTTAGTGGAAGTGGAAGAGAGT
>CACAXP010000044.1 GCA_902536485.1 uncultured Alphaproteobacteria bacterium | reverse complement strand
ATTTGTCCTGTCCAAAACCTTGCAATTCAAATCTTTTTCTAAGTTTCTTTGTTGAATTGGAGACAAAGTTGTATTTATAAGTAAAAGATCAATTTTATTATTACTCGCCTCTAGTTTTACTTTTCTAATAAAACCCTTATTTAAATAGGTTTTAGGGCTAATTTTATCTAAACCTACTAACAAACTGTCAACACAATTTAAATTAATCGCTTTCACCAGATTCACAGCCTCTTCAAGAAAATAATCTTTATTTATTCTTCCCTTTTTTAAATATGGATGAATTACTAAAATATCTTTATCATTCATGAATTTGTTTATTTAAAAAATCTTCAAGTTTCTTCATTAAAGTTTTTGTAATTAGACCAATGGCTTTTTTGTTAATAATTATATTATCAATCTTAGTAACAGGAACAATACCTAGCGTTGTACTAGTTAAAAATGCCTCATTACAATTTTTTATATCATTAATATTAAATGCTTTTTCAATAACTTTAAGACCATTTTTTAATGCAATTTCAACAACACAATCTCTTGTTACTCCCCCAAGAATAAAATTATTTTTAGGGTGAGTATAAATGTGGCTCTTTTTATTAACAATAAATGCATTAGAAGTAGTTCCCTCAGTAATTAAATTTTTTCTAATTTGCCATACTTCAAAAAAACCTCTTTCATGTCCTTTTTGCTTATCTAAAACATTTGCTAATAAGGAGATTGACTTTATGTCACAACGCATCCATCTCTGATCCTTTGTAAGACCAACATTTACTCCTCTTTTTATTTTATCCAAACTTCCCTTCGAAAAGGTAAAGATAACAATATTTGGTTTAATGTTACTAGGAAAAAGATGATTTCTTTTTGCCGTTCCTCTGGTTATTTGTAAATATAAAAAGCCATCATTAACATCGTTTAATTTCAAAAGATGATAAATAATTATTTTATACGAGTTTGGATTACTAAAAGGTTTGCTAATTTGTAAATTAATCAATGATTTGCATAATCTATACATGTGCTTATCAAAGTTTAATAGTTTTCCATTACGAAAACCCATCACTTCGTATACACCATCTGAAAAATTAAATCCTCTATCTTCTACAGAAATTTGTGCATCAATATTATTTTTATAAAAACCATTGATATAACAGAAAGACATTAAAAAAACTCTATATTTACCTCAGAATACTTTTCAATATCTTTTATTGACGAAGGAATTGAAAAGATTATTAGCTTATCTTTTACCTGAAGTATTGTGTTTTCGTCAGTCATTATCAATTCATTGTTCCTAACAACCCCTCCGATAACAACACCTTTTGGCATTGTAAGGTCAGATATTTTTTTGTCAGAAAATTTTGTTGTTGGAAGAATTTCAATTTCCATTATTTCTCCACGATCATTTCCAAAATCATGTACTTCTTTAACCTTACCTCTTCTTACATACTGAAGAATTGCAGATGTTGTAATATTTCCTGGGTTTATGAGAACATCCAAAGTTAATTTTTTAGATAATCTTCTATAATTTTCATTACTTACAATTGCCATAGATCTTTTGCAACCAAGATCTTTTGCCAATAAAGATACAAAAATATTTGTTTCATCATCATCAGTTACAGATATGATTGTTTCTGCTCCTGATACACCAGCCTCTTTAAGAATTGCAGTATCCAACGCGTCACCAAATAAAATGGTATTTTGATTAGAAAGTTTAGATGAAATTGATTTAGTTTTTTCTAGATTATTATCAATAATCTTACAGCTAATTTCTGGGTAATCTTTCTCAATAATTTTAATAATATTGAATCCAACATTTCCAGCTCCCACAATCACAACTTTTCTGTTTTCTTGTGATTTAATGCCAAATACTCTTAGTGCTCTCAATAAATCTTTATTTTTTATACATATATAAATATCATCTCCAGGATAAATTTCTACTTTGCCAGTTGGAATAATGATTTCATTGTCCCTGAATATAGACAAAATTTTAACTTCTAAGCCTGAAAAAATACCTGGCAACATCCTTAACGGAGTATTTACAATGGGACATGATTCTTCAATAGACATTCCTATAATTCTAGCAACCTTATCACCTAAATAGAAAGAGTCGAATGCGCCAGGAGTATTTAATTGTCTAATAATTGCTTTAGCTACTTCTAATTCCGGAGAGATGACTGCATCCAAATCAATTTTATTTTTAACAAAAAGATTATCATAATATTTAGGGTTTAAAAAACCTGCCTCTTTAATTCGTGCAACTTTAGTGGGTATATTAAATATAAAGTCAGCTAATTGACAGCATAGAATATTAGATTCATCTTCTTCTGAAACTGCGATAATTATGTCAGCTTCATTAGCTCCAGCTTTCTCCAAAATTTCAGGAAGAATTATTTTACCGCAAATACTCTTTAAATCTAAAGTTTTATTAAGAGATCTTAAGCTCGATTCAGAATCATCAATTATTGTAACATCGTTATCTTCATAAACAAGTTGTTTAGCAATATTAGCTCCAACCTCACCGGCACCACAAACAATGATTTTCATATAATATTAACTACTT
>CACAXP010000043.1 GCA_902536485.1 uncultured Alphaproteobacteria bacterium | reverse complement strand
ATTTAAAGGAGTCTTTGAAAAATAAAATAGCAGTTGATTTAAATTTGCTTGGTATAGATCTATGTTTTGTATGACATTAGAAATGCTGGCTTTTAAAATTTTGAAAAAAAAATAAACAAAAAAAATAAAAATTGAAAATAATATAACGTGGGATGAAAATTCACTTATCTTTATATTTACTTTGTTTGAAATACTAATTAGGTCATTTGAAATAGAATTTAAAATAACGTAAAAAAATAATGAAAAAAATAGGGGTATTAAAATGAATTTACCAAGATGTAGCAGAAAAAAAACTACTACAGCTGTTACCAATATATTCAAAAAGTTCATTTAAAATTTTTGGTAACTTTCAAGAAGTTGAACCATTTTAGTTGTTCCAAATAAATCTGTGTCAGTTTCCTCTATCCTTTCCATCTTGATTAAACCAATTGCTTTTGAATACCATTCTTTGGAGTAAATCTTTATACCAATAGATCCTATTTCATTGTTACCAATGAAGTTTGTTTCCCCGTTACCAATAATTAAGATGCAATCCTTAAAAGTTCCAGAGGGTGTATTAACTGTTTCTTTCATAGAAGCAACTTTGTAGTTGAGTTTAAAATTAGTTGTAGCCCTATAGTCATAGTAAGGATACTTTCTTAAAATTAAATAAGTTTCACTGTCTACATTCCAAGTTTTCTCAAGCGTCAATGGAATAGGTAACACCATCCTTTTACTTTCAGTTTTTATGCTCTTTTCTTTAAGAAACTTTTTTCCAACTCTGTAGATACCATCATCAAGAATTTCATAATAAAGTGTTGTTCCGTCTTCCCTTAGAATAGGAAATAGCTTTTTTTTTTCCTCATTTAATGATATTTTTTTTTCACCCATTGATAGATGAGTTTTTTTGTACAATGCCCTGTTTTCAACTTCTGGGATTATTTCTACACTGTAAGACCATGTTTTAACCTTATCTACTGGAAAGTATTGTGAGGAATTTTCAGAACAAGAAACTATGAATAAAATTAATACTAAAAAACGCATTATTTCTCAGGTAATAGCTGGTTAGGCATATCAAAAAAGTTTAATGTTGTACTTACCGTAGTAATTTTTTCTTTTTTTAGAAGACTTGAAATTATTCCTTTTTTTTCATCGTCTAAATTTTCTCCCATTTGAGGTACGCCATTTTTAAGATTGACTAATGATTTTGAAACCTTTTCATGTAATTCTTTGTTGTAATTTATTTTAAATGATCTTGGTACTCCAAGACCAGCTAAATCGTCCATATTAGTTACCCAAAGGTAAATCGCCCCTTCTGTATTTAGCAATGCGCTCGGCTCATATATTTGAGCTGAGATAAGCCTAAATCTTTCTGGAAGTGAGGCACTAGTAGGCCAGCCCACTAAATTTGTGAATGATTTGTATGTAAATATGTAAAAACCTAAAGTTAAAACTATTAATGAGGACTTTATAATCCAGTGGTAAGTTGTTCTTAGGTTAAATAAAATAAGTAAAAAACCAATAAAAACGTAACATATAATAATAAAAAATACTTCTGTGCTCATTTGTTTTAGCTCTCCGGTACAAGTTTTTTGAATAAGTTACCTGTCACATTAACTATTCCGTCTTGTGTTATATTAAATCTTGTTGCAGTTTTTTCTACACCTTTTTTCTCTAAATTAATTGTTCCGTAATAAATTACCTCAAGTTGAGGGTTTACCTTTTCAACTTTAACATTTACATCGATTGGTTGATTGGTTTTTGTTGCATAGTAATGAATATTTACAATATACTCGCCTGGAACAACGGCACGTAATGTTACTACTTCTTGATTAAGCGGGTTTTGTATTTCTTCACCACTTACCATAATAGTATCGTTTAGTAATCCCCTGTCATCTCTATCTAAATGAACAAACTCGGATTCTTTACTTCTGAACCAAACTAACCCTCCGGTTGGATTTTGAACATAAGTATCAATATCATCAGGATTATTATCAGCCCAGCTTACTGTTATAATGTATTCTGCCTTAGGGTTAATAACCCCAGTTTTGGGAATAGGGTTCATGAAAATTATAGCAAGAAACATAAGTAATGTAAAAGATAACAATACATTGAATAATAAGTCTGTAAAGGGATCAGCCCTTAATCTTCTTCCGGAATAAGACATGTCACATACTGTTGTCTATACTAACTTCTGAGATTTGATTTAGCACAGAAAAAAGTTCCTCACAGCCAGATTCTAAATTGTAATATTGAACTGCAATCAAAACTCCTGTTACAAGTGCAGAGAGTGTTGTGTAAAGTGCTACACCCATACCACTCCCCATTGTTGTAAGAACTCCTTGAAGAAGGGTTACGTCAAAAGTAGTGATATCAGCAAGAGAACTTAACATTATTATAAAACCAATTACGGTACCTATTAGACCTAGTTTAAGCATAATATCTGAACAAAACCATCCAAACTCAAAAAAACCATTAGCTTTCTTTACATAAGTATCAAGAATTTGTACATGTGAAGATGCTCCATTTTTTTTTAATCCAATTAAATCTTTAAAATAATCACAAACAATACC
>CACAXP010000042.1 GCA_902536485.1 uncultured Alphaproteobacteria bacterium | reverse complement strand
AGGTTATTTTGTCGACCTTTTCCCTTTGGTTCTTCTAAATGTTTTACCTAATAGAGTTTTTGGAATAATTACTAATGAAACTTTGATCGCAGTTCCTTTGTTTATTTATATGGGTGTTATGTTAGAAAAATCAGGAATTGCAAACTCTCTGCTTGAAAACATGTCAAGACTTTGGGGTAATATTCGAGGTGGGCTGGTTTATTCAGTTTTATTTGTTGGTGTGTTAATGGCGGCATCAACCGGTATCGTAGGTGCAACAGTTGTTACAATGGGGATACTAAGTCTTCCTCTGATGATAAAATGGAATTATAATAAAAAAGTTTCAGCTGGTGTTATTTGTGCTAGCGGGACACTTGGTCAAATTATTCCTCCCTCAATTGTTTTGGTTCTATTAGCTGATATTTTTCAAGGGGCTAACGAAGAGGCCTCACAAATTTCTGGAAACCTTGCTCCCGACCCTGTAAGTAGCGTAGACCTATTTGCCGGAGCAATTTTTCCAGGGATAATTTTAGTTATTTTTTATAGTATTTGGATAATATTTTGTTCTGTTTTCAGACCTAATAACTTTCCAATTATAAAATCCAATGTAGATAAGATAAGTTTTAAAGAAACTTTAAGTGTAATATTTCCTCCTGTAATTTTAATTATTTTAGTTTTGGGTTCAATTCTTTTTGGAATTGCAACCCCAACCGAATCTGCTTCGTTGGGAGCATTAGGAGCAATAATAATATCTTTTGCAAAAAACAAACTTAATTTTGAGACTTTAAAACGCTCGTGTATCGAAACTCTAAAAATTAATGCGATGGTATTTTTTATAATTATTGGTGCATCTCTTTTTTCACTAGTTTTTCGAGGTTTTGGCGGAGATTTAATTGTTGAAAACTTTCTTACTGATATACCAGGGGCAAAAATTAATTCTTTAATTATAGTAATGATTACGATATTTATATTAGGCTTCTTTTTAGATTTCTTTCAGATAGTTTTTGTTATAGTTCCTATTGTTGGCCCTTCTTTAATTTCAATGGGTTACGACCCAATATGGCTTGCGTTAATGTTTGCAATTAATTTACAGACGAGTTTTTTAACACCGCCTTTTGGTTTTGCACTATTTTATCTCAGAGGCGTAGCTCCCAAAGAGATAAAAACTATTGATATTTACTACGGAGTAATTCCTTTTATATTCATACAAATTGTTTTATTAATTATTTTGTATAATTTTCCTGAAATAATTACATGGTTGCCCAAAAAACTATAAATCAATTCGCGATTCCAAGAAACTTTTTTCTGAATAATTTGACCAAAACATAAATAATTTTCTGTATTCAATAATACTGTCATGTATTTTTCTTCCTAAATTATCTTTATTTGCATAGTCGCTTACTACATCAACTGATCTTTTTCTCAATGATTTAAGAAGTTCTTTCGGATATTTAACAAAATTTACTTTAAATTCATTATCAAGTCTTTGCATAGCAAAGCTATTTCTAGCAAAAAATTCTGACGCAATCGCTGAATTTGATTTTATACAGCATGTTTCAACAAGTCTTTTTAAGTCATTATCTAACAAGTTCCAGCTTTTTAAATTAATAAACGCCTCTAAACACGTACCTGGCTCATGCCATCCTGGATAATAATAATATTTACAAACTTTATGTAAACCCTTTCCAAGATCAGCTGCAGGACCAATCCATTCAGTACCATCTATTGTACCGGAGGAAATTGCAGGAACAACGTCAGGTCCAGGTAGAAGAACAACATTAGTTCCAAAGCTTTTTAAGACCTCACCACCCAAACCTGGCATTCTAAACTTTAAACCTTTGAAGTCAGACGGTGTTACAATTTTTTTGTTAAACCAACCACCCATTTGATTTCCAGTGTTGCCAGCAGGAAAAAACTTTAGGTTAAACTGATTATAGATTTCATCGGCAAACTTAATTCCATCGCCGTTATAAAACCAAGAACTCATTTCTTGATAATTCATCCCGAATGGTATTCCAGATAGAAGAGAAATTGAAGGTGATTTCCCTGCCCAATAATAAGGTGAACCAAACCCCATTTGACATGTACCACTTTGAACAACATCAAATGACTCAAATGCACTAACTAACTCATTGGCATGAAAAAGCCTAATATTTAGTTCTCCATTTGAAATTCTTGTAATTTCATCACAAATTCTAGAAAACGACCTTCCTAAAATACCTGCTTTATCAAAAGCAGATACTGCCACCCATGTATGTTTTTTTTTTGACGAAACTATATTAGGAAAGAATAACTGACTGATAGCAGCTGAACCAACTATACCTAAACCTATTGATTTTATAAAGTCTCTTTTTTTCATTATATCCAAAATGGTGGGCGGAACAGGGTTCGAACCTGCGACCTATTGCGTGTCGAGCAATTGCTCTCCCAGCTGAGCTATCCGCCCTATAAAACAGACTATACAATTAAAAGATAGGGCCAACAATAAAAAATGGCATATAAATTGCTGTTATTTTTTATGTTTCAAATTATTAGAACAGGAATAGACGCTTCCAATAGAGATCTTGCAATTATTTCTAATAACATTGCCAATGCAGGGACAAACGGCTTTAAGAGAAGTGAAGCACAGTTTGAAGATGTTTACAGATCTCAACATAATGATTCTACTGAAAAAGCAAGTGGAATTGGCGTAAAAACAATAAAACCAAGACAAAATTTTTCCCAAGGTTCATTACAGCAAACAAATGGTAGTCTTGATTTGGCAATAATGGGTGAAGGCTTTTTCGTGCTAGGTACTCCAGTTGGCAGGGAGGTTGGAGATCAAAGTCTTAGTTTCACTCGAGATGGTTCATTTCAATTAGATAGACTAGGTAACCTAGTTACTACTGATGGTCTTCCACTTCTTGGTGAAGGCCAGACTTTAATAAATATTCCTTTTAAATCAGTAACTGATGAAGGTGAGGCAATTTTAACAGAAATCTCTGTAAATAACGAGGGAGTGATAGAGGCAACGTATGGTTTAGATACAAAAAACATTGTTGGAAAGGTTATTCTGGCTGATTTTGTAAATGAATTTGGTCTTCAAAACATAGGTAACGCAAGGTTTCAACAAACCGGAGATAGTGGAGAACCTACATTTGCTGCACCTAAAGAAGAAACACTTGGAAAAATTCAAGCAGGGTTTTTAGAAAGATCCAATACAGATATTACAGATGAGATTACCTTAATGCTAAGAACACAACGAGCATTCAATGGATGCTCAAAAATACTTCAATCCGAAATTGACGTCACAAAAAAACTTTCATCTAGATAATTGGAATACTCCAAGATATTGAATTTATTTTTAACTCAAAGTTGTCATTTACATACAAATAGCCGTCATTATTGACCATTAAATTATCAGAAATATCTAATACCAGCCTAATTTTTT
>CACAXP010000041.1 GCA_902536485.1 uncultured Alphaproteobacteria bacterium | reverse complement strand
TTGATTTTTTACATCCAACCCTCCTTCTGTTGTCAATTCTTCTCTTCTTTCAGGAACAATACAACAAGATTCAGGAAGAATTTTTAAACATAAATCTTTCATTTCTTTAGTAGCTGCCATCTCAAGATTTAATGGTAAGTAATTTTTTTCTTTAAGATCTATTACATCTTCATCTCTAATGTGTCTTCTATCTTCTCTTAGATGGACGGTAATAATATCTACTTCAATTTCTTTAAGAATTTTTGAAACATCAAGAAGATTAGGAAAATTTTCATTTCTTGCATTTCTTAATGTTGCAACATGATCTATATTAACGCCTAATCTTATTTTTCTCATTTATTCTCTTAATTAAAAAGTTTTTGCAAATAATGTAAGTTACACACCATACAAATAAAGCCATTGGAATGCTCCCTGAGAGAGTTGGGTAAAAGAGAGCCTCAAAATTTTCGACCAAAAAACTTATTTTAAATTCATAATAATCAATACTATCTAAAAAGATTGTTGTTCCAATTTTATAGTCAAGGTAAAAAATAAAAGGAAAGGTCCATGGGTTACCAATTATTGTCCCAACAGTTGCAGCTATCAGGTTTCCTCTCATTAACCACGTACCAAGATAACATATTATTAAGTGAAATCCCAAAAGTGGCGTAAACGAGACCGCGGCACCCCAGGCCATTCCCACTGCAACAGACTCAGGAAAATCTTTAATCTTTGTTATCTTATATCTCTGAAGTTTAATAATTCTAAACAATTTTTTCATGATTTTTTTTTGTGGTTAAATTCTTGTCACATTTTCTATAAAATCTGAAGTTCTAAGTGAGACAATTACTTTACTCAGATGTTCTAAATCAATAACATCAATTTCAAGTTCAATTTTAAAAAAATCACTATTTCTTTCAGTTATATGTAAATTTCTAATGTTACTCATACTTTTTCCAATTATTGACGAAAGTGAACCTAAAGAACCAATTTCATTTTTTATAATGACATTGATTTTTGCTACAAATTCATCTTTACCTTTTACAAAATCTTTCCATCTTACATTTATAATTTTAGAATTATTAACGTTAATTTTCCTGAATTCCTTACACGTATCTATGTGAATAATTAATCCTTTTCCTTGGGATATATAAGCTAAGACTGAATCACCTGGTATCGGGTTACAACAATTCGCGTAATGAACACTCATTCCAGGTGTTAAACCTTTTAGTAAAATTGATGATTCTCTTTTTTCTTTTATTTGGTTTAGTAAAACTATATTGTTATTTGATTTTATAATCTCTTTTTCAGGAAATAATGAGAGGATTATTTTGAATGGTGGTAGCTCGCCTCTTCCGATTTTTAGAAAAAGTTCGTCTACATTTTTTAATTTGAATGAATCCAAAATATTTTTTAAATTTCTCTCAGAAAATCTTATTTTTTCATTTTTGAATTGATTAGTTAAAATTTCTTTTCCAAGTTTTTTTAATTCGTCATCTTCTTTAGCATGTAAAAATCTTTTGATACACGCTTGGGCTTTTCCTGTTATAGAAAGATCAAACCATTTTGGTGAAATAATATTCTCTGAACCTGTAATAATTTCAACTTGATCACCATTTTTTAATTTAGTGTATAAAGGTTTAATCGAATTGTTAATTTTTACACCCTCACAACTTAAGCCCATATCAGAATGAACAGCAAAAGCAAAATCTAAAGGCATTGCCCCTTTTGGTAGTGAAATTAAATCACCATTTGGGGTAAAAACAAAAACCTGATCACTGTACATTTGAAGTTTTGTATGTTCTAAAAATTCCTCAGGTTCTCTGGATTGATCTAAAATATCTAAAATTTGACTAATCCCTTTAAATTGCTTACCATCTTTAAACTTAACTTTATCTTTATAAATCCAGTGAGCGGCTACTCCTAGATTCGCCAAATCATTCATTTTAAATGTTCGTATCTGTATTTCAATTCTTTGGTTCAATGGACCAATCAGTGTAGTATGTAATGACTGATATCCGTTAGCTTTTGGAGTGGAAATATAATCTTTAAACCTTCCTGGAACATACCTGTATGTTTGATGAAGAAGACCAAGTATTTTATAACACTTTTCAAGATCTTCAGTTAATATTGTGAATGCCATAATATCTGACAATTGCGAAAAGTTAACTGATTTTACTTTCATCTTTTTCCAAATTGAATAAGGTTTCTTTTCTCTTCCAAAAATTTTTGCTTTTATCTTATTTTTCATTAAAAGTGCTTCTATTTTTTTTATTGTTTTTTCTAATAATTCTTCGTCTTGTAGTCTTAAAACTTTAAGTCTTTGAATTATGGAACACCTTAATTCAGGTTCAATTATTTTAAAACTCAAATCATCAAGCTCAGCTCTTATTTCCTGCATACCAAGCCTTTCTGCAAGAGGTGCAAAAATTTCTAAGGTTTCTAAAGCAATCTTTTTTTTCTTAACACTGTCTTTGATGAATTCAATAGTTCTCATATTATGAAGTCTATCTGCTAATTTTACCAACAACACTCTAATATCTTTTGAGGTTGCTAAAAGTAATTTTCTAAAATTCTCTGCCTGCTTAAATTCGTCTGTTCTTCCTTCTAGTTTTGAAAGTTTAGTGACCCCATCAACTAAATAAGAAATTTCATTTCCAAAGTTTCTTTTAATATCTTTAAGATTTTTTTCAGTATCCTCTACCACATCATGTAAAAGGGCTGTAATAATAGTTTTAGAATCAAATTTGTAATCAGCAAGTATACCTGCCACTTCTAACGGATGAGAAAAATAAGGATCTCCAGAGGCTCTTTTTTGGCTTCCATGTGCTCTCATTGAATAGATGTACGCCTTATTTAAGAGCTCCTCCTCAACAAAAGGATCATAGGATTTTACTTTTTCAACTAACTCAACTTGTCTAAGCACAATTTATACTAAATTATACTGATAAATATTAAAATAAAGATTAAAAAAATTTTTTAAAATTTACTAACTAGAATTTAAATTCTAATTATTTTTCAGGATCTTTCTCTTCAGAATCTTCATCAACTAAATCATCTGCATCGGTCATTTCAGTTTTTCTTTTTTCAATTAATTTTTGAATCTCCGTCTCAGTCATGTAGATTTTTTTTCTCTTTTTTTCAGATGCGTTTTCTTTTTCAAAATTATCAAATGATACTTGAGATGCATTTTCATTTAGTGGCACTGCCTGTTCATCGTCAATATCAGCTTCTTCAGCAGGTTGATATTTCTGAGCATGAGAAACAATGTTTTCCCAAATTTCAGTCAAGTCTATTTTTTTATCAGCTATCTCTCTAAGGGCAACTACTGTTTGTTTATCGTTATCAATATCTACGTTAGCTTCGTTTCCTGAAAGAAGTTCTCTTGCCCTGCTGCAAGAATAAATTACTAGCTGAAATCTGTTTGGAATAGATGTAA
>CACAXP010000040.1 GCA_902536485.1 uncultured Alphaproteobacteria bacterium | reverse complement strand
TATAATATCTATGATATTTCTCTCCAGTCGGCGATTCATTGATCATTTCAACACAAGCTAGTTCAATTATTCTGTCATTTTCAGGATTTAGTCCAGATGTTTCGGTATCTAATATTAGCTTTCTCATAAAAACTTACTTAGGCTTCCATTTCAGCTTATCGATAACAGGTTGAATCTGATCAAGGGTTTTGTAACGTATTGACATACTTCCACTGTTGTTGTTTTTATGATTGAACTCAACCTTTAGCCCAAGTAATACTGTCAATTCTCTTTCTAAATAATCAATATTTACATTATTTGAGTTGTCAATTGTATCGAAATTTTTACCGTTATTAGATACTGCTTGAGTCCTTTTAATCTGGGTTACTAATTTTTCTGCTTTCCTAACACTTAATTCTTCGTCGATTATCCTATCAGCAACTTCTTTTGCCTTGTCTTCAGGAAGTGACACTAAAACTCGTGCATGCCCAAAACTCAAATCGCCATTTGAAATATGTCGTTTTACTGTGTTAGGTAGGGATAACAGCCTTAAAACGTTAGCAATATGGCTTCTACTTTTGCCAAGTTGAGAGGATAGCTTCTCTTGTGTGAATTCAAACTTTAACATCAACGAACGAAAACCCTCTGCCTCCTCAATAATATTTAGATCTGATCGTTGAAGATTTTCTATAAGGGCAACACCTAAGGCTGTTGAATCATCAAAGTCTCTTATTATAACTGGTACTTCATGAAGTTTTACAATCTGTGCCGCTCTCCAACGTCTCTCCCCAGCAATAATCTCATATGACGAACCTTTTTCATTAAGAGGACGTACCAATATCGGTTGCAAAATACCATTAGAGCGTATAGATTCAGCCAATTCATCTAACTCTGTCTGATCAAAATGTTTTCTGGGCTGGAATTTACCTGAAATTAAATTCTGAATGGGAAGTTTTACCTGGTCACCTTCTTTATTTTCTTCAGTACCCATTTTTTTATCAAGATTACTTTTAACAACATTCAGTGAAGGGAAAGTCGTCTTGCTCTTATTGTCGTTACTGCCAGCGTTGACCTTAGACTTAATTTTTGCCTTAACAATAGAGGCCAGGCCTTCATCACTTGATAAAAGAGATGACAGCCCCATTCCTAGTTTTTTTTGTGTTTTTTTCTTATTTTTTTTTTGTGTTTTATTCATATCATTACCTTAGTTTTTAAAGCCTCCGAAATTTCCCCTTTTTAGGACTTCTGCAGCAAGGTTAACGTAAGCCTCAGAACCAACACAACTATGGTCATATAGCAATATTGGTTTTCCATGTGACGGCGCTTCAGAAATTTTTATGTTTCTTGGAATGATAGTTTCATAAACAGCAGAACCCATTACTTCCCTGACATCTTCCTCCACTTGAAAACTTAATTTATTCCTTGAATCGTACATTGTTAACAAAATACCATCTAAATCTAATGAACTATTCAATCCAGATTTAATATCTTTTATAACCCTTAGAATTTGGCTAAGACCCTCTAGCGCATAGAATTCGCATTGGAGTGGAATCAACACTTTATTTGAAGCTGCTAAAGCGTTAGTGGTAAGAAAACCTAGGCCTGGGGGACAGTCAATTATGATTGCTGAAAAATCTACTGGTAGTTTTTCAATTGCTTGCTTTAAAATATACTCATTTCCGTCACTATTGTTAATCTCATACTCTGCCTTTGCCAAAGAAACACTGGAAGGAACAACTCCCAAACCATTAACTTCAGTTGGCTTTATCGCGTCGGCAAGCTCAACCCTTTTAGTTAAGACCTCATATGCCCCTGGCTGTCGTTTATTTGATTGTATGGCAAATCCTGTGCTAGCGTTTCCTTGTGGATCTAAGTCAATCACCACGCATGATTTCCCTGAAATTGACAAAGCCGTGGCCAAATTTACAGCTGTAGTAGTCTTACCAACCCCACCTTTTTGATTAACTATTGAAAAAACTGTACGCATAAACTACTTAATTTTTTTCAGGTTGATTATTTCTAATGTAACTCCACCTGATTTATCTAATAAATGATTATTATTAACAACTTTATACGAAAAACTCCAGAGTTTTTTCGCTTTTTCAATCTCTTTTAGATAACTTTTACCTTTTGGAATAAGTAATATCGCATCTTTCCTTGACACAGGGGCAAGAAGACCTAGCAATTTGTGAAGTGGAGCAACTGCCCGTGATAATATTACATCATATTTTTTTTCTATTTTTTCAACCCTGTGGTTAATGATATTAACCGGTAACATTAATTTTTCCTTTACAAGGGTTAAAAATTCGCACTTTTTTTTATTTGACTCGATTAGAGTCATTTTAATCTTATGTTTTTGGCTTGAAAGCATTAAAAAGCATACCAAGCCAGGAAACCCGGCACCTGAACCGACATCACAGACTTCAATACTTCTGTTTACATTATTTTTATAGGTAATTATTTTGTCAGTTAGCTTTGCAGAGTCACTAAAATGCCTAATCCAAATAGTTGAAATTGTACCTGAACCGACAAGGTTCGTTTTTTCCTGATGACTAATTAGCAGATTATGATATTCCGTAAATTGATTTATTGTTTCACGTGGAACATTATGAAGTTTTTGAAAGACCTTAATTTGCGTAGAAACTTCCACGTTATTTTTTTATGTATTTGAGAAGAATAGCAGCAGCAGCAGGGGTCATTCCAGGCAGCTCCCTTGCCTCACCAATACTTTTGGGTTTATATTTGCTCAATATCTCTTTAACTTCATTTGATAAACCCGAGCAATTATCCAGCTTTTTGCTGAAATTTATTTTTAGCCCTTTATCTCTATTCAATTCCTCAATTTCAGAAAGATGTCTTTGAGAATATCTTTCATAAAAAGAATTAACTTTTATTTGTTTAGCGATGCTCTTAACTAATTTTAATTTTTTTAAGTCAGGCCATATTTTATATATTAACTGCCAGTCACCGTCTTTGTACCCTAGAATGTCATAGGCTGAACGTTTCTTGCCATCTTGATTGATTTTTAAACCTGCCTTCAGGTATGTCGTGGGGGATGCAACTAATTCTTTCAACGTTTTAGTTGTATTCTTGAGTATTTCTTTTTTTTTGCCCCATTCTTTTTTTCTTAATTTTTCAACTGTACCTATTGATATTGCTTTATCAGTAAGCCTTTCATCAGCGTTATCTGCTCTAAGAAATAACCTATACTCTGCCCTAGATGTAAACATTCTATAGGGTTCAATCAATCCACCTTTAATAATATCTGAGGTAAGAACGCCCAAATACCCTTCGGAACGCTCCACAACAAACTCTTCTTTATTTGACAAAGCTCTAGCTGCATTAATTCCAGCTAAAAGTCCCTGCGCAGCAGCTTCTTCATACCCTGTTGTACCATTAATTTGTCCGGCTAGATATAAGCCCCCAATCTTTTTTGTTTCATAAGTATTTTTAATTTCATTACTTTCCACACAATCATATTCGACCGCATATCCGAACTTTTCAATTACTGCGTTTTCTAAACCTTTAATTGTTTTGAGGAAACCAATTTGTACTTTTTTCGGTAACGATGTAGAAATGCCATTGGGATATATTATTTCACCACTTTTTGTTTCTGGTTCCAAAAATATTTGATGTCTGCTCCTATCAGTAAATTTCTTAATTTTGTCTTCGATTGAAGGACAGTACCTTGGTCCTCTTGATCGTATACTTCCATTATATAGAGGTGACTTATGGATACTTTCATTTATGATTCTATGAGTCTTGTTATTTGTATGTGTAATGAAACAAGGTGTTTGTTTAACATTCAATTTTTTTGTTATGAAGGAGAAAGGCACTGGCTCAATATCCCCTTCCTGAACAATACATTTTGAAAAATCAATTGAATCTCCTCTGATTCTTGCAGGAGTTCCTGTTTTAAGCTTAAAAGTTAAAAAGTTATTTTTATTAAAGAAATTAACAAGTTTTTTTGAGTAGGCACCTCCA
>CACAXP010000039.1 GCA_902536485.1 uncultured Alphaproteobacteria bacterium | reverse complement strand
CAATGATTGACCTAGTTATTAATCATTGTTCATCAGAGAATAGCCTATTTAAAGACTTTTTAAATGGAAGCTCATTAGTTTCAGATTTTTTTATTGTAAGTAATGAAAAGTTTAAAGAATCGGAAAAAATCGTGAGGCCCAGAAGTTCAGATATTTCAAAAAAAATTAACTTAAATGGTAAAACCAAATATGTTTGGTGCACATTTAGTCATGACCAAGTCGATTTTAATTTTAAAAATCCTGAGGTACTTATTTATTTGATTGAGATTATGAAGTTTTATTTAGATAAAAATGTAAAAGCATTAAGGTTAGATGCTGTAGCTTTTATATGGAAACAATTAGGTAGTAGTTGTATAAATCTTCCACAAGCACATGATATAATTAGATTATTAAGGCTAATTATTGATAATTTTTACTCTGATGTATTAGTTATAACTGAGACAAACATTCCTAGCCATGAAAACCTTAGTTACTTTGGAAATAATAATGAGGCGCATTGTATCTATAATTTCTCTTTGGCTCCATTACTCATTCACTCAATTATTTCTGGGAATGGAAAATATTTAAAAAGATGGTCAAGAAGTATGCCTCCAGCGCAGGAGAAAAATTCATACTTAAATTTTTTGTCATCTCATGATGGAATTGGATTAAGACCTTTGGAGGGAATTCTTCCAGAAAAAGAAATTAAAAAATTACTGAGAAAAAATATCTTTTTTTAAAAAGAAACATACATAGCCTTTCTATACAACATATTGATATAATTACATAATATAATACTATATAATGTTAATCAACAACTTTATCCACATTTTTTTAATTGTGGATAAATATTATTTTTTTTATTTTTAAATATCTTACAGTGGTAAATTCATACTGTTTATTGAGCCAAAAAAACAATCCTAGATTGCAAAAAACTTTATAAATATATAAAAAAAAGCCCAACTTGTTAGTTGGGCTCCAAAATTAATGTTTATAGTTTTCTTATTCACTTTTTAGTAACGAATAGAAGCATTCACATATGCTGTCAAAGGAGCACCAGCTCTTGCACCTTGAGGGTGTCTAGTAGCTATATATTCCAAATCTGTGAAGTTGTTAACACCAAATTTTATTTTAGCATTATCTGTTAATTCATATCCAGCATAAAAATTTCCAAGAGCGTAACTATCAATTCTTCCTGCCCTTGCATTAGCGGTGCCTTGATGCACTTCAGTCTCAGTTTCTGCGGCAGTACCGTATGACTCCGACTGATAAGTCATATTCATACCAAAACTGTATTTTGAATAATTATAATCAAAACCTATTGCCAATCTATGATCAGGCACATAAGGTACGTTACTACCATCCATTCCTCCTGCAAATAGATTAGCTTTACTGTCCGAAGCACTTGCAGCACCATCTAAATTTGCATTTGTAAATGTATATGCTGCAAATAGTGATACATCCCCGACAGGAACTATTCCTGCTGGATCATATCTTGTCAATAACTCAATACCTTTTGTTACAACATTACCGGCGTTATCAGGCGTACCATCAGAATTTGAGTTATTAATAACAATTAAATCCTTAAAGGTCGTACGGAAACCAGTCACTGTAATAAGTAAATTCTCGTCATTATATCTAGCACCAATTTCTGTAGCTACACTAGTTTCTTTCTCAACAGGTGTACCATCATCTCTAACTGTACCGGGTGAAGCAATATTGAAACCTTTGTAAACTCCACCAAACCACTGCCAATTATCATCGTGGTTATACACAAGTCCACCGCCAGGAGCAAACATGAACGTTTCTTCCTTAGTATCATTAGTAGTGCCCTCGCCACCAGCTCCATTTCTATAATGCATATCAACATATTCAAATCGTGCACCGAATGACGCTACAAAATTGTTTATAGTTGCGCTTTCTTCAAAATAAGCAACATGACCTCTAGATGTTTCTTTTCTGTCATCAGAAGCGGTTACACCACTAGCGTGAGCAGTTATTAAACCTCCTACTGCCTGTGTAAAGTTATGATTTTGTTGATCTCTGTGATGATAATCATAGTGATACTTATATCCAACTTTAAGTTGATGACCAATATTCTTACCAAAGATATTGGTGTTAAAACTAAAGTCAGTTTCATTCATGATACCGTAAGCACCATATTGTCTATCATTACCTTTATATCTAAGTTGTCCAGCTGTTGAACCTTTGAGGATACCAAGACCAGCCAGACAGTTACCAGTTGCTGCTTTAGAGACAACAGTTTCTAAGCTACATGTAGTACCCCCCGAAATAACCTTATCAAGTTTAAACCAATCACGTGTGAAGTAATTAAAATAACCTGTAGTCTGGTTTGAAATATTAGAATTTATATCAGCTCTAAACTTCACATAGGACGTGTGATGTTCTGTATTGTATTCGCCAAGCTGATAACCTACATACTGCTGATGAGGATTAGCACCAAAGTCTGCAGTTGTTTGACCTGCGTAACTTTGATTATAATTATTGTCTTCATAAGCATATTTAACCTCAAAAACCATATTTCTTCTTGTAGGAAGTTGCCATAACATTTTAACCATAGGTGCAAGATGATTCATATCACCTAAATCGTCACTACCATAGTTTTTTCTGTGTACTGAACTGCTAGGAGGGTCAATATTAAAATCTCTTCGACCTCCACCATTTCGGTAGTAAACTTCACCTAATATGGCAAAAGCACCCCAATCACCTGCAATTCCATAATTGGCATAATCATGTGTAATAACATCATTACCACTACCATATGATACGCTACCAAAATATTTTGTACCTAGCTCAACTGGAGTTGTAATGTAGTTAATTGAACCACCAGTTGAATGAGGGCCGAATCTATATTGAGAAGAACCTTTAAGAATTTCAATTGCATGCATTTTACGAGTTAAAGGAGAATAATACGAATCAGGTGCTGAATATGGAGCAGGAGCAATATTAATTCCATCTTCAAGCATATT
Source organism: uncultured Alphaproteobacteria bacterium (assembly GCA_902536485.1). Taxonomy (GTDB): domain Bacteria; phylum Pseudomonadota; class Alphaproteobacteria; order Methylaequorales; family Methylaequoraceae. Next base: position 1,031 of record CACAXP010000039.1, on the reverse strand, counting down.
TATTTGTGTTGAACGAAGGGTAGCGGTACCTCTAATACTAATATTGTGAATTAGTCCAGCACCAGTTTCCTCACGGGAGTAAACACCCGGTGTTTCTCTTAAAATATCATTAATATTTGAAAAATTGTATTTTTGCAATCGCTCAGGTCCAATGTAGTCACCAGCACCAGGCAATTCAAAAACTTGCTCAGGCTCAGAAAAAATACTTACATCAGGAGCATTATAAACTTTATCTTGGGAAAGAATGTTTTTTAAAGGAAATAAAAAAAACATAAATATCATTAACCATGATGATAAACGGATGTATTCAGGCATCAGCCTTTTTGATAAGTTCATAATTACTCCTTATGTATTTATAATGATAATAATAATCATTATACTGATAATAGTAATCATTATTAGTGTCAAATGTTTTTTTTATAATGAAACTAATTATCAATATTAATGATAATAATTATTAATATCAATTTGTCAATACTCATTACAAAAAAAATTAATTTTTTTTTTAATTTGTTACTTTTAATTGTTAAACTTATTTTTATGAATAAAAAAATCATAGCTACATTTATTCTATTACTCACCCTTGCGTCTTGTACAACAGCTGATGACAATAAGCTTCTTGGTAAAATTATAGGGTCCGGACTAGGTGCACTAGTAGGATTCCAGTTTGGCTCAGGAGTCGGTGGAGCACTTTTTATTGCAGGCGGTACGGTCCTGGGTGGTTTTATAGGTAATGAAATTGCTGAAGAACTGAGTGAAAATGAAATCAATGAATATGGTAATGCAACAAAAGATGCCTTAGACGAAAACATAAATAATGAAGCAAAAATATGGGCCAATAAAGATAAAACAAAATTAGGGAAAATTATTCCTTTGAATCGTTACAAAAACAAAAAGTTTATGTGCAGGGATATTGAACAAAATTTAACTTCAGATGGAATAGAAACAAAATCATTCACAACCTTTTGTAGAAATAATAAGGGTGATTGGAAAATTATTTAATTTCTTAATTATTAACAGAAAATGAATAT
>CACAXP010000038.1 GCA_902536485.1 uncultured Alphaproteobacteria bacterium | reverse complement strand
TCAAATGAAGATATAATTAGAACCAAAATGAATTCTAATCCGTTGGATAGTTTAAGAAAAATTATTGAGGAGAACAAGTTAAAAATTCCACATAACTTACCTTCTATCGCTTGCGGTTTATTTGGATACCTTGGTTACGAAATGATTAAATACTTTGAAAATGTTGAAATGATTAAAAAGGATAAACTTGATTTACCTGAATCAATTTTCATAAGACCTTCTTTAACATTAGTTTTTGATAATGTTAACGATAAGCTTTATATAAGTAAGATTATCTCTCCTGACAAAAAAAATGCATTAGAAACATTCAAATTAGCCAAATCAGAAATCACTAACTTAATTCAAAAAATAGCTACACCTCTTAAGAAAAATAACTTAAATCTCCACAATTTAAGCGGTAAAGTAAATATTTTTAAAAACGTAAGATCTAATACAACTTATTCAGAATTTAAAAAAATGATTGAGAAAGCCAAAAAATACATTTTTGAAGGTGAAATTTTTCAAGTTGTTTTATCTAGGCTTTTTGAAGCAAAAATAAAATCTAGTCCCGTTTCAATTTACAGAGCTTTAAGACACTTGAATCCCTCACCATATTTATTTTTCATGAACTTTAAAAATTTTGTTATTGTTGGTTCAAGTCCAGAAATTTTGATTAAACTTGAAGACGACAAAGTTACAATAAGGCCAATAGCTGGAACAAGAAAAAGAGGTAAAACAAAACTAGAAGATAAAAAACTTGAAAGAGACTTACTCAGTGATCCTAAAGAAATAGCTGAACATTTAATGTTACTAGATTTGGGGAGAAATGATATCAGTAGAGTTACCGAGTCTGGAACAGTTGAGGTTACTAACAAAATGTATATTGAATATTTCTCGCATGTGATGCATATTGTTTCAAATATCGAAGGAAAAATTAATAAAAAAAAAAATAGTACCGATGTTTTATTTAGTGGCTTTCCTGCTGGAACAGTTACAGGGGCTCCCAAAATAAGAGCAATTGAAATTATCGAGGAATTAGAAAAAAATAGAAGAAACATCTACGCTGGTTCAGTCGGATATATTTCAAACAATGGAAATATTAATACTTGCATAGCACTAAGAACTGCACTTATAAGAGAAAATCAAATATACGTACAAGCAGGTGCAGGTATTGTTGCTGATAGCAAACCTCTAAGTGAGTTTAAGGAAACAGAAAATAAAGCCTTAGCAATATTAACAGCATGCAAATATGCAGATAATCTAAAATAATGCTTATTCTTATAGATAACTACGATAGTTTTACTTATAATTTAGTGCACTATTTTGAGGAGATAGGTCAACCCGTAAAAGTTTTTAGAAATGATGAAATTTCTGTTGAAAAAATATTTAAACTTAAACCAAATTTTCTTGTAATTTCACCTGGACCTAGTTCACCAAAAAACTCTGGAATTTGTTTGGAATTGATAAAAAAAAATTCAGAATTAAATAAACCAACTCCAATGTTAGGTGTTTGTCTTGGTCACCAAGCAATAGCGGAAGCATTTGGGGGGACTGTCTTACAAAGCGGCAAACCTGTACATGGAAAAGTGAATAAAATTTATCATAAAAACACTAAGCTCTTTAGTAATATAAAAAACCCATTTAATGCCACTAGATATCACTCACTAATTGTAAAAAAAAATAGCATTCCAAAAAATTTCATTGTGAGTGCGACAATTGAAGATGGAACGATTATGGCAATTGAGCATACCAAGATTCCAATTTTTGGGGTTCAATTTCACCCAGAAAGCATTGCCACAGACTCTGGACATCAGTTATTAAAAAATTTTCTAAGCTTAAAAAATAAATAATTAATAGTGGAGACTAAAAATGAAAACAATTTTTAAAAATCTTATAGAAGAAAAAGATCTCTCCTACTCTGAAGCAAGTTTTTTAGCAGAAAGTATTTTCAAGTCTAAAATTAGTAATATTCAATTATCATCAATTTTAACTTTACTGCATAAGAAGAAAGAATCTTTTAACGAAATATATGCATTTACTAATTACCTAAAAAAAAAATGTAAAAAAATTAATGTTTCAGGTAAATTCATGGATACTTGTGGCACAGGTGGAGACAATAAAGGAAGTTTTAATTTTTCAACAGCAACCTCAATCCTTCTATCTACTTTTAATATTAAAATTTCTAAACACGGAAATAGAAGTGTAACTTCAAAATCAGGAAGTTTTGATGTTTTGGAATCATTAGGAGTTAATATATCGTCTGAATTAAGTCACATAAAAAAAAATCTGAAAACTAATGGTATATGTTTTTTGTTTGCACCAAATTTTCACGGTTCATTAAAACAAGTTGTGGAAGTTAGGAAATCTTTACCCTTTAAAACAATTTTTAATCTTTTGGGTCCTCTTTTAAATCCATTGAAATTACAGTACCAACTTTTAGGTGTTAGTAATCATGAAAATTTACTAACTCACGCTAAGTGTTTAAGTAAAATGAATTTAAAAAAATCTTGGGTTGTTTTTGGGGAAAAAGGCTATGACGAATTAACAACGACCTCAAAAAATTATATTATTGAAGTAAAAAAAAATAATGTCAGCAAAGTTAAGATACTTGATCCCAAAGAGATTGGTTTAAAAATAAGAAAAGAAAATGAATTAAAAGGTGGAACTCCTGAAGAAAATGCATTTATTATGAGGCGTCTCTTTGAGGGCGAAAGTGGTGCAATAAGAGATAACGTCATATTAAATACTGCTGCAGGACTAGTTATATGTGATAAAGTTAAAAATATAAAAGAAGGTATTATTAAAGCCACTATAAATATTGATAATGGCCTGGGGCTTAAAAAATTAAATTCAATAATTACAACTTAGAATGAATATTCTAGACAAAATATGTCAACTTAAAAAAGAAGAGATTAATCTTTTAAAAAAAAAATTTAAACCCTCAAAAGAAAAAATACAAACAAGAGAATTTCTGAAAAATTTAGTTTTAAAGGACAAAAATAACTTTAATTTAATTGCAGAGGTTAAAAAAAGCTCACCAAGTAAAGGGTTGATTTGTAAAAATTTTGATCCTATTAAAATTGCTATTGATTATGAAAAGGCTGGTGCAAAATGTCTCTCTGTATTAACAGAAACAAACTACTTTGGTGGAAATATCAATTATATTTCACAAATTAAAAAATCTGTGAATATTCCGATTTTAAGAAAAGATTTTATTATTGATGAATGGCAAATCTATGAAAGTTACTATGCAGGTGCTGACTGTATTTTACTAATTTTAGCAATCCTAAATGATAAACAACTTAAAAATTTTTATAATCTATCTAACAAACTTGAAATGGATGTAATATGTGAAGTACATGATGAGGAAGAGTTATTACGTGCCATAAAATTAGAAGTAAATTGTATTGGAGTTAATAATAGAAATTTAAAAACATTAAATATTGATAAGAATACATTCCACTTACTATCAAGCAAAATACCTCAGAAAACTATTAAAATTTGTGAAAGTGGATTAACCTGTAATGATGACTTAAAAAAATTTACTAACAGTGGGGCCGATGCTTTTTTGATTGGAGAAACTTTAATGAGATCTAATAATATTTATGAGGAAACACAAAAAATAATTAAAAGATGAAATTTTCACACCTAAAAAAAAATAAAGTTTCAATGGTTGATATATCCAAAAAAAAATTAACGAATAGAATAGCTAGAGCTAAAGTTAAAATAAATTTTTCGGAAAAATCTTTCAAAAAAATTCTTAATAGTAATTCCCCTAAAGGCGAAATATATAATACTGCAAGGTCAGCAGGAATTTCTGCAGCTAAAAAAACATCAGAATTAATCCCTTTGTGTCATAATTTGCCAATATCTTACATTGATATTGACTTTAAAATTGACAAAAAAAGTCTAAGTATTGAGGTATTATCTGAAGTCAAGACTCAATTTTCTACAGGTGTAGAAATGGAGGCGTTAACCGCCTGTTCAATTGCAGGATTAGTGATCTACGATATGTGCAAATCATTAGATAAAAAAATAGTTATGACTGAGCTTAAACTTTTATTTAAAAAAGGTGGCAAATCTGGTACTTTTGAAAATGATTAGTTTTGGTAGTTCAATAAACTTGATACAGAAAAACGTACTAAAATCTTTAAAATCTGAATTTATTGATATTAACGAAAGTTTTGGAAGAATCCTTGCTTCTGATTTGTATTCAAAGTGTGATTATCCAAGAGAAAATCTCTCCTCAATGGATGGAGCAGTAATATTTAAATCAGATTTAAAGTTGAAAGAAATTGAAATTGTTGGAGAAATAAAAGCTGGAGACAGTTTTACTAATGACTTTAACAAAGGCCAATCAAAATTAATTTTTACTGGAGGAATTGTTCCAGGTAAAAACAAAGTAATAATTCCAAAAGAACAATTTTTAATTTCTAAAAATAAATTAATAATTAAAGATAGAAAGATTCAGAATTTTATAAGAATTAAAGGAAGTGACTTTAAAAAAAAAGAATTATGTCTTAGCAAAAATACAAAAATGAACTGCAGAACAATTGCTCTTGCTGCAGCTATGAGAATAA
>CACAXP010000037.1 GCA_902536485.1 uncultured Alphaproteobacteria bacterium | reverse complement strand
ATTCTTTGAGTTCTGACATTTTGCTCAATCTTTAATTAAGTCTTCTCTAAAAAATTGTCTATATTATTTATCGAAATAGTTTCCTGATTTCCAGTCTGAAAATTTTTCCATATAATTTTTTTTTCTTTCCACTCATCCTCACCTAAAATTAAACATCCATAGCAATTAAGTTTGTTTGCTTTGCTCATTTTTTTTTTAAAATTACCACCATGAATTAAGTTAAATGAAAGATTTGCATTAAATTTTAATGAACTAAAAACTTTTATTAGTTCAGTTTTAAGGCCATCTGAGATTGTAAAAACTCCAACTACTTTTTGACTAAAATCTATTTTATCTTTTATCATTAAAATTCTTTCAATTCCAGCAGCCCAACCAATGCCAGATAAATCTCTTCCTCCAAGAGACTTTACTAATCCATCATACCTGCCACCAGCAAGTACAGTATTTTGGCTTCTACTTTCTGAAAAAATATATTCAAATGCTGTATGATTATAATAATCTAACCCCCTTACTAAAAAGGGATTTACTTCAAATTCAATGTCTAAGCTTGAAAGTAATTTTATAATTTCGTTAAAAAAATCTTTTGATTCTCTATCAAGAAACTCCATTATTTGAGGTGAACTACTGAATAATTTTTTATCATTCTCATCCTTTGAATCTAAAATTCTCAAAGGATTATTTTCTATTTTTTGTCTACTTTCAGAGGATAATTGAGAGTAATTCTTTTTAAAGAATTTTTTAAGTTCAGTAATATATTTCTTTCTATTTTTTTGTTCACCAAGTGTATTTATTTGTAATTTAAGCTTATTTCGAATATTTAAACTGCTCAAAAACTTTTCTGCTAAAATAATAACTCTGACATCATCTAAAAAATTTCTGTCACCAAATACTTCAAGTCCAACTTGATGAAATTGTCTGAGTCTTCCCGATTGAGGCCTCTCTCTTCTAAACATTGGTCCGTGGTAGTAAAAATTTTTATTGGCGTCTTCTTGCAAAGAATTTGTAATCAGAGCTCTTACAATGGCTGCAGTGCCTTCAGGTCTTAGTACTAAATTATCACCACCCTGATCTTTAAAATTATACATTTCTTTTGAGATTATATCCGATGTAACACCAAGTGTTTTTATGAAAATATTTTCATGTTCTAATATTGGTGTAGAAATTTTTTTAAAGTTGTAAAAAACACATATGTCTCTGAATATTTTTATTACATGATCATGCTCTAAAACTGTTTTACCAAAAATATCTTTGGTTCCTTTAACTGAGTTCAATTTTTGCAATTTTAGCTTTTACTTAATAATTCTTTCTGTTTTTTTTCACACAACTCAACTAAATGATCTATCATATTTCCTTCTCTCAGTATATGATGTTTCTCGCCGTCAAGATATATTTGATGATTCTTACCTCCGGTTAATCCAATATCAGTTTCTTTGGCTTCCCCAGGACCATTTACAACACAACCAATCACAGATAATGTCATTGGTGTAGTAATATGCTCTAACCTTTTTTCGAGCTCCCCAACCGTATTTATCACATTAAAGTTTTGGCGAGCACATGATGGACAAGAGATAATATTAACGCCTCTGTGTCTTAGATTTAGAGACTTAAGCATATTAAATCCAACCTTAATTTCTTCTACAGGATCAGCTGATAGTGAAACTCTAATAGTATCGCCAATACCTGCCCACAGCAAAGACCCCATCCCAATCGAAGATTTAATAGTTCCAGGTATCATACCACCTGCCTCTGTAATACCTAAATGGATGGGATAATCACAAGCATCAGATATTCCATAATATGCTGCCACAGCGAGAAAAACATCAGATGCCTTGCAACTTATTTTAAATTCAAAAAAATCGTTATCCTCAAGAATCTTTACATGATTTAAAGCTGACTCTACCATTGCTTCTGGACAAGGCTCCCCATATTTTTCAAGAAGTTCTTTTTCAAGACTACCTGCATTAACTCCTATCCTAATTGAACAATCATTGTCTTTTGCTGCTTTAATAACCTCTCTTACTCTTTCTGGCTTACCAATATTTCCAGGGTTGATTCTTAGACAAGAAGCCCCAGATTCTGCTGCCTCTATTGCTCTTTTGTAATGAAAATGAATATCCGCAACAATTGGGACATCAACTTCTTTGACAATATTTTTTAGAGCAAGGCTAGATTCCTCGTCAGGACAAGAAACCCTAACTAAATCTGCACCGACATTCTCAAGTGATTTTATCTGATTTACAGTAGCTTTAACATCAGTTGTTAGAGTATTAGTCATCGATTGAACTGATATGGGCGAATCACCTCCAACTTCTACATTACCAACCTTAATTTTTCTGGTTTTTTTTCTTTGAATATCTCGCCAGGGTCTTACACTCATTTAGTTTTTCTTCTTTTGTTAAAATTTATGATTACTATATAAATATTATAATTAACTCTAAAGCCTATTCATAGTTTGAAAAACTTTTTTTTATTTAAAAAAAAACAAGATAGTTAAAAGTAAAATTAAAAAAAACAAAAAAGAAGCAAATTTTTCAAAGCCTTTATTTATAACAAATTTTTTATTCTCATTTTTAAAACCTATGGTATTTGACGAGGAAATTTCTGATAACTCCCTAGAAATATCTACCTCTAAATATTTAGCATAACTTCTCACAAATCCTAATCGGGGAACATGTTTGGGTATTTTTAAAAAGTTTCCTTCTTCAATTAAATCTAAAAAAACTACATTGATGTTTAATTTTTTTGAAATACCTTGAACTTTTCTTCTCTTTTTTTTTCTTTTCAAGGCAATCTTTTCACCAATTTTTTTATAAATCTCAAAATTCTTTTTGTCTAATTCGTTCCTAAGCATTATTATTTCTTCTTTCAGTAATTAATTGTTTATCAATTTGTGTAAGCAAATCACTAAATATTTTTGCGACTGGTTGAATCTCCTTAACCATAGAAACACTTTGACCAGCCATTAAAGAACCGTTTTCGATATCTCCATTTATAACAGCATTTTTTAATGAACCAGCCCAAAAATGTTCAATTTCTAATTGGGCTTCTTTAAGTGAAATTTTTTTTTTATCAATAAGGCTTAAAAGTTTTTTTTGTTCGTTTACAAATTCTTTAGTTGCACTGTTTTCAATTGCTCTAACTGGTATAATTGGGAATCTCTCATCTAATTTAACAGAAACTTGTGCATTTCTAGCCTCTGATTTTATAAAAATTTTCTTAAAATTTTCATGTGCAATTGATTCGGTTGCACAAACAAACCTAGTTCCTATTTGACAACCTGAAGCACCTAGTTGCAAAAATTTAAGAATAATTTCGCCTCTTCCAATACCGCCTGCTACAAAAACAGGAACTTCTTTTATTTCAGGAAGTATGTCTTGAATTAAAACATTTATTGAAACTGGTCCTATATGTCCTCCAGCCTCACTTCCTTCTAGAACAAGAGAATCAATGCCATATAAAATCATTTTTTTTGCAATCGATAATGTGGTAGCAAAACACATAGTTTTAATTCCTTTACTTTTTAATAATTCAATTTGTCTTTTTTTGGGAAACCCTCCAGCAAAAACTACCAGATCTACATTTTTCGATATACAACACTCAATTAAGTCATCAATATCAGGATGAAGTAAAATCAAATTAACTCCAAATGGTTTATTAGTCATTTTTTGTGTAGCTTCAATTTCTTCTCCAAGTTGCTCAGACTGCATTGAACCACAAGCTATAATTCCAAAACCACCAGCATTCGATATTGCTGAAACTAAATTCCTTTCTGATAACCAAGTCATAGCTCCACCCATGATGGGATATGTGGTACCTAAAAAATTATTTCCTCTGGAAAATAAACTATGCCTACAACCCAAGTCCATAAGCCTTATGCAAAGAATTAAGTGCAACTTTTTTTTTATGTGATTCGATTAATACACTAATCTTGATTTCAGATGTTGATATAACTTTTATGTTGATATTTTTTTTTGCTAATGTTTCAAACATTACTTTCGCAACTCCCACATTACTTTTCATGCCTACACCTACAATTGATATTTTGCAGATTTTAGTATCAAAAGAAATTTTTTTAAATTTAATTTTTGAGTTTCGCAGAACCTTCAGAGCTTTTTTACAATCATCTAATGGAACTGTAAAAGTGATGCTAGCAAACTTTCCATCGTCAGTAATATTTTGAACAATCATATCAACGTTAATATCTGCATCAGCCAGAATACCAAATATTTGTCCTGCTACACCTGGTTTGTCAGGAATGCCTTTTAAAGAAATATTAGCATCATTTTCTGATGCTGCTATTCCAGTTACAACTTCTTTTTCAATTTTATTTTCTTCCTTTACAACCATTGAGCCTTGCTTTCTTTTAAAAGAACTTCTTACATGAATGTTAATATCATATTTCATAGCTAATTCAACTGATCTTGGATGAAGAACCTTAGACCCAAGTGATGCCATTTCAAGAATTTCCTCATAGGTTATATTTTCAATTTTTTTTGCATCTTTAACCACTCTAGGATCAGAGGAAAATATTCCCTCTACATCAGTATATATTTCACAAATTTTTGATTTAAGCGCAACAGCTATGGCTACTGCACTAGTATCAGATCCACCTCTTCCAAGAGTAGTAATTCTATCTTCCAAACTAATTCCCTGAAAACCAGCAACTACCAAAACATTAAACTTTTTAAATAATTTTAAAATCTTTTCTGTATTAATTTTTTCAATTCTTGCCTGACTAAATTTATCATCTGTTATTATTGGAATTTGCCACCCAAGAATTGAACGAGATTTTATACCATTTTTATTTAAAAAGGTGCTAATTAGCGCAGACGAATACTGCTCCCCAGTTGATAAAATTACATCATATTCTGGATTATTAATATTGAAATCTATTTTTTTGTATTGTTGTACTAAGTTGTTTGTAACACCGCTCATAGCAGATACTACAACTAAAATTTTCTTATGACCATTTGAAATTTTTTTCTTGACCAATTGTTGTAAATTTTTAATTCTACTTAAATTAGCAACAGATGTTCCACCAAATTTCATTACTAATATTGACATTATTTTTTTATTGTTTCACAAGTTAAATATAAACATATGTAAAGATATTGGTATGAAAAGCAAGAAAATTACAATTCAAAAAAAAGGTAATGAAAATATTTTTGATAAGTTATCTAATGAGTGGTGGAATGAAAAAGGAAGTTTTGAAGCTTTGCACGCATTCAACCCAGTAAGAATTAAAT
>CACAXP010000036.1 GCA_902536485.1 uncultured Alphaproteobacteria bacterium | reverse complement strand
CCATACCTACACCAGAAGCTGTGGAACCGGCTTTCGACAAAGATGATAACCCAACTTATGTAATCAAGTATGGTAAAGGTGACAGATTAAAAGACGACGGAACCCCCCTTAATTTGATTCAAATTAAATGTAAAGATAAAGCTGTTGATATGGTTTCTGAAGAAGATCTTGAACAATGCAGAGCTGACGACAGTCTCGTTGAAATGCAATATGGATGGATGGATTTTGCTACTTATAAAGGCTGGAGAGCCTATCATGCTGAATGTCACGTTTGTCACGGACCGGATGCAATGGGCAGTACCTATGCCCCCTCCTTGATGGTATCACTGCAGGAAGGCTTATCTTATGACGACTTTTTCAATGTTATCATGAACGGCAGAGGTGAGGCTGAAGGAGCACAAAAAGGAAATGTTATGCCTGCTTTCGGTGCTAACACAAATGTTGCGCCTCACGTTGAAGACATGTACAGATATGTTAAAGCTAGAGCCGAGGGTAAGATTAGAAGAGGTGTAAGATTACCTAAATTACCAAAGTTCAAAGAAGCTGAATAAATCTAACATATGAATATATTATTATTTATTCTTGCATTGGCTTTTAATGCTTTAGCCAATGCAAGAGAATCTGCAATTGAAGCTGTTGATACTCAAAACCTGAGAGTATGTGCAGACCCTTCCAACCTTCCTTTTTCTAACGAGAATGGAGAAGGCTTTGAAAATGACATTGCCGAGTTACTTGGAAAAAAGCTTAACATACCTGTGGTTTACGAGTTTTTCCCTCAAGTTATCGGATACGTTAGAAATACTCTAGATAAAAAAAAATGTGATCTTATTATCGGTATTACTGCTAGTAATGAATTAGTGTTAAACACAGTACCCTACATGAGGTGGTCATATGGTATGTTATTTCTTAAAGATAGTGGCATTGAAGTTGATAGACCAAACCATCCACAGCTTGCAGATTTAAGCATAGGGGTGCAAGCAGGGACACCGCCAACTTTTGTATTACAAAGATACAACCTTATGGGTAAAGTTAGACCCTATCAACTTACATTTGATCCTAGAAAGGCTGTTATAGGAGAATCTATGGTTGAAGATTTAATAGATGGTCTTGTAGATATTGTTTTTATGTCAGGGCCAATCGCGGTTTACTACTTAGAAAAAAAAGGTTATGACAGCTCTAAATACACTTTTATTCCACTAGAGACTACAGATCAAGGTTGGGGAAGAATGGATTATTATACAACTATGGGCGTCAGGGCAGGTGAAACAGATTGGAAGAAAAAGCTCAATAGATTTATTAAAGAAAATCAAAAAGACATTGATAAAATTCTCTTAAAACATAAAATCCCAACTCTCAGTTTATATCCTGGTAAGAGAAAAAAGAAAGACAGTTAATACACCACCTAGGGCAGTGTGGTTACTTAGTGCAGAGTATGCACCCACAGCACCTAAACCTGCAGTTGGATCAGTAAGACCAGCAGCTAGACCAATTCCAGCCCATCCACCAACACCTGATAAGATACCAACATATTGCTTACCTTTATGAGAGTAAGCCATGAAGTTACCGATAATACCAGAAGGTGTTTTGAACTTGAATAGTTCTTTACCAGTTTTACTTTCAACAGCTTTAGCATAACCTTCTAATGTTCCATAGAAAGTAATTCCGCCAGCTGTAGCCAACGCACCACTCCATACTGAGAATGGCTCTGGGTTAGACCATACGATCTTACCTTTGTCAGCATCCCATGCAATGAAGTTACCTAAGTGAGTACCGCCTGGAGCTGGGTACATAGATAATGTAGCACCAACATAAGCGTTACCAGCAACGTAGTCTACCTTGAATGGCTCATAGTCCATACAAACGTGGTTTGTTGGAACCATGAATAAACCAGATAGTCTATCGTATGCAGCAGGCTGTTGGTCTTTTGAACCTAAAGCTGCTGGGCAGATGTTTGTAGTGTTAACATCTTCACCTTGGTGTGCAGTTGAGTATCTGTCAACGACTTGTGGACGACCTGTTTTCATGTCAACGTGAGTTGCCCAGTTCACAGCAGGATCGTACTTCTCAGCTACTAATAGCTCACCAGAAGCTCTATCCATTGTGTAAGCAAAACCGTTTCTGTCAAAGTGTACAAGTGCTTGACGATTTTTACCTTTTACTTTCATGTCAACAAGAATCATCTCGTTAACACCGTCGTAATCCCACTCATCATATGGAGTCATTTGGTATAACCATTTAGCCATACCGTTGTCTGGGTTACGAGCGTTAATTGTCATGGACCATTTGTTGTCACCTGGACGAACAACTGGGTTCCATGTAGATGGGTTACCTGTACCGTAATACAAAGTATTCAAGCTAGAGTCATATCCGTAGAAACCCCAGATTGAACCACCACCAATTTTCCATGCATCGCCTGGCCAAGTTTTCAATGAAGAATCTTTACCAATTGGTTTTAGCATAGAAGTAGTTTTGTTTGGATCAACAAGCATGTCCTTATCTGGACCCATGCTGTATGCTCTCCAAAGTCTTTTACCACTGTTGATATCATACTGTGTCCAGTTACATCTAACACCGAACTCAGCACCAGAACAACCTACACCAACCATATCTTTGATGATGAAAGGCTGACCTGAACCAGTAGAAGCTGAAACACCATATTTACCAGTACCAGCGTGTAGGTTTGTAGTAACCCACTTCTCTTTACCAGTTTTAGCGTCTAAAGCAATTACTGAAGTATCAGCAGCATGTAGAACGATAGTACCATTTGGGTGATAGTTAACACCACGGTTTACGTTATCACAGCACATAACTGAAATAACTCTGTCCATAGTTTCACCACCTGGATACTTACCACCTTTTACAGGGTTGTATTTCCACATGATTCTTTGGTTATCATTAAGATCTAAAGCGTACACAATGTTAGGAATGGCAGTATGTACATACATAGTGTCACCAATAACAAGTGGACCACCTTCGTGACCTCTAAGAACACCAGTAGAGAAAGTCCATGCAACTTTCAAGCTACCAACGTTACTTTTGTTGATCTGATCCAAAGCAGAGTAACGATGTCCAGCATAGTCACCAGACTGTTGTACCCATTGGCTAGGATCTTTCATCATTTTTTCAATTTTAGAATTAGCACTTACTGCAAGAGGAAGGGCTAACGCAGCTGAAGCAATGATGCTTTTTTTCAAAATACTCATAAAGTATTTCTCCTTTATTACGGTTAATAAAATGGGTAGAAACTACCCGGTTACATGGGAATCAATACCAGAACAAAGAAGTTCTTAAGTGTTTGATTTCCTCCCAGTATACATATTATTTGTGAATATCCCATATTCAAGTCAAAAATGAATAGTACATGAACAAAAAATTTTAAAATGAATCATTTTATAAAAATCATTATTATTAATTGTGAAAAAAACTGTGGATAAATAGCACTTAAATGAACAGTAGATGAACGTTACAGAAAGGAAAAGTTCAGATTCAAAAAAAAAACAATGATATCAGTAACTTATGATATTAAACTTTTTTAACATTGATTTGTTTAACTTTTACAATTACTTTCTAGATATGACTTCAATTTTTAGATTACAAAATTTCTATGTTAATTTGTTCTTTGCCGTATTGATCGTATTTATCAACTTTAGCGCTGCTGCCAAAGACAAATCTCCTGAGCCTGTAACCTGGAATAGCTATTTAAAAGATGCCGTTTTTGGTGAGGATATTATAAATGATGGAAGTCACATGTTTTCTCTTGATACACCATACAGAGCTTTAGATGCAGCAATAGTTCCGATTTCAATTAACTTTAGCACGCCTCAAAGTGAGGAATACTTTGTAAAATCATTAACTTTAATAGTTGATGAAAACCCTTCACCACTAGTTTCAAAATTCAATTTTACACCTAAAATCGGAAATGCAAGTTTAACAACTAGGGTTAGAATTGATAAATACACATATGTAAGAGCTGTTGTTGAAATGAATAATGGTGAAAAATATATGAATTCAAATTTCGTTAAAGCTGCAGGAGGTTGCTCTGCGCCAAGTCTGGCAGATAAGGATGCTGTAATGGCAAGATTAGGTAAAATGAAAATGAAATTTTTTGAAACCGGTAATAGTAATTCCCTCAGTAAAGCTCAGTTTTTAATAAGTCACCCTAATTATTCAGGCATGCAATTTAATCAATTAACAAGAGCTGAAATACCTGCTCATTTTGTTAATTATATAAGAATTGAACAAGACAATGAATTAATATTAGAAGCTTATCCAGACATTTCTTTATCAGAAGACCCTGCTATCACATTTCATTTTCATGATTCCGGTAGTCCACTTAAAGTTATGGTTGAAGATAGCGAAGGAAAAAATTACGCTGGTGATTTTCCTCTATCAAGTATAGTTTCGAAAAAGTTTTAAAAACATTCAAGTTCTGAAGCGGCTTGAGCCCTAAACAATTTATCCATTCTTTCTTTTGAAAGACCTACACTTTTAAACGCCTCTTCTCTTGGACTCGCTCCTTCCCATAGTCTGGCGATGGCCTCAGCTTGTGCATATTCATCGTAGCTAATTCTTTTAGCAATTTCATCAATAGCACACGAGCACTTAGCCATAAAGTCTCTGTTAGATTGGTTTGAACTCATACAGGCAAAAACAAATTCTGATTTAGCCAAAGTTGGGAAATCATTGGCTTTTAATGTTATAGAGAAAGTGGTCATTATAAACGAAAATAAAATTATTTTTTTTAGCATTAGCTTTCATCCTTTCTTTTTTTATATTCATCTCGAAGTTCTTTATTTGTTCTAACTCCCTGATACTGAAGAATCTCTTTAACCATGTCACTAGGGTCATCTAAATCTTTAATGTAAGTTTCTATTTTAAATATAAAACCAGGTATGTCTTTTGACATTGTTATGACAAACTTTTTGGTTTTGTATCTTGAAACCCTGTTTTTTAATTTAGTTTCGAGAAAAGGTTGAAAAGAAATTTGTTTGCCAACAAATTTATCGCCTCGGAATTCTAATTCTACGTCTTTTATCTCTGTGGCTGCTATGGTGTGTCTTATTCTGCTTCTAAAAAATAGTGCATTTCCGCCTGTAAGTCTTTGCATATCTCGTGCATCTCTTTCAAAAAAAAGCATAAAAACAGGGTTACCTTTAGCTCCAATTTGTGGAGGGAATCTTACTTTGTTTCTTCCCTTAAGGTATCTAAAAGTTATGTGTTTTGTGTTATCGTCTTCAACTTTAACGATATTTAAAACAACGTTTCCTGTAAAACTATCTTCTCTGGTGGA
>CACAXP010000035.1 GCA_902536485.1 uncultured Alphaproteobacteria bacterium | reverse complement strand
GAATTAATTAATACTCTAAAAAATGTTGATGTTTTTGTATCAAAGGCAGCTGAGGAAGTTTTGGTTATGTACAAAAAAAAGGGAAAAATTTCTAAAGATATTAAAATTTATAAAGATAATTCAGCGAGCTCGGTATCAGTAGGTAAATTTTACAAAGGTGCATACCACACCCTCGTAATGGCACCCACATCAAGTAACACTGTGGCAAAATGCGTATATGGTATATCTGACTCTTTAGCCTCCAACATTTTTGCTCAGGCTGGGAAATGTAAAGTTTTTTGTATTTATTTTCCATGTGACACAGCACCAGAATTAAAAACATTTGCGCCTAGTGGTTATGTTGATGTTTTTCCAAGAGAGATTGATCTTGATAATGTAAAAAAATTAAAAAATTTTTCTCAAACAGATGTTGTAATGAGTTTTAAAGATTTAGAAAAAAAAGTTATTCGGAGAAATAATAGTGTCTGAAAAAATTTTATTTTTAACGGGAAAATTAGCAAAAAGACAACTCGAAAGAATCCTCAATTCAATGAAACCTGAATTTAGTTACCAAATTAATCAAATAGGAGTGAATGTTGCCGCATTGATGTCTGAAAGCATTATAATAAGAAGACTATCAAAAAACCAAAGTTTTGATAGGATTATTGTCCCCGGAAAGTTCAGAGGCAGTTTAAAGAAATTAAGTAACTTCTTTGATATTCCTGTTGAAAGAGGTCCTGATGATGTGAGTAATATCCCTGATTATTTTGGTATGAAAATAGTCGAAGATAAGTTAGAGGATTACGACTGTGAAATTTTTGCAGAAATTGTAGACGCAGCGATCCTATCAATTCCTCAGATAGTAAAAATATCAAAAAAGTATATTCGGGATGGAGCAAATGTTATTGATCTGGGTTGTATGCCTGATACAGAATTTAATCATTTGGAAGATACTGTAAAAGCAGTTAAATCTCTTGGTGTAAAAGTTTCAGTTGATTCTGCTAACGATTCTGAATTAATTAGAGGAAGTAAAGCTGGTGCAGATTTTATCTTAAGTGTTAGCGAAAAGAACAAACACATTTTAAATGAAATCAAATCCTTACCAGTTTTGATTCCTGCAAAACAAGGTAATCTAAAATCACTTGAAAGATTAATTAAGGAAATGATCAAAAATAAAAAGGAATTTTTAGCAGATCCAATTCTTGATCCCATTCACTACGGATTTGCAAAATCTGTTGATAGATATATTAAGTTAAGAAAAAAATTTCCTAATATACAAATTCTTATGGGAACAGGTAATCTCACGGAATTAACGGATTGTGATTCAGTGGGAACAAATATGATTTTAATGGGACTTGTTTCGGAATTGTCAATTAATGCAGTTTTAGTTGTTCAAGTAAGTAATCACTGCAAGAATGCCATTAAAGAAACCGATGCAGCACGAAAAATAATGCATTTTTCAAAAATAAATCAAAGGTTACCTTTTAGAATAAATAATAGTTTAATGTGTATCTCAGAGAGAAAAGCGCATAGAAAATCAATGAAAGAATTAAAAGAAATGAAATCAATGGTAAAAGATAAGAACTTCAGAATTTTTTTATCTGATAATAGTATTAACGTCTTTAATTCTGAAACCTTTACATCAGGGAGTGACCCTTACGATTTTTTTGATCACATGAAAGTTGAAGACGACGCAAGTCATGCTTTTTATCTTGGAATTGAATTAGCTAGAGCACAAATAGCATTCCAATTAGGAAAAAACTATGATCAAGATAATGAACTTAACTGGGGTATTGCTGTAAAAAAGAAAAAACAAAATCTTTTGAAAAGACCTGATTTAAAGGTAACACAAAAATAAAAATGATTATTGAGACTATAGTTTCTACGATAGATAATGATGAGAAAGTAAACTTTTCTCCTTTTGGAATAAAAAAAAATAAAAACCAGATTTATATTTCACCCTACATTCCTTCAAAAACTTTATTAAACCTGGAATTGACAAAATGCGCAGTAGTTAATTATACAGACGACACAAGTTTTTTTGTTAATTGTATAATTGGAAATAAAAAATTTAAAAAAAAGAAGTGTAAAAATTTCCCAGGATTTTTTTTAGAAGATTGTCTTGGTTATGAACAAGTAAAAGTTAAAAAAATAATCAAAGATAAATTACGACCAACTTTTGTGTGTGAAATCGATAAATCTTTTCAAATAAAAGGTTATTTAGGACACAACAGAGCAAAAGCCTCTATTATTGAAGCCTGTATACTTGCTTCACGAGTACATTTGCTAGATAAAAAAAAAATTTTTAATGAATTAAGTTACCTGAGTATTTCAGTTGATAAAACTGCTGGAACTTTGGAGAGAAAATCTTGGAAAAAAATATTAAAATATATTGATAAAAAAATTTATGAAAAATGAACTAGAAAACAATTTGAATATTCTAATTAGCTTTAGGTCAGTAGAGGAAGTATCTGAGGAATGCTTGAAATATGTCGATATTTTAGACCTTAAGAATCCCGATAAGGGTGCTATTGGTTCATGGGAAATCAAAAATTTAAAAAATATTATTGATAAGTTTGGCGGTAAAATAAAGATATCAGCCACCCTAGGTGATGAGGAGAAAGTTCATCAAATTTTAAATAAATTAATGCTATTTGATAGTCTAAAACTCGACTATATAAAATTTGGTGTGTTTACAAATGATACTGGGCAATTAACTTTTTTATTAAACAGTATAAAAAAAAGAAAATTTAAAACAGAATTAGTTCCCGTAATTTTTATTGAGAACGAGTTTTTAAGAAATTTTATAGAAGTTAACATTAAAGAATTTAAAAAATTTGGCTATAACTTTTTGTTACTTGATACATATTCTAAGGATGTGGGTAATATCTTCGATATATGTTCTGAAGATTACCTTAAAGTTTTATTGAATCAATCTTTGCTTAACAATTTAAGTATTGGGCTTGCTGGAAAACTTAACCTATCAAATATTCCTCAACTTGCAGAGTTGCGACCAAAAATAGTTGGTTTTAGGTCTGCAGTTTGTGTAGATGAAAATAGAAAAAAAGAACTTTCAATAAGCAAATTAAAAAAATTATATTATTCAATAACTTCAGCCAAGAGACCTGCAATGCATGCCGCTGGAGCATGATAAGTTGCAAGCTTTTTATTCAAAAGATTCTTACTCTTAAAATAACCTGATAACATTTGTACATTGTCATTTTTAAATGAATCTTTTAAAATCCCTTGTCCAATACCTGAGAGAATAATTAAGGAGTTTTTCTTCATATTAAAATTATTAAGAAGTTGTTTAGTATTTTTATGAATGATATTTAATTGTTCGTTCATAAGATTTTTTGATAATGTTTCAATAAATGATTTATCTTTAGAATGATAGTCCATACCAAATGACCTCGCTATTCTTTTATAACTTCCTCTGATACTTTTATCAGAGAGGTCAGTTTCATCATCAATATCAAACTCCTTTTTTATTTTTTTGTTAACTCTATAAATATCGGACGTTTTGGAGAAATATTCAGGAATAATATTTATTGTTTTTGATTTATATTTAATGTTTTGTTTAATTGCAAAAATTGGTGTTCTTATAAGACCTGTATAAAGGATTTCACCATTTAACAATCTATTGAAATCGTCGAAGGCTTTATTCATGATTTTACCATTTTTTATACAGACAAAGTCCGTTGTAGTTGAACCGAAGTCAATAACGATGGCATCATTAACAAACATTGCTAGATACCTACCAATTGAATGCCAATTCATAGATATTAAATTTGACAAATTCCTTGATTGGAATTTGTCAAAAACTTTTTTCGAATTAGAATATAAAAAAGTCTTAAATTTTATTTTTTTACATTCATTAAGTATTATTTTTGCACCGGTCAGTCTGTCTGGAAATATATCACAAAGCTCAGCAGTCATTGTTAAGCCACATAATATATTTTTATTATTTGATAAAGAATTTATAAAATTTATTTCATGCTTAAGTTTTTTTGGATCCTTCCATAAGTAACATTTTCTATATTTAATCAAGCAGATATTTTGGAATTGATCCAGTCCAACAATTTTTGTGTGAGCTCCGCCAATATCTATTCCCAGGTAAAGTAATTTTTTGCTCAATTAAAGAAGACCTTAGTAATTTTTTTTAATTCAATTTTCTTTGTATCAATTTTTTTATTTAAATATAAGTTAGTTATTTTTTTTACGGCTTCATACCCATAAGCTCTCTCAATTCCTAAAAGTGAGCTTGTGAATCTTGTATTAATTTCTAGTATATGCCATACATTTTCAATCTTAATTACATCCACTCCTATAAACCCAAAAAATCCAGGAAATCTTGAAATTATTTTTTTTGAGAGTTGTCGAAAATCTTCTCTATACTTTTCTAAACCTCCAATTACAACACCTTTTTGAAAAATTCTTTTATTTTTTATATCAATTATTTGTTCACTACAACTTAAGACCTCTGTACTTTTTTCTTTACATATCATTGTGAAGCTTCCTTTTATACCTGTATAGTACTTTTGAATAATTAAATGCTTATCATTTTTTATATTTAATTTTGATTTGATTAGGTTTACATTTTCTGAACCTGCTCCATAAACTGGTTTAGTTACAAAATAAAAATTTGAATTGTTAGCTACTTTTCTTTCAATCTTTACCACCGGAATTTTTTTTTTTGATAGTATTTCATAAGTTTTTTTTTTTGAAGAAAAGAGTTTATGAACATTATAATTTGAGTTGAGTAAATTGAACTTTTTATTCACTGGTTAGCTGAAGATGATAAGAAAATTCAAGAATACAACTATCAAGCTACTAAAGAATCTATTGAAAGAGCTGTGTCTGGAGAACCTAAAGCCAAAGACGTTGTATCTCAAAAAGATTCTGCGGAACATCCATTTGCTGCGAAGTGAGATTCATCCAACATGAAGTCATCAAGTAGCACCGGCGGTGGTGGATGGCTTTCAAGGTTGTTATCCATTTTTAAAAGTTAGCCAAAGGATAAGTTAACTGCCCAAATGCTTGTGAACGAGGGTTGAAACAATTACTGATTCAACCCCTACGTTCTGGAGTAATCTCAGATGTCTAGGATATCTAACCCCTCCTGCATAATGAAACTTGAATTTTGGTAAATCTTTTATAATTCTTTTAACCTCACTAAAACGTATTCCACGTCCCCCAACATTTCTCAAAAACATTAGTATAACGTCTGGTTTAAATTTTGATTTTTTTAGAAAACCTGTTGCTTTATCATTGTTATTAAAAATATCTAAAGACATGTAAATTCGGTTTTTGTAACCAAAAACTTTTAAATTGTATTTTTTGATTTTCTCAGTCCCTAAAACAATTATAAAATTACTAATTTTTTTCTTTTTCAATGTTTGTTTAAAATTATTAATTGAAATCGGGTAATCAAACCCAGAATCA
>CACAXP010000034.1 GCA_902536485.1 uncultured Alphaproteobacteria bacterium | reverse complement strand
TCATCACTTATTCCAGGTGTTAAAGAGGGTTCGACAAGGCTAGTTATTGAGGCAAAACACAAACTATTATCGGGGGGAATTTCTTTTGACAATATGCAAAGCGAACAATTAGGAAGACAACAAGGGCAAGCAAATACCAATATAAATTCGGCCTTGGGACTTGGAGAAACGATATCTTTGTTTGGATTGGCAAGACCGACAATCAAAGGAATGTCTGGCACAGGACATGATGTTCCGATACGTGCGGGAGGGTTTTCAATATCAGTTCCGATTGGAAACAAAGGATTAACAACTGGTTTATCGTATTTGGAGAGTATGACTCGCCCAGGGGGTGAAGTTCAATCATTGGGATTAGAAGCAAACATGAAATCCGCCCAGGTCACAGCATCATATCCAATAATTTATTCACGAAATTCAGCATTATTTTCAAGAGCCACAGTAAGTTGGACTGATGAACTTCAACAAACCAATGCTGGTGGAGTCGATGAAGATCTCAGTCATGATAGAATAACAGCAGCACGTTTGGGACTGAGTTACAACAACTGCGCAACTGGATGTTTGAGTATAGATGCAGAAGTTTCAAAAGGATTGGACATTGCTTCGAGATCAAACAGTGAGGTAGGCGAAGGAACGCCACTATCAAAATCTTCAGCGACGTCAACATTTACCCACTTTAATTTAAACGGAAGATATTCAGTAAGTCCTCATGAAAATTTATTATTTAAAGTGAATGGAGGTGGGCAATATACTCTTAATGACCTTGTGAATTCTGAGCAAAAAGGAATAACTGGCGAAGAAAAACTTAGTGCATTTAGCTCCGGTGCCATAAGTGGTGAAGAGATATGGTTTTTGAGAGGGCAACTAAACTTTAACAATAGGCTTTCTAAAGACTTAACAATCAGCCCATACGTTTACGGAGCTGGAGGTGTTGCATATATAAATCAACCCACAGCAACAGAGAGAGTTGCAACTGCCGCAAAGTCAATGGGAATAGGATTAGAAATTAATGGCGGCGATGAGTATTTCTTTAATAAAAGAATAAGCGGTAAAATAGAGTTTTCAAAAAACTGGGCAACTAGTAACCTTGAGGATGTTTCAGATGTCAGGTTAAATAAAAAACATGTATTAGTTTCATTATCAATGAGGTTCTAAGGAGGAAAAGAAAACAGTAAATCTGTGACTTTTGGGGGAAATGGTCATAAACAAAGTTGATGGAAAATTAAAAAAAGTTGTTGTTAGCACGCTAGTACTAGTGGCCATAGCGGGTACAAGACCAAAGTGGTCTTATTCAGGTGAGATGCCAACGAACCCACAAGTACAGTCAGGTAAAGTAAACATCACTGGTACTGGCACAAATCATCTTCAAGTTAACACAAAAACGAACAAAACGATTATAAATTGGGATAGTTTTTCAATACATTCAGGTGGAAGAGTCGATTTCAACCAACCATCTGCAAATTCTTTTTCTTTAAATAGAGTTGTAGGATCCACACCATCTTCAATTGCTGGTCAATTAAACTCAAACGGTAAATTAATGCTTATAAACCCTAACGGAGTGGTAATTACTCCAAATGGGGTTGTAAATACCAGATCATTTACAGCGTCGACACTAGATATAAATAATCAAGATTTTTTAAAAGATAACTATAGTTTTAAAGGTAACGGCAAATCTAAAGGGGTTACTAATTCAGGAAAAATAACCATTGGTGGTGGTGGTCACGCAGCTTTATTGGGTGGATATGTTTCAAATACAGGTATTGTTACTGCAAGATTAGGCAAGATAGCTTTGGGTGCAGGTGAGAGAATTACTCTAGATTTTGTTGGCGATGGATTAATGAAGGTAACTGTACCAAGTCATAAACTATCTTCAATAACTGATATTGAGGGAAATACGTTAAAAAGTCTTATAAATAATAGTGGAACATTAAAAGCTAATGGAGGGATAATCAAATTATCAGCAGCTACTGCAATGGGATTAAGCCGGGGAGCAGTTAATATCGGTTCTACTGGAAGCATTATAGCCCAAGGGGTTAATAGTAAACCTGGTAAGATAGTTATTGGAAGTCCATCAGTTAATTCTGTTAGAGTTGCAGGAAATATTGATGTTTCAGCACCAAAAAGATTTATTTCACCTTCAGGAACAGTGATTGTACAAGGTCGTAAGGTAACTCACACAGGTAATATTTACGCGAATGGAGGATCTGGTGGAAAAATCAAAATACTATCTGCTGAGAATCTTAAGCTAGACGGTTCGTTATTTGCTACAGGAAATAAAGATAAGGGTGGTTCAGTTATAGTTATGTCTGAAAATTCTATTCAAACATCAGCAAAAACAGTAATCGACGTTTCAGGTCAACTAAAGGGTGGAACCGCACAGTTATTAGCTAAGGTTAAAAACAAGGTATCAGGTGACATATTCGCTAATTCAAATATAGGAAAAGGAGGAAACATTGATATTACAGCAGAAAAAACTGAAATAGAAAAAGCAGAAATTAGTGCAACTGGTCCTCAAATGGGAGGAAAAGTAAGGATAGGTGGAGATTATTTAGGAGGAAATTTAACCAATTTGGATAATAAAATTAAAAAAGGATTTGTTTCCCGCTTTGGCGAACACCCCCCAATTGACAATTCCAAACAAACGATTGTCAAAGCGGATTCAAATATTGATGTTTCAAGTGACCTAGGGAAAGGAGGAACAGTCGTTATATGGTCAGATAAAATGACAGATTTCAATGGAACTATCAATGCAAAAGGTGCAGATATTAAGCAAACTGCATTAAAAACAAATAACACTAGTCATATTGATTTAAATAATGATCCCCCCAATAAGTCAATATGGTCAAAAGAACCTTTAATTTCATCTCTGGTGGATCCCCCTCCTCCACGGTCTTATGATAAGGGTGGAGGATTTGTTGAAATTTCCTCTAAAAATCACCTAAGAAGGGCAAATATAGAAGGTGTTTCCCTTAACAGTGGAACTTTGCTTCTTGATCCACGTAACATTTATGTAAGAGATAGCTCCGTTGGTGGAACTACTCTTACTAGTAATCTCACTAATGTTGATCAATATGCTGATGGTGGTACAACTTCCTATAGGGTAAATAGTTCTATTATTGAGTCTGCTATAACGTCAGGAACTAATGTAATATTGAAGGCACAGCGAAATATTTACGTTCAAAGTGATATTATAGCAACAGGAAGCTCTGGAGGTGACCTTACACTTAATGCAGGTGTGGATATCAATATATCCGCGAACATAACGACTGCCAATGGTAATTTAACGCTTGAAGCCAATAACGAATCTATAAGTGGAAGAGGGAATAATAGATATTCAGATATCGACATATCTAGTACGGTAAATCTTGGTACAGGAGATTTAAATATAACTCTAGGAAACTCCAATACGACAGGTTCTTACGATGTAAATTTATCATCTGCAACTATAAATGCTAATGATATTACAATTACTGATTCTGCAACTGATAACTCTCAACCCAGCGATCTAGGTAATTTTACTGCCTCTTCTGCAATTAATATCACGAGTAATAATAAGTACTTAAACGTTGGTGGATCATCATTAACGGCTAACGGAACTGGAACAGCAGTTAATATAACATCTAAATACCTTAGCGGAAGTGGGTCTGTAAGTACTCCTAATGGAATCTGGAGGGCTACGAACACAGATACTTCTATAAACGGAGGAAATTTTGGTGGTTTCTCTGGAAACTTCATCCAATATGACTACTCTTCAGGCGATGCTATTCAAGGAACGGGAAGTGGATTACTCAGTGCTTATGATCCAGGTAACCTTTATAAGAATTATCAGGTATTTAATCTTACGTCTTACCATCTTACAAAGACTTATGATGGAACAAACTCAACGGCCTCAGCGTCTTTTAATACTTCATCACCAAGTGTCGTAGGCGTTTCAGGAGGATTGCCCTCAGGCCTATCTGTGACCCTGAGTAGTCCAACTTTTACCTATAACAATGTAAACCAAGGAAATCAAACGGTTACAGGAAGTGCGGCATATTCAATAGCTTCAAAAACACACACAAATTTTTCAAACGTTTTTGGTTTAACAACTAGCGCCTCTGCACCAACCCTTACAGGAAGAATTTCTAGAAAAAATATCCAGGTTAGAGGCGAAAAGTACTATGACGCAACAACAAATATAATAGCCGCAGCTGATTCAGCTGGATTTGGTGGATTAGAGGTTATTGGGTTAGTTTCGGGTGAAGATCTGCAGTTTTCAGCAGGTACAGACAGTTTCTTCACAATGGTAGCAGATCCTGGAGATACATACACGTCGTTTACAATGAGTAACATATCATTGACCAATGGAAATGGAAGTGGCGGTGTAGCTGGTGACCCTAATAATTATAACGTTAATTCAACGACATTCAGAATTAAGCCAAGACCGCTGAAAGTTAAGCTTAAAAAGCAATACGACACTACAGCTACTTATGATAGTGGGGATACAGTCTTTTTTGAATATCCTACGATGGGAAACCCACCCAATAACGCCGCAACCAGAACGGGTGTATTTAACGAAACATTAGCCTTATCAGGAACGGGTACCATCTCTGGGGGGTCAACAAATGTAGGTACCGCTTATGTAGTAACAGGAATGAGTCTGTCTGACGGATTTGGGGCAGCAAGTAACTACTCAATAAATGGTAATGTTGAAGCTGAAATAACACAGAAAATTGTTAATCTCTCTGGAAGCCGTGCTGATAACGGGTCTACAAATGTTGCTGGATCAATTTTGACCGTTGAAACAGGAACGTCTGAAACATTGACAGCTAGTGGATCAGGAACGGCAGCTCAATCTACACCCGGAGTGGGTGTAGCCGTTAATGCTACATCACCAGGAATTAATCTGGTAAGCGGAACTGGAACTGCAAGTAACTATACATTAACTGGAGGCACGCACACCGTAGACATAACGGCAACGAGTGCATACATTACTGGTACAAGGCAGTATGATGCCTCATCCGCAGTAGCCGGCTCTATTTTAAGCTTTGTTGACCCCAGTAACCCTGGGGCAAACGTTACTATTTCAGGTTCTGGAACAGCAAGTTCTGCTAATGTTGGAAATAGTATCGCAATAACCAATGCCAATATAGGGTCTTTGGCATTAGGAGGTGCTGATGCGGGCAGTTATAACATAAATACCATTGCTATAAATGGTTACCTGACAGTTAGTATTGAGCCAAAACCAGTAAATGTGAGCGGAACTAGACTATACGATGGAACTGTTAACGCCGCTGCTAGTGATTTATCGGTTTCATCTGGAACAGTTGGAAGTGAAACACTAAATATAAACGGAACCGGAACATTGCTTGCAGGAGGTGCAGGAAGTAGAGCGATTACAAATACCTCTGGACTATCACTTACAAACGGAACTAATGGAGGAATTGGGTCTAATTATACCCTTACAGGTGGAACACATAGTTTAACTATAAACCCACTTCCACTTACTATTACTGGTACTAAAGTTTACGATGGGGATAATGAGGTGCACGCGGCTACAACAGAGGCTCAAATACAAAATCTAATCTCTGGCGAAAACGTTCTCTTCTCTGGATTTGCTAGATCAGACAGTGAAGATGTAGGAACTAATATTAATGTTGGAACACTTAATACTTGGGCACTGGCTGATCAAACACACGCTGCTTCCAATTACACATTTTCTGGAGGTAATCTCAAAATTAATATCACTCAAAGAGAAATTCTTCTCACGGGAACCAAAACATATGATGGTAATACAGATGCAGCATCTACCACTATTACAAGAATGGCGGCACAAGGAACTTATACAGCTCCAGGAAGTGGATCAAATACGAGCAATTTTAATACAGGACTTGTTTCTGGTGGAGTAACCTATTTCCTTCCTATAAATGTTGCTGATAGTCATTCCAGTCGTGAAACATTATCGATAAGCGGAACTGGAACGGCAAATAGTAAAGATGTTTCAAGTGCTTCAATACTTAGTAGTAATGGAACTCTTGCCCTTGGAAATGGATCCAACGGTGGATTAGCATCGAATTACAAAATAAATCTATCATCCGGTAATCATGTCTACACTGTTACTCAAAAGCCACTGGGCTTAAGTGGAAGTAAAGTTTATGATGGCACTGATGTAGTCCTTGCATCAGAACTTCCAACAGTTACGGGCTTAATAGGTTCTGAAACAGTTGTCACTGGTTCTCAAACAACAACGGCAGGCTCTACCGCAACTAAGAAAAATGTAGCAAATAATGTTACGATAACGTCTAATGCATCTGGAATCACCTTGGCAAACGGTTCAAATGGAGGCTTAGCCGCTAACTACACCTTGACTGGTGGTACCCATCAAGTAAATATTACAAAAGCCCCTATTACAATTGGTCTAACACGCCAGTATGACGGCACAACCAATGCTTCATCTAATGCTACAGACTCGAATACAACAGAGTCTTTCAGTGGATTAGTTGGCTCAGAAACTCTGACATTAACTGGACAAGGTTCTGTTGCGAGTAAAAATGTTTCCGGAAGTTCTCAATCCGTTACATTGGGTACCATCGCACTTGGAGATCAATCTGGAGCTTCAGCATCAAGCGGTGGATTGGAAAGTAACTATAATCTGACTTCGGCAGCACTAACTATTAATAAAAAAGTATTAAACAGTAATAGCTCTAGGATATATAATGCAACGACAACAGCTGCTGCAAGCGATATAACATTAACAAATCAGGTATCTGGAGAAACGCTTCAACTAAGTAATTCAGCGGCAACATCTAATAAAAACGTTGGATCATATTCAATATCAAATTTATCAGGTGTAACAATCAGTGATCAAGCAGGAGCTAATGCATCTAGTGGTGCTTTGGCTGCAAATTATACGCTTACAGGAGGAACACATAGTTTTGCAATAAACCCAAAAGCAGTTAATATTATAGGAACACGACAATATAATGGTACAACTAATATAGCAGCCTCAGATATATCAGGAATAACCGGAACGGTTAATACTGAGACATTAACAATGTCAAGTGGTCTAGGTTCAACTTCATCTAGGAATGTAGGAACTTACAATCTAACAGATACATCTGCAGGAACACTTGCTCTTGGTAACGGATCTAATGGTGGATTAGCATCAAATTACACT
>CACAXP010000033.1 GCA_902536485.1 uncultured Alphaproteobacteria bacterium | reverse complement strand
AGATATTGATTTAAATTTTCTTATGGAAGGTAACGTTTTAGTCAAAGTTTCTTATAGTAGTTTTAATTATAAAGATGGTCTTGCCATTGTAAAAAAGATTCCAATAATTAAAAAGTTTCCTATGATTCCTGGTGTTGATTTTTCAGGCAAGGTAATTGATTCTTCCCATAAAAAATTTAAAAAAGGTGATAAAGTCATATTAAATGGCTGGGGAGTAGGGGAGAAGCATTTTGGGGGGTTCTCACAATATGCAAGAGTTAATGGTGACTGGTTAACACATTTACCTAAAAATTTGAATGAAAAAAATAGTATGATAATTGGTTCAGCTGGCTACACAGCTGCTTTATGTGTACTAGAATTAAATAAAAAAGTTAACCCCAAAGATGGAAAAGTTATAGTTACAGGAGCATCAGGTGGTGTTGGAAGTATAGCTGTCAATTTACTTTCAGAACTGGGTTATCATGTTGTCGCATTGAGTAATAAACAAAAGAAATTTTTATTCTCTTTGGGTGCTCAAGAAGTTTTAAATAGAAGTGAATTTAAAACAAATTTAAAGCCACTTGGAAAACAAAAGTGGGACGGTTGTATAGATACTGTTGGCGGTGATATTTTGGCAAGTATTATTAGTGAAATTAAATATGACGGTATAGCTGTAGCAACAGGTTTAGCAAAAAGTCATTTACTTAACACTTCAGTTTATCCCTTTATTTTAAGAAATATAACTCTATCGGGGGTTGACTGTGTTTATGCAAGTAGTGTTAAAAGAAGAAAAGCCTGGACTCTCATCGAGAAAAAATTGAATTTTAAGAAACTTAAATTAATAAAATCAGAAAAAAATATAAATGACATCAATGAACTTTCAAAAAAAATATTAGAAGGGAATATTAAGGGCAGAACTCTAATTAGTTTAAAGAAATTATAAGATATATAATGAAAATTAATTCCAATGATTTTAAAGATATTACAAGATTTTTAAGGAATGTTTCAAAAAAAGCATCCAAAAAAATTCTAGAAATTTATAACCATTCTTTTGATGTTAAAAAAAAATTAGATGATAGCCCTTTAACTACAGCTGACTTAGAGTCTAATGATATTATATGCAAATCCTTAGAAAAAGAATTTCCAAACATTCCTGTTATTTCTGAAGAAAATAGAATCAGAGATTATAAAGAAGCAGTTTTTTTTTTAGTTGATCCGCTTGATGGAACCAAAGAGTTTATTAATAAAAATGGTGAATTTACCGTTAACATTGGATTAGTCATAGATAATATATCAAGGTTAGGTGTTATAGAAATACCGGTCACTGGAGTTCAATATTTTTCAGATGGTGAGAGTTCGTTTAAATTTGAAAAAAAGAACTTAAGAAAAATAAGTTCACTGAACAAAAGAAATAAAATAAAGATAGTTGTAAGTAGATCTCATCTGGATAGTTTTACAATTAATTTACTGAAAAAAATTAAAAATGAACATTCTACACTTAAAGTCGGCTCATCAATTAAATTTTGTTTAGTAGCTGAGGGAGAGGCTGATTTATACTTAAGAAAAGGGAACACAATGGAATGGGATACTGCAGCAGGATCGGCTATAATTAAAACATCTCATTCAAAAATTTATGATTTTAGTCTAAAAGAATTAAAATACGGAAAAAAAGACTTTAGGAATTCATCCTTTATTGTTTGCAACGAAAATATAAATGAAGATCTTCTCGAATTTATTACAAATAGTTGAAATTTCACTATTTAACAGTTGAAAGAAATTTTTTTTCATCATTAAGAATTGTGGTTACAAAATCAGTTACTGCTTTTATCCTTCTCAGATGAAAGCTATTTTCATGTACAACAATCCAATATTCTCTCTTAATATTTATTTTTTTAGGAAGAATTACTTTTAAATCTTTTTCTTTGTAAGCCACAAATGAGTGTAACAGACCTATACCAATACCATTTTTTACAGCAAGTAATTGTGACCTTAAGCTGTTGCTACTAAACACTACATTGGGATTACTGTTAATCTCCTGTAGATAATTTAGTTCGGGAAATTCTATTAATTCATCTGCATAATTTACAAACTTGTGGTTTGTTAGATCTTTAATATCAGATATTTTAGGGTTGTTTTTTAAATATTCGTTTGAGCCATATAATTTTACATAATAATCACAGAGTTTCCACGATTTCAAACGTCCTTTTTTAGGTCTTGATAGAGAAATTAGTATATCAGTTTCTCTATTTGATAAACTTCTTGAACGAGTATCTGCCAATAATTCAATTTCAATTTCAGGATATTTTTTATAAAATTTATTTAAATATTTTGTCAATATCTCTACCCCCAAACCCTCACCAACACTAATCCTCACTTTTCCTTTAATATTAGGATTAATACCCATAAA
Organism: uncultured Alphaproteobacteria bacterium; assembly: GCA_902536485.1. GTDB lineage: Bacteria > Pseudomonadota > Alphaproteobacteria > Methylaequorales > Methylaequoraceae. The sequence goes on along the minus strand of CACAXP010000033.1, from coordinate 5,243 downwards.
AGATTCACTAATGGAGTACATTTGAGATTCTACTTTTTCAGCATATCTTAGAAGTCTTATACCACTATCCGTTAAAGAATAACCTCTGGGTGATTTATGAAAAAGTTGAGTTTTTAGGCTTTCTTCTAAACGAGAAATTCTTCTAGCTATTGTAGTTGACTCAATTTTTAGTTTTCTTGCTGCATTAATCAATTTTTTACTTCTGGATAAAGTTATAAATGAATTAAGGTCATTCCAGTTCAACATATAAAAATTATACTAAATTTGAAGTTTTTTTAAAATGCTTTAATGCATTTTGATAATTCAAAATTTGTTATTGAGTTGCAAAATTTTATATACTATCTTAGCAAATAATGACAAATTCTATAGGACATATAATTGGCGGCAAGGTAGTAAAAGAAGACGGGAAATCTTTTGAAATTTTCAACCCATCCAGTGGAAAATGTATTGCGCTAGCGACTAACGCATCAAAAAAAATTATTGATGAAACTATTGATAATTCAGTTGAAGCATTCAATGAAAGGGCATCAATACTTTTTGAATACAAAGTTTTACTCGAAAATAATATTGAAAACCTAGCACAAATTATAAGTAAGGATTTAGGAAAAGTTCACGAAGATGCTGTCGGTGAAATTAGAAGAGGAATTGAAAATGTGGAATATGCTTGTGGAATTGGAGAAATTCTTAAAGGAGAGTTTAACAAGAATATAAGCACTTCTATTGATTCCTGGAGTGAATTTTCACCATTAGGTGTTGTGCTGGGTATTACTCCATTTAACTTTCCAGCCATGGTGCCATTATGGATGTTTCCTTTAGCTATTGCTGCTGGAAATTCATTCATTTTAAAACCATCTGAAAAAGATCCTTTAGCATCAATGTTCATTGTGGAACTTTTTAACCAAACAAAAGCTCCTAAAGGTCTTCTAAATCTTTTAAATGGTGATAAAGATGTTGTAAATAACCTTATTCAAGATAAAAGAATTAAAGCTGTAAGTTTTGTAGGCTCCACTCCCGTTGCTCAAAAAATTTATGAAAATTCCTCAATTTCAGGTAAAAGATGCCAAGCTCTTGGAGGCGCTAAAAATCATGCTTTAGTTCTACCAGATGCTAATATTGATTATGCGACAGATCAATTAATTTCAGCTGCTTTCGGTTCCTCAGGTCAGAGGTGTATGGCATTATCAGTTGCTGTAGTTTTTAAAGATATTAAAGAAAAGTTTAATAAATCACTTAAAGAAAAAGTTTCAAAACTTAAATTTGGTCATGAAGATTTAAATTTAAACAGTTTTGGTCCTTTAGTTTCAAAAGAACATCTTGAGAGTGTAAAAAAAAATATAAGTTTAGCAGAAGAAGAGGGGAGCTTGATTCTCTTGGATGGCAGAGATAATATTAAAAGGAAAAATTCAGAAAATGGATATTTTATTGGTCCAACCCTTATAGATAAAGTAAAATCCTCTATGAAATCTTATGAAAATGAAATTTTTGGTCCTGTACTACAAATCATTGAAGTAAATTCAATGGATGAAGCTTTGAAAATTATTAATAAAAATAAATTTGGAAACGGTTGTTGTATTTTTACAAGCAGCGGAGAAAAAGCTAGAAAATTTTCACAAAATGTTAACATTGGAATGGTGGGAGTAAATATTCCACTTCCAGTTCCATCATCATTTCATAGTTTTGGTGGATGGAAAGACTCGTTATTTGGAGATCTAAATATGTATGGACCAGATGGACTAAGGTTTTTTACTCAAAGAAAAACTGTAACACAAAAATGGCCAGAAGAATCAAGTGAATCCAAAGGAATTAATTTATCAATGCCTAATAATTTAAACTAATGAAAGGAGAAAAAATGAAAAAAATAATTTTATTTTTGGCTATTTTTACAATAGGTATTAATGGAAAGCATGTGAAATCTAATGATCATGCTGAAGTTGTTTGGGAAACAGAAAAAATTTTTGAACTTCCAGAATCAGTAATTTATGATTCAAAAAATGATGTTCTTTATGTTTCTAATATAACTGATCATCCTTTTAATAAAGACGGTACTGGATACATTTCCAAAATTGGATTAGATGGTAACGTAATTGAAAAAAAATGGGTTGACAAACTTAACGCTCCTAAAGGTCTTACAATAAGTAATGATAAGCTCTACATAGCTGATGTTGATGAACTAGTTGAGGTTGACATTGCAACAGCTAAAGTAACAAATAAATATACAGGTTATGGTTCAGTTTGCATGAATGATGTTACAGCCGATAAATATGGAAATGTTTATGTTGGAGATACCTATAATGATACAATTTATAGATTAAATCAGTTTGGGCAATTACCTGCATGGTTTTACAGTCCTGGTCTAGCTCCAAACGGTATTCATATTGACAACGAAGAGGGAAACTTAATCGTTGGAAGCTGGGGAGCAGTTATGGAAGGCTGGGGTACACCTGAATTAAAGGGTAGTCTCAAAAGTATTAATATTCATACTAAAAAAATGAAAAATCTAGGTAAGAAGCCAATAGGTAACTTGGATGGGATTGAGTCAGACGGAAAAGGGGCCTATTTTGTGACTGACTGGACAGGTGCAAAACTTTATAACATTAAAAAAAATGGAAAATTTAAAGTTATTGCTGAAGTTGGTAAAGGTGCTGCCGACCATGAAGTAATTTTAGAAAAAAATCTTATTATTATTCCAATAATGGCGGAAGGAAAAGTAATAGCCTTGAAAATGAAATAAATGTCTTCTAAAAAGCTTGGAATATTTAATTATTTATCTAAGCCATTTGTTAAGTTAGTTGAGAAGTATTATCCAGATGCTTTTATATTCGTAATTGTTTTATCATTACTTACTTTCTTATTTGCAATTAACTTAACAAATGCTTCTCCTGCTCAAACTCTTGAAGCTTGGGGAAACGGTTTACCGAAGCTATTTACCTTTACTGCTCAAATAACCATAATCATGATTACTGCTCATGCATTAGCTCATACACAACCAATTGAAAGAATATTATCAAAAGTTGGAACTCTTCCTAATTCCTCAATTCAAGCTTATGCTTTAGTTACATTTATTTCAGGAATTGCCAGTTTATTTGCTTGGTCATTTGGACTAATTGTAGGAGGAATTGTATCAAAATTTGTTGCTATAGGGTGCTCAAAAAAAAGAATAAGCATACATTATCCTCTTTTAGTAGCCTCTGCTTATTCAGGTTATGTTATCTGGCATATGGGTTATTCGTCATCCGCTGCGTTATTTGTTTCTTCGGATGGACACTCTTTAGAGGAAAAAATTGGTATTCTTCCAGTCACAGAAACAATCTTTACTACTTTTAATATTTTATTAGCCATAATTACTTTAGTAATAATAACCATTATAAACCCTTTAATGAGACCAACCAACAAAGCAGAGATTAGAGAAATAGACACAAATGTTTTTCGTTTTCATAAAAATGAAGATATTTCAAACCTAAACCAAGGTAATAGAACATTTGCACAAGTTATTGAAAATAATAGATTTTTTAGTTTATTTGTTGGTTTTTCTTTGTTTGTTTATATTTTTTATTTTTTTAATAAAAATGGCTTCTCACTAGATCTAAATATTGTAAGTTGGACCTTTCTAGCTTTTGGACTTATTTTGTCTAATTCTCCCATACACTACGTAAAATTAGTAAATAATGCTGCACTTACAGTAGGACCAATCATATTACAGTATCCTTTTTATGCAGGAATCATGGGTATGATGGCTGATACAGGCTTAATTAGTATTTTAGCTGATAATATTACTAAAATTGCCACATCGGAAACACTTGGTTTTTATTCATTTCTTTCAGGTGGACTGGTAAATATGTTTATTCCTTCAGGTGGTGGGCAATGGGCAGTTCAAGGACCAGTCATGATAGAGGCAGCTAAAAATCTAAATGTTGAACCATATGTCATTGTCTTAGGAGTTGCTTATGGTGATCAATGGACAAATATGATTCAACCCTTTTGGACAATTCCTTTACTTGCTATTGCAGGTCTACATATGAGACAGATAATGGGATATACTTTTGTTATTTTTATTATAACAGGTTTTTTATATGGCTCAGCCATGCTTTACTTAGGCTCAGGTTAAATATAAGTATTGTCGTATAATATATATTATGTTAAATAATAAATTACTATAATTCTAGGTTTATTTCTAAAAAAATATTAAAAGACTGTTATTTTATTTCACAATGCTTTTATATAAGCTATTAGATTAAGTTTAATGTTATGAAACACTTACCCGAAAAAGTCAATATTGAACAATTCAATAAAAGAGTTTCATACTCTCACGTAATATTAAAAAAAATATTCTTCATCATCCTCGATGTTGTTTTTTTCTTACCATTATTAATCATGGTTTTCTTTGTAAGAATTGTAAATTTAAAAAAAAAAAAAGTAGGTATTGGACCAACTCCATCTATAAACTCTAAAGGTCACAAAAAAGCGTTAGAATATTACAATTATAAAGTAGAAACATTCGTTGACAATTTATGGTACTACACAGATGATTTTGACAAAATTCCTTCAAAAATATTTTTAAAATATGATATTCTTAGAGGTTTCTATGCTTATTATCTTTTTACTTATATTATTTTTAACTATAATGTAATTTATATTTATTTCACAGGTGGTGCTTTAAGAAACTCAAGGCTTCTTTATAGCTTAGAACCATTGTTCTATAGTATAGCTAAAGTTAAAGTGGTAGTCCTTCCGTATGGAATGGATGTTCAAGATCAAAGAATAACTTCTAATTTAATTTATAAAGATGGTTATATTAACGACTATCCAGATTTTAGATTCTATAATATGGAAACTAGTAAAAAAATTCAAATTTGGCAAAACTCAGCAGATTTTGTATTATCCGGTTGTGACTGGATAAAGTATATGTTCTATTGGGATGATATTTTAATTTCACACTTTGCCATTGAAACAGAAAAAAAAGTTCCGAAAATAAAAACAAATTATAATTTTTCTAAGAAAAACCCTCTAAAAATTCTTCATGCTCCTAATCATACAAATCTTAAAGGCACAGAATTTCTAAAAGAAGTTGTAAAAGAACTAAAAGATAATGGATATTATATAAATTTATCGATTGTTCAAGGTGTTGACAATTCAAAAATGTCAAATTTTATAAGGAAAGCAGACTTAATAGTAGATCAACTAATAATTGGGTGGTATGCCTACTTATCTATCGAAGGAATGCGTGAAGGTGTACCAGTAATGTG
>CACAXP010000032.1:0-5000 GCA_902536485.1 uncultured Alphaproteobacteria bacterium | reverse complement strand
AGAACACCCGATCCATTCCGAACTCGGTCGTGAAAACCCTCAGCGCCGATGGTACTTTGTCTTAAGACACGGGAGAGTAGGTCGTTGCCGGGCCTTAAAATTACAGTCTACTGGCGCGGGGTGGAGCAGCCTGGTAGCTCGTCAGGCTCATAACCTGAAGGTCGCAGGTTCAAATCCTGCCCCCGCAACCAAAAAATTTATTTAAATTAGTTTTTTAAAAATTATGCAATCCATCTTTTCATTCTCATAAATGAAAAAACCTTTTTTTATCAACTCAACTTCAAAACCATTTTTTTTTAAGACTTTTATAGACGCAATGTTTTTACTTGCACAACCAGCGCAGATTTTTTTTAGGGCAAATTCTATTTTAGCTTTTTTTAAAATTTGGCTAATGCAATAAGAAGCAATACCTTTTCCCCAGTATTCTTTTTCACCGATAACATAAGCTATATTAGCAGTTAATTTTTGATTATCTATCTCATTCAGTTCTATGTTTCCGATATGTTTTTCTTTAAAAAAAATTCCATATAAAAATTTTTTGTCATCTTCTAAGAATGACCTTATATACTCCAACTGACCTATTTTAGAAAAAGTTTTAAATCTATTTTGAGAATATCTAACGACTACAGGGTCAGAGAACCACTTTAAATAATTATTTGTATAGTCCTTTTCTTTAAGGATTCTTAAAGTAACTTTATTTGACAGCATTTATACAATATACACAAAATAAAAATTAAATAAATTTTTTATTTTCACGCCATGAATTTCATGCTATGAATCTAAATGTGGATTTTAACGTTAAAACATCAAAAATAATTAATTTTTTTTCTTTACTTGAAAAAAAAAAAATTGTCTCACAAAGTAACCTTGCAAAAGATGTTCTAATATCACTTGGAATGGCAAATGCAATCTTAAAAAAAGCCATATCCAAAGGTTTTGTTAAAGCAAAAACAGCACCTTATAAAAGATATATTTATTATCTTACAAAGGATGGATTTAAGGAAAAGTCTCGTCTTGTTAAAGAATATTTAGATAGCTCTCTAAACTTTTTTAAAAAAGCAAAACAGGCCTATCTTAGGATTCTAATAGAAATACAAAAAAAAAAACTATCCGTAGTACTTGTAGGAGAAGGCGATTTAGTGGATATATGCAAACTATCTCTTTTACAAAAAAATTTAGAAATATTAGATCATTTAAAGATAGATTCTAAAAATAAATTAAAAATAAACTCAAAAAAAATTAAAACTAAACTACAAAATATAGCTTTTGTAATAGTTGAATCAAAAAAACCCCAATTTGTTTATGACGAATTAAATAGAAACTTTAAAACAATAAATGTTTTTTACCCAAAGTTTCTACACATATCAAAAAAATTAAAATAAATATATGCAAAAATATTACGTAGTTCACACTAAACCAAATCAAGAAAATAAAGCTGTGATAAATTTAAAAAGGCAGGGATTTAAAACGTGGTTACCTTCATTTAAAAGAACTGTCTTTTTTAAAAATAAAAAAACTGTAAAGAAAGAACCTTTTTTCCCTGGATATATATTTGTTATTTTAGATGTATTTAATGATGATTGGAGTAAAATTCAAAATACATTTGGAGTAAAATATTTGATAACTTCTGATGGTGTTCCAAAGGAAATAGAAAACTCTAACATTAACTTATTAAAGAAGATAATAACTGGTGAGACCCTAAATTTGAACGACAAAGTAAAAATAATATCTGGAAAACTAACAAATAAAAAAGGACAAATTATAGAAATGTGTTCAAGTAATAGAGTTAAATTATTACTTGAGAGCTTTAGTGTTAAATTTACTACAATATTAAATAAGAAATTATTGTATAAAGTTTAATTTTTTTTCTTTTTCCGTCTTTTTAAAGTTTTCGGACTGCGGTAGCTATTGTCTTGTAAAAATATAAAATATTAATAATGTGCGGTATTGCTGGATATATTGGTTCAAAAAATATTAATGATTTGAACGTACAAAGGACCCTAAACCTAATGAAAAATAGAGGGCCTGATTGTCAAAAATTTGAATCACGAGATATTAATGATAATAGACTTTTATTTCTTCACTCTAGGTTATCAATTATTGACTTAGATGAAAGGTCTAACCAACCTTTTGAAAAAGATGATTTGATTATAATTTTTAATGGCGAAATTTATAATTTTTTAGAAATAAAAAAAAATTTAATAAAAAAAGGACACAGATTTAGAACTAATTCAGATACAGAGGTTATTATTGAAGCTTACAAAAAATATAAAGAAAATTGTGTTAATATTTTTGAAGGTATGTGGGCTTTTGTAATATTTGATAAAAAAAAAAAAACAGTGTTTTTTAGTCGCGATAGATTTGGAGAAAAGCCTCTTTACCTTCTCGAGCTAGGTGATGAAATATATTTTGGTTCAGAAACAAAATTTATTGTATCACTTTTAGGAAATCATGTAGATTTAAATTACGACAAGATAAGTAAATTTTTAGTTTGTGGGTTTAGATCTCTTTTCAAGGAAAGAAGTTCTTTTTTTTCTGGAATAAGAGAATTACCTCCATCTACAAATTTAGTTGTAAAAAATAATTTTAAAAAGAATGAATATAAATACTGGAGTTTAAATTATAGACCTAAGAAAATTAACGAAACTGAAGTTTTTGAGAAATTAGAGGAGTTATTATTTAATTCAGTAAAACTTAGACTGAGATCAGATATACCTTTGGCCTTTTGCTTGAGTGGTGGTATTGACTCATCAAGCTTAGTTGCAATTACTAATAAATTAATTAAATCCAAAATCCAGACATTTTCAATTATTGATTCAGATGAAAGATACAACGAAAGCGAAAATATTAACGAGATTGTAAGTTTCATAGAATGTGAAAATACAATTATTTCTACAACTAGAAATGATTTTATCAATAATATGGAGAAAATTATCTCTTATTATTCTGCACCAATACCAACAATTTCCTATTACATCCATAATCAATTAAGTGAACTAATAAAGCAACAAGGATATTCTGTTGTTATTTCTGGGACTGGAGCAGATGAAATTTTCACAGGTTATTATGATCACTACTTATTTTGGTTATATGAAATGAGATTGGATAGTAACTTTAAACAGCTAATTGAAGAAATGAAAGACGGTTACGGTTCTTACATTAATAATCCTCTTCTAAAAGACCCAAATAAATTTATAAATGATCCTAGTTTTAGAGATCATTTATACCAATCCTCTGATGTATTTAAAAAAATTGTTAGAAAGAAAATTGAACTTTCATTTAATGAACAACCTTTCTGTGAAGATATTTTAAGAAATAGGATGTTAAATGAATTATCAGAAGAAGTAGTGCCTGTTATCCTGTTCTCTGATGATTTAAACTCGATGATGTACTCCATAGAAAACAGGTCACCTTTTCTTGATAAAAATCTGGTTGAATTTTTATTTAGTATTGAAACAAAATTCTTAATAAAAGATGGTTTTCAAAAATATCTACTTAGAAATTGTTCAAAGAAGCTTCTACCTAAATCAATTTTACAATCCAAGAAAAAAATAGGTTTTAATGCTTCAATAAATTCACTGATGGATTTGACTAAAAAAAAAAATATAGACTGGTTATTAAGCGATAGTGATATTTTTGAGATTGTTAGAAAAGATAAAATGGAGAATATATTGAAGAGTGATTTTTCAAAAAATGATTATTCAAAGTTTCTATTTGCTTTTATCTCTTCAAAAATTTTTATTGATCAACAAAAAAAAATAAAAAATGGTTAAAATTTTAGATAAATCTCCTCTAGTTTCAGTATATATAGTTAATCATAATTATGGAGATTATCTTGAAACAGCAATAAAAAGTGTTTTAAATCAAACATTAACAAGTTTTGAGATAATTTTTATTGATAATGGGTCCACAGATTCTTCCAGAAAAAAAATAGAAAGTTATTATTCTAATAAAAAAATAAAAATAGTTTTGCAAAAAAATATTGGACTTAATGCTGCTAATAATGTTGCTTTGAAGTTAGCAAAAGGAAAATATATTATTAGACTTGATGCAGATGATTTTTTTGACAAAAATGCTTTGGAAATACTTGTATCAAAATTAGAAAAAGATCAAAATCTTGGTCTGGTTTTTTCTGACTATTACACTGTTGATCAAAAAGGAAATATAATTGAAATGTTTAGAAGACACGATTTTAGTGAAGTTGAATTACTTGATCAACCTGCCCATGGAGCATGTTCAATGGTTAGAAAAGAATTTTTGTTAGCAATAAATGGTTACGACGAATCGTATCATTGCCAAGACGGCTGGGATCTATGGGTTAGATTTATAAAGAACTTTGGTGTTGGAAATATTAATCTTCCACTTTTTTATTATCGGCAACATGGAAAAAATCTCACTAAAGGAAAACAAAAAATTTTGTCAACCCGAGCTAGAATTTTGAAAAAAAATGCGAAACAAACCTTGGGAGTTAATATGAAATGTATTGCAGTTATTCCAGTTAGAGGATCTGAGAATGAGGAAAGTCCTGTTGCACTTCGTTTTTTAGGAAAAAAGAGATTAATTGATTGGACGATAGATGAAGCAATGAAATCAAAAAAAATATCAGACATTATTATTACTACCCCTGATGAAAAGATTTTAACTCATGTAAATAAAAAATATAAAAATGTGTTTACATATAAAAGGGACTTAAGATTAGCAAGGTTTCATATTTCACTGGATGAAACGTTAACAGATTTATTTACAAATATTCGTTTAGAAATTAAATTTGAAAAGATTTTTATCCTTTTTATTGATTACCCGTTTAGGTCATGGAAGTTTTTAGATATGGCATCTGATACAATGGATATTTTTGATATTGATAGGGTTATTTCAGTAAAGTCTGAAGAAAAAAATTTTTATAAGCATAGTGGTAAAAGTTTAATTCCTATTGATACCCAATATTTTTTGAAACAAGAAAAAAACGAAATTTTTTCAGAAACAGGAGGAATTTATTTAAT
>CACAXP010000031.1 GCA_902536485.1 uncultured Alphaproteobacteria bacterium | reverse complement strand
AGTTAAGGCTTTATGCGACAAATTCCCAATTTACAGCCAAGCTATCTAAGGGATAATATATGCGTTGTCCATTCTGCGGCCATGATGAAACACAAGTAAAGGATTCACGGCCTTCAGATGATAACAATTCTATAAGGAGAAGAAGACAATGCCCAGCATGTGCTGCAAGATTCACTACATTTGAAAGAGTTCAACTTAGAGACTTAATGGTGATAAAAAAGGATGAATCAAGAGTTACTTTTGATAGAGAAAAACTTGTTAGATCTATAGGAATCTCTTGTAGAAAAAGACCCGTAGAAGTACAACAGATAGAGTTAATAGCTAACAGCATTCAAAAAAGGCTTGAAAGTTCGGGTGAAACAGAAATTCCATCCAAATTAGTAGGTGAACTAGTAATGGATGCATTGAAGGAATTAGATAGGGTTGCGTATCTTAGATTTGCATCCGTTTATAGAGACTTTCAAGAAACTGATGACTTTAGAAAATTCATTGATAAAAATTTGAATCTTAAAAATGAATAACACATAAGTGTACTTTGATTTAAACTATATAAAAATAGCTTCTTCTGTTTTAAAACAAATTGCAGGAAAAACATTTCCAAACCCACCTGTTGTTGCAATTTTAGTTGAATCCGACAAGCTTTTTAAAGTTAACAAAATTGTTTCCTTAGGAATAACCAGCTTTTCTGGAAGACCTCATGCTGAGTATAATGCTATTCATAACTTTAATTTTAAAAAAATTAAAAAATATACACTTTATTCAACCCTTGAACCATGTTGTCATGAGGGAAGAGGACCATCTTGTGTTTCAAAAATTATTAATTCAAAATTTATAGATAGGGTTGTTTTTGCTAAAATTGATCCTGATATTAGAGTAAATGGGAAAGGGGAAAAAAAACTAATAGAAAATAATATAGATGTTAGCAGTGGTTACTTATTAGAGGAGATTGATGAAACTTATAAAGGGTATTTTTTAAATAGAAAAGTCAAAAGACCCAGAGTTTTTCTAAAACTTGCAACATCTTTAGATGGATATATTGCAAGAAAAAATAACAAAACAAAAATAACTAACGAACAATCTGATTCATTTAGCCATCATCTCAGATCTAAAATGGACGCTATACTTGTTGGATCAAATACAGTCAAGATGGATGACTGCTTGTTAACTTCCAGAATTAATGGACTTGAAAAGTTTTCTCCTTTAAGGGTGATTCTTTGTAGAAAACTTGATTTAGATACCAGTTTAAAAATTTTTAAAAATTGTAAAAAATATAAAACATTAATTTTTACTCAACAAAAAAGTATTGAAAAAAAAAAAAAGTTTTTAAAATTAAATGTTGAAATAGTTACTTTAGTTGAAAAAAATTATAACTTAGGAAATATTCTTAAAAAACTTGCATCTATGGGAGTTTGTAATTTATTAGTTGAAGGGGGGGCAAAAATTTTCTCTCTATTTCTTAAGGAAAAAAAGTTTGATGATATTTTTATTTTTAGAAGCAATTTTTTTATTGGTGGAAAAGGTTTTAATGCAACGGGATTTGAGTTAGACGATTTATCAAAAATCAAGCTTTTGAAAAAAGATGTAAAAAGATTTGGAAATGATACATTAGAAATTTTAACCAGAAAGTAACTTCAAGAATGTTTTCAGGAATAATAGAAGATATTGGTCAAGTAAAATATATAAGTGAAGATAGAGAGGTGATTGCAATAGAGACTTCTTTTGCTGATATAAAAATGGGTGAATCAATTAGTTGTTCTGGTGTGTGCTTAACAGTTTCTAAGATTCAAAAACCAGTTTTTTTCTCAGACTTGTCTCCTGAAACTTTAAAAAAAACAACATTATCGAAATTAAAAGTTGGTGATTATATTAATTTAGAGAGATCATTGAAAATGGGACAAGAAATAAGTGGACACATGGTTTTTGGTCACGTTGATGGATTTAGTAAAATAAATAGTATAAAAAAATTAAAAGATTCTTGGTTATTTGAATTCGAGGTTGATGAAAATATAATGAAATTTTTATCTAACAAATGTTCTATTGCAATTGACGGAATTTCGTTAACTGTAAATGATGTGCTAAATAAATCTTTTAAAGTGGCAATAATTCCTCACACCTGGGAAAATACTTCATTAAAATTTAATAAAGTTGGAGATTTGGTGAATACAGAAATAGATATGTTGGCCAGATATGTATTTAAGGCTTTAAAAAAATGAAGAGTTTTTTGTCACCAATAGAAGAAATTGTAACCGATTTATCTCAAGGTAAGATGGTAGTAATTGTTGATGATGAAAAAAGAGAAAACGAAGGAGATTTAATATTTTGTGCATCATCCGTTTCTGCGGAAAAAATAAATTTTATGGCAAAATTTGCTAGAGGTTTAATTTGCTTAGCATTAGATAAAAAAAGATTTAAAAAAATGAAACTAAAACTTATGACCGATAGTAATAAAAGTAGGCATAGGACAGCATTTACAGTTTCAATTGAAGCTAAAAAAGGTGTTACTACTGGCATTAGTGCTCAGGACAGATCTCAAACTATAAAAGTTGCAGTTTCATCTCATTCAAAACCTAGTGATTTGGTAAGTCCTGGGCATATTTTTCCTCTGTTAGCTAACGACGGCGGAGTTTTAGTAAGAGCTGGTCATACAGAAGCAGCAGTAGATTTAGCTAGGATGGCCACAAATCAAAAGTCACCTTATGGAGTTATCTGTGAAATTATGAATGACGATGGAACTATGGCAAGACTTAAAGATTTAGTGAAGTTTTGTAAAAAGCATAAATTGAAAATGTCATCTATAAAAGACCTTATAGAATATAAAGTTAAAAAAGAAAAGTTAGTTAAATGCGTTAGAACTGAAAATTCAAAAATTAAGTATCTTAAAGATTTTAAGACTTTTATTTACAAAAATATACTTGATGGTACAGAACATTTAGCCTTAGTAAAGGGTAAAGTTTCATCAACAAAAAATATTTTAGTTCGTATGCACAGTTTAAACATATACTCAGATTTATTGGATCCTAAAAATGAAATTTTATCAAAGTCAATTGATATAATCTCAAAAGAAGAAAATGGTATAATTGTTATTATAAGAAATCCAAAAAAGGAGCTTCTAGATAAAGACTTTCATGTTAAACGAAAGAGTATACTAAAAGAATATGGAATTGGAGCTCAGATTTTAACTGATTTAGGAGCAAAAAAAATTACATTATTAACAACTTCTACAAAAAAAATAATTGGAGTAGACGGTTTTGGTTTAGATATTAATGGAAAAAAAAAACTTTTATAAAAAAATATTGATTATATCCTCGAATTTTTATCCTGAAATTTCAAAAAACCTTCAAGAGGGTGTAATAAATGTTTTGAAAAATGAAAATATTGATTATGAATTAAAAAGCATTAATGGCTCACTAGAAATCCCATTCTTATTAGAAAGATATAAAAAAAAATATTTGGGTTACATAATTGTTGGTTGTGTTATTAAAGGCGAAACTGACCATTATGAAATAGTTAAAAACATTACATACACGCAAATCTATAAAGTTGCTTACGAAAATGTTTTACCATTATCATCCGCCTTATTAACTGTTGAAAATTATTCTCAAGCATTGGAAAGATCCGATATACTAAAAAAGGATTTAGGGGGATTAGCAGCTAAAACATGTTTGAATTTAATAAAAAAAATAAATGAATAAAAAAGTTTCACCAAAAACTTTCTCTAGATATGTTGCAATACAAGCTCTTTACAATTCAAATTTTCAAAATGATTATGAAACAATTAAAAATGACTTTTTAGATACCAGTGAATTCAAATTACAGTTTGACTTTAAAATGAATTTCCACAGATATAAATTGAACAAAGATTTCTTAAAAACTTTATTGGTAACCTTTAATCAAGAAAAAAATAAAGTTGATGGTTTAATTGAGTCTAATCTCCAAAAAAACTGGAATTTAAAAAGAATCCCCGTAGTCTTACTTTCAATTCTAAGGGTTGCAGTCACAGAAATGATTGTTTCAAAAAACACTTCAATTGGAATAATTGCGAGTGAGTATATAATGTTTACTGAAAGTTTCTATACCGATAATGAGTACTTATTTACTAATGCTATTTTAGAAAAAATTTATTTAAATCTTAAAAAGAAAAATACTCTAAATGAATGAAGAACAAAAAATCATCCAAAAATACTTTTTACCAATAGCTGATAATCCTGAATCACTTGAGTTATCAAATGATGCTGCTTTTATTAACAAACAGCAAAATATGGTTATATCTTCAGATATGATGATTGAAGATGTTCATTTTGATAAATTAGATGATCCTTTTTGTCTGGCACAAAAGTTGTTGAGAGTAAATCTTTCTGATATTGCTGCAATGGGTGCCCAACCTTATGGTTATATTCTGAACTTATCTATTCCTAAGCTTAATCATAAATTGTGGTTAAAGAGATTTTGTAAAGGTTTAGCTAAAGATTCCGAAAAATTTAATTTGAAATTATTTGGTGGAGATTTAGGTAGTTCAAAAAATATTTTTATGTCAGTAACTATTTTAGGCTTAGTATCAAAAAAATTTCATAAAAAAATGATAGCTCATGAGGGTTCGGAAATTTTTGTTTCTGATACTTTAGGTGATGCAGGTATTGGGCTGCAAATAAAAAAAGGTAAATTTTCTAAACTTAAAAAATCCGAAAAAAATTTTTTTCTTAGTAAATTTAATACGCCATTACCTCAGATAAAGCTTGGTAAATCACTTATAGGTGTTGCTGATTTTTGTAAAGATATTTCAGATGGATTTTTAAAGGAAATCAAATTTATTTCTAAAATCTCAAATCTTCAGGCTAAAATTTTCTTGTCTGAAATTCCTCTGTCAAATCACCTGAAAAACTTATATGATAATATAGATAATAAAAAAAAATTTTGGGAGCTTATTCTTTGTTCAGGCGAGGATTATCAGTTATTTTTTTCTGTAGATCCTAAAAAAAAAAATCTGTTAAAAAAAAAAAAAATTAAGAATATTAAACCTGTAGGATACTTTCAAAAAGGTAGTGGTTTGGTAATTTATGATGAAAATAAAAAGATTATAAGATTTAATAATGACGGTTTCAGTCATTTTTAAATTTTGCAGTTGAAGATGAAATATTTTGTGCTATAAACATTGACTTAGACTATGTCAGTAGAATTTTTTATCGTATTTATTTGTTCAATTCTGTCTCTACTTTATGGTGGTTTCACGATTAAAAAGATACTAGAAGAACCTGAGGGTTCTGAGAGGATGAAAGAAATTGCATCAGCCATTCAAGAAGGAGCTCAAGCATATCTAAATAGACAGTATTTAACAATCTCTATTGTTGGTATTTTAATGGCATTAATTCTCTTTTATTTAATGGAAAACTCATTTGTATCCATAGGGTTTGTAATTGGAGCTTTTTTATCTGGTCTTGCAGGTTACATTGGAATGTTTGTTTCTGTAAGGGCAAACGTTAGGACAACAGAGGCTGCTACAGAAAGTCTTGAAAAAGCGTTAGACATTTCTTTTAAATCTGGTGCAATAACAGGGTTTTTAGTCGTTGGACTGGGTCTTTTGGGTCTTGTAAGTTACTATTTCTTTCTTGAATATTTTACTTCCCTTGGAGGTAGAAAGATAGTTGAGGGCATGGTGGCATTAAGCTTTGGTGCTTCGCTAATTTCAATATTTGCAAGACTTGGAGGAGGGATCTTCACTAAAGGAGCTGATGTAGGGGCTGATTTAGTTGGAAAAATTGAAGCCGGAATTCCTGAAGATGATCCCAGAAACCCTGCAGTAATAGCTGATAATGTTGGTGATAATGTTGGTGATTGTGCAGGTATGGCAGCTGATTTATTTGAGACTTATGCCGTTACTATTGTGGGAACAATGGTTTTAGGATTAATTTTGTTCCAAGGTTCGGATCAGCAAATTTTTATGATGTATCCTCTATTAATTGCTGGCGTATGTATAATTTCTTCATTAGTTGGTGCTTATTATGTAAAATTAGGAGAATCTCAAAGTATAATGGGAGCTCTTTATAAAGGTTTAATTATTACCGCTTTAGCCTCTGTAGTTTTAATATACATAGGTACTGAGTATCTAATTGGTATGGACAAAGTAATTGTAAATAGTGATCTTTTCATTGAATCTTTTTCTGGGATTGATTTATTCTACTGTTCATTAGTTGGTCTGACTGTCACAGGTTTAATTGTATGGATTACAGAATATTACACGAGCACCGAATTTGCTCCAGTTAAGTCTGTTGCAAACTCTTCTCAATCGGGGCATGCTACAAATATTATTCAGGGCCTGGCAGTTTCAATGCAATCAACAGCTCTACCAACCATTGTCATTATTTTAGGTATAATATTCTCATACAAGTTTTCTGGTCTTTATGGTATCTCAATTGCTGCCACAACTATGCTTGCCTTAGCAGGAATGATTGTTGCTTTAGATGCATATGGACCGGTTACTGACAATGCAGGTGGAATAGCAGAAATGTCTAATCTTCCTGAAAGTGTTAGAAAGACAACAGACGCACTTGATGCAGTAGGTAATACTACTAAAGCAGTTACCAAAGGATACGCTATTGGATCAGCTGGTCTAGCTTCCTTGGTTCTCTTTGGGGCATATACCCAAGATCTAAAATATTATTTTCCAAATCTAGATGTTAAATTTTCTTTAGATGACCCTTATGTTGTAGTGGGTTTATTAATAGGAGGAATGTTGCCCTATTTATTTGGTTCAATGGGGATGACTGCTGTTGGAAAGGCTGCAACTAAAATTGTGAATGAAGTTAGAAGGCAGTTTGCTGAAAACAAAGGAATAATGACAGGTAGATCAAAACCAGAATATGGTAAAGCAGTTGATATTTTAACTAAAGGTGCTATCTACGCAATGATAATTCCCTCTCTTCTTCCTGTTTTGGCTCCTTTTATTACTTACTATTTAATTTTATTTATATCAGGTGATTCCTCTGCTGCATTCACTTCTCTAGGTGCAATGCTTCTCGGTACAATTGTTACAGGGCTATTCGTTGCCATTTCTATGACTTCTGGTGGTGGAGCATGGGATAATGCCAAAAAATACATTGAAGACGGAAATTATGGTGGTAAAAACTCAGAGGCTCATAAAGCGGCTGTGACTGGTGATACAGTTGGAGACCCTTACAAAGATACCGCAGGACCAGCCATAAACCCAATGATCAAGATTGTAAATATTGTTTCAATTCTTCTTCTTTCAATGTTGTCCTAAATATTAGTTGTCAGCTTTTCCACTTCCAATGATAGTTCCTCTTCCCATACCACCAACACCAATATTACCAAAAATTTGTTGAAGAAAAGTTAATTTTTTTCCAGAGTGTTTTGTCTCTAAAGAAGACATTGAAACATCATTGCTTTCATTCTCATCATAAAGGTAAAGTTTTTTTAATTTATTATTTTTATCAAAATTAAGCTCTAAAATAAATTGAGTATCCAGCTTAGGGTCTAAGAATGCTAATTTTGAATTTACCGTTCCAACGTAATAAAATGAGTTGTCACCTAATACCCCTCTGAATGTCGGTTCCCCTAAAATTTCTGTTGTTGATTTTTTATTATCAATACCAACTTTTAATATAGAAACTAATTGAGCATCAGGGAGGTTACCGTGAACTAATTTTTGGCTTATACATGAATTTAATGAAAATAAAATTAAAAGAGTAAATAAAAAATTGTATACTTGCTTTGAAAACATGAATAATCTCCTACTCTCTGTTTATAATAAAATAATAGAACAATCAAAAAAAAATTTTTTTTTTAATGATTTGTTGATACCAGATGAATTTAATTTCAGATTAGAAATTTTTCAACTTAATCTAATTTTAATACTTTGGTACATAAAAAATTCAAATTTAAAAAAAAAATATATAGAGTCAATTATCAGTTTTTTTATTAAAGACTTAGAATCTCTTTTGAGAGAGGCTGGGGAATCAGATGCCAGTGTTCCAAGAAAAATAAGAAAGTTGGTTGAAAATTTTTATGGAAGATTAAACTCTTATTCTCTTGAATTTGATGCATTATTAGATG
>CACAXP010000030.1 GCA_902536485.1 uncultured Alphaproteobacteria bacterium | reverse complement strand
TCTGATATTAATTTTCAAAAAAAATTTGATGTTATTACATGTATGGAAGTTTTAGAACATGTCCAAAGTATCGATTTAATAATAAAAAAATCAAAGGTATCTTTGAAAAGTGGTGGATTCTTTTTAGGTTCGACAATAAATCAAACAATTACATCATACCTGACTGCAATTTTTTTTGCTGAAAATATTTTAAAGATTGTACCCAAAAATACACATGAATGGAGTAAATTTATTAAACCAAATAAACTGAAGAAAACGCTCTTAATGCATGAATTCTCAAATATAAAGTTTCAAGGTATTTTATATAATTTTTTTCTCAAAAAGTGGAATTACATAAATACAGAAAAAATTAACTATTTGTTTGCATCTAAGTTTGAATGAATCAAGTTTTCTATCAAAATTCATTACTTAAATTTATTAGATCCAAAAAAGGAAAGGCGCTTGATTTGGCTTCCGGTAATGAAACATTTGTTAAACTATTATTAAAAAATAATTGGTATGTCGATTCTGTTGATTTAAAAAAAAATAATAATTTTAATAAAAAAAATTATACTTTTAATTGTATTGATTTAGAAAAAATAAAATTATCGAAAATAAGAAAAAAGTTAGCTCTGAGAAAATACGAGCTAGTTATTTTATTTAGATTTTTACACAGACCTCTTTTAAGAATGATACCTTTGTTAATGAAAAAAAATGGTCTTTTTTTTTGTGAAACTTATATGATTCAAAATGGCAAGGGTAAATTAAATACAAAAAAAAATATGTTACGAGAAAAAGAGCTTTTTAATTTAAAAAACTGTAATTTAAATCTTTTAAAATTTTATCAAGGTAAAGATTCACAAAAGCGAAATATTATTCAAACTGCTATTTTTAAAAGAGTTTAACTAATATTCTGTCATTGCTGGAATCCTCTTTCTATAAAAATTGACTTTCTCTAAATCAATATTACATGAAATTGAACCAATTGAATGTTTTGCTCTTTTTAAAATTGTCCCCCATGGATCAATTATCATTGAGTTTCCGAATGTACGACGCCCATTATCATGATAACCACATTGTGCTGGGGCGAAAACATAACATCCATTCTCAATTGCTCGAGCTCTTAACAATGATTCCCAATGAGAAATACCAGTTGTGTAAGTAAATGCGGCTGGTATAGAAAAAAAATGAGCCCCCTGCCTAGCAAGTTTCTTATAAAGAAAAGGAAACCTTAAGTCATAGCAAATCGTCATACCTAAATTTCCCCAAGGTAGTCTCGAAATTGATATTTTTTTTCCTGAATCATAATTTCTGGACTCAAAATATTTTTCTTTTTTACTCAAAAAAACGTCAAAGAGATTTATTTTATCATAACTGGAAATTATTTCTCCATTAGGATCAACAATAAGAGAACGATTAAAAAATTTATTATTTTTACTTTTTCGAGGAATAGACCCAATAAGAATATATGATTTTTTCTTTTTTGAATAGTATTTTATTAGATCAAGAAATCTATTATTCCAGTCTGATAAAAAATCGTTAATTCTTTTTTTTTCGTCTGAAAAAATTGCTACACATTCCGGTAGACAAATTAGGTTTATTTTTTCACATGTTATTTTCCTGAAAATCTTATCCAACATTTCAATATTTTTCTCTGGAAACTTACTGCTATTAGTCTGAATACAAACAACTTTAATTTTCATTTTTTTAAAAATAAATTTAATTTACCTTCTTCGTAATACCTTTTAAGATCATCATACCCACCAACATGGTTTTCTCCAAAAAAAATTTGAGGAACTGAGGTTCTTCCATCAGACAATTCAATCATTTTTTTTTTCACCTTAGAATTATTATCTACCAAAACCTCTTCAAACTTAAGATTGAGTTTTTTTAACAATGTTTTTGCTGCAAAACAATATGGACAAAGCATAGAAGAATATATTAAGATTTTCATTATTATGAATTATAATATTTATAAAAAATTATCAATTGAAGAAAAAAATAAAGCTTTCAAAAAATGGAAAGGTGATAATTTTATTTACAAGTCATTTTCAAAAATCCTTCTAAAAAAAATTTTAGAATTAAAGCCCAAATTTAATAATGTTTTACTTATATCAAGTGACTTGAATGAAACAATTGATGAAATATCTAAAATAAATTGTAAAAATTTAATTTATTTATCACAGTATGAAATTTTTAAAAAAGAATTTTTTAAAAATAAACCATACACTGTTATTTACGCTGATTTTGATAATTTGCCATTTAAAAAAAAGAGCTTTGATTTAGTAATATGTAATTTTTGCACAAACAAAGTTTTAGAGAAAAAAAACTATCTTCAAAAAATACTTGGTATGTTAACAGATGATGGACTTTTTCTTTGTAATTTTTTTGGTGAACAAACACTTAGGGAACTTAGACAATGCTTTTTTATTGCTGATGATCGATTTTTGAACGGTGCATTTAATAGAATTCCAAAAGTTGATTTGATGGCTGATTTTAGTAATTTATTAGCAGGGATTGGTTACAATGAAATTGTCACGGAAAAAATTAATTTTGATATTTTTTACAAAAATATAATAGGTATCTTGAAAGATATTAAAAATATGGGTGAAAAAATTCCGATAAAAGAAAAAAGAGAAAAAATTTCAAAAACTTACATTAACTTTCTCAATAAAATATATATAGAAGAATTTGCAAATCAAAACCTTCAACTCAAAGTTACTCTAGATATAATCTCAATTAGTTCTTGGAAGCAATTAAAAAACAATTCAAAAAATCAATGATTTTTTTATTTGAGGTAAGCATTTTAAAATCCTTAACCTCACAAAGTCTTATCCATTTAACTTCTTGTTTTTCTAATGTCTTCACCTTACCAATCCAGTTATTTGTAGAAAAAAAATTTAGATCAATTTTTTTTCTCCCTCTTGTTATTTGATATGAACATAAAAAAATTAACTTATTAACATTAATTCTCACTGATAGTTCTTCCATTAATTCTCTTTTAAGAGCTTCTGTTAAAAATTCTTTTTTTTTTACTTTACCACCTGGAAATTCATAAAAGCCACCAAAAGACTTATTAGATGGTCTGGATGCGATCATAAGTTTGTCTTTTTTTCTTAAAATACAAGCAACAACTTTAATTATTTAGCTCCTATAATCTGTATTAATACTAATGTAATTTTTAGTGAGATCACAAGTCCAAACGGAACTACTTCCAGAACCATTTCCTACTCTAATAGATATTTCAATTTCTTTTCTTTTTAAATAGTTGTTAATTTTTTTTACATTTGTTAATAGAATATTTTGCCCAAATTTTAATATAAAAAAACGCCCAAATTTAATTGATATTTTTGAGTTATTAAGAGCTACGCCAGTCTTACCTAATGCCATTATAATCCTTCCCCAGTTAGAGTCAGAGCCAGCCATAGCAGTTTTAAATAATGGTGAATTTGCAATTGACATTCCTAAGTTTTTTGCATCTTTATAATTTTGAGCACCATCAACTGAAATTTTTATAAATTTTGAAGCTCCCTCTCCGTCTTTTACAATTTGGTGTGCCAGATTAGCCATTAAGGTTGTAAGTTTGTCAAAAAACTTTTTTTTTTTTTGAGAACTTAGACTTTTTCTTTTTTTATTTTCGACTAAAATCAACAGCACCATATCACTTGTTGACGTATCACTATCTACAGTGATTGAATTAAAAGTTTGTTCTACTATATCTTCAAATTTTGTTTTAGTATCATCTTTTTCTAATGGAATATTTGAGACTATAAATGAAAGCATTGTGGCCATATTTGGTGCAATCATTCCTGATCCTTTTGCAATTCCATTGATATAAAAGTTTTCTTTTTCGTCAAATTTTATTTTTTCAGAATATAGTTTTGGAAAAGTATCAGTGGTTCTAATCGCATTAGCTGCTTTTAACCAACTTTCAGGAGTATTACTAAGATTCTTAATTAATTGAGGAATTTTTCCAATAATTTTTTTATAATTCAAAGGCTCACCAATAATTCCCGTGGATGCCATAAAAATCTCTTTTTCACTGACTGATAATTTCAAAGAAAGAGCGGAAATTATTTTTTTTATAGCCTCCTCACCTTTTTTACCATTAAAAACATTTGCATTTCCTGAATTAATAATAAGCGCTGATACCTTACCATTTTTGATAATCGATTTGTTCCAAACTATTGGTGCACCAGGAGTCTTAGAATTTGTAAAAACACCATAAATTTTGCTTGGTGAGTTAAACTTTATCAAAACTAAATCATCTTTAAAGTTTTTCTTAATTCCACAACTTACTGAAGAAATTCTAACACCATCAATTTCATAAAGTTTTTTAAGTTTTTTTGGTGCCAAAGGAGAAGTTTTTATTATCATTTTAAAATAAACAAAAAATAATTATATCCTTATCTATAAAATTATTATAAATAAATACAATGTTAAATTTTCTCTCAAAGAAATTTTTTGGTTCATCTAATGACCGATTATTAAAAAAAATCTTTCCGCTAGTTCAACAAACGAACGATTTAGAAGAAAAATATCAAAAACTCAGTGATGACGACCTTATTAAAAAGACTCACGAATTTAAAGAACAGATTAAAAAAGGCATGAAGACTGATGATCTTTTACCCGACGCATTCGCTAATGTAAGAGAAGCAGCAAAAAGATCACTGGGTCAAAGACATTATGATGTACAAATTATAGGAGGGATTGTTTTGCATAAAGGTATGATTGCTGAAATGAAAACAGGAGAAGGTAAAACGCTTGTTTCAACGTTATCAGCATATTTAAACTCAGTTGCTGGAAATTCTGTTCATATTGTTACTGTTAATGACTATCTTGCCAAAAGAGACTGTGAGTGGATGGGAGCTGTATTTAATAAATTAGGTCTAGAAACTGGTTTTATTGTAGGCGGGATGGATGACTTAGGTAGAAAAAAAGCATACTCATCCGATATAACTTATGGGACAAATAACGAATTCGGCTTTGACTATCTTAGAGATAATATGAAATTTTCTAAAGACCAGTTAGTTCAAAGCAAGTTTGACTACGCAATCATTGATGAAGTTGATTCGATTTTAGTTGACGAGGCAAGAACTCCTTTAATCATTTCTGGTGCTGCTGAGGAGTCATCAAACCTTTATAAAGTTGTTGATCAAATTATAGGTACTCTCCAAAAAGATGATTATGAAAAAGACGAAAAAGCAAGAACAGCAGTTTTAAACGACAATGCAGTAGAAAAACTTGAGAGAGTTTTTTTAAAAAATAAATTGCTAACTAGTGGAAGCTTATATGACATTAATAATGTGACTCTCTTACATCACACCAATCAATCTCTTAAAGCAAGATTTGTTTTTGAAAAAGATAAAGATTATTTAGTTCAAGGAGGAAAAGTTCTTATAGTTGACGAATTTACAGGTAGAGCAATGGAAGGCAGACGTTTCTCGGAAGGTCTTCATCAAGCAATTGAAGCAAAGGAAAATTTAGATGTTCAAGTCGAAAATCAAACATTAGCTTCAATAACTTATCAGAACTACTTTAGGTCCTATAAAAAACTCTCAGGAATGACTGGAACAGCAAAAACAGAAGCAGATGAGTTCTTTGATATTTATAAACTTGAAGTAATCGAAATTCCTACAAACAAAAATATGGTTAGGGCTGATCATGAAGATGAAATTTACAGAACTTTAAACGAAAAATATAATGCTATTATTACTCTTATTGAAGAATGTAGAAAAAACCAACAACCTTGTTTAGTAGGAACAGTTTCCATAGAGAAGTCTGAAAAAATATCTTCTCTTTTAAAATCTAGAAAGATTCCTCATGAAGTTTTAAATGCAAAAAATCACTTAAAAGAAGCTGATATTGTTGCAAATGCTGGAAAGCCTGGTCAAATAACTATTGCTACGAATATGGCTGGCAGAGGAACAGATATAAAACTAGGTGGTTTTGAGGAAAACAAAGAAAATGAATCCTTGAAGAAAATAGCACTAGATTCTGGAGGCCTTTATATAATAGGAACAGAAAGGCATGAATCTCGAAGAATAGACAATCAGCTTCGGGGAAGATCAGGGAGACAGGGTGATCCCGGCTCATCAAAGTTCTTTCTATCACTAGAAGATGATTTAATGAGGATATTTGGCTCTGAAAAACTTGACACAGTATTACAAACTCTCGGACTAGAGGAAAATGAATGTATCCAACATCCATGGATAACAAAAGCTCTGGAAAGGGCTCAAAAAAAAGTTGAAGGTAGGAACTTCGAAATAAGAAAAAGTCTCTTAAGATTTGATGATGTAATGAATGAACAGAGAAAAATTATTTATCAACAAAGAATGGAAATTATAAATGATATTGAAATTGATAATCTAATCTTTGATATGCGTGATAGCTTTATAGACGATTTTTTTGAGGATTATCAGATAGACTTCTCACAGTTTGACGAAGAGAAAAAAGAAAAAATAAAGGACGGTCTAAAAAATAGTTTGAACATTGATCTTGAATTTGATTCTTTTAAGAACATTCAAAACATCCAGCTTGAAGACTTAGTTAATGAGGTTAAAAAACTATCAAATAATAATATAAATTTAAAAAAAACAAAATATACCGAAGAAGTTTTTTTAATAGCCCAAAAAAGTTTACTTCTTCAAATCATTGATAAAAGCTGGAAAGACCATTTACTATCATTAGATCATCTTAGACAGGGAATTTCTTTGAGAGCTTACGGTCAAAAAGATCCACTAAATGAATATAAACAAGAAGCTTTTTTGATGTTTGAGGAAATGATGAGACAAATAAGAGAGACTGTTTCAAAGATAATTAGTTTTATTGAAATTAAAAGTGAAGTTCCTGAAACAACTCCTCAAAAATCAGAAAATCAAGAAAAAAAATGCCTAGAAGAAACTGAGGAAAAAAAAATATCTAGAAACGCAAGATGCCCTCTGACTGGAAAAAAATATAAGAACTGCTGTGGAAAATTAAATTAAAAATCTAATTTTCTATAAACTTTTTCCCGATATCTAAGTATTTTTTTTCCCTATGTAACATTATTTCTTCGGATGTTTTGCCTTCAAATTCCGTTGTAAGCCTAAGTAGACAATTTTTTATGTGCTGACATGTTTCATTTATATTTCTATGAGCACCACCAAGTGGTTCTTTTAATATTTCGTCTATTACATCAAGATCAAGTAAATCTTGGGCAGTAAGCTTTAGATTTTCAGCTGCACTTTCCGAATGATTGATTGATCTCCACAAAATGGATGCGCAACCCTCAGGTGAAATAACAGAATAAATTGCATGCTCTAACATTATTACCTTATTCCCTAAACCCAGAGCAACAGCACCACCTGAACCACCTTCACCTATAACAAATGAAAAAATAGGCGATCTAACATTCAAAGAGTTTTTTATAGAGCTTGCTATTGCTCCTGATTGTCCTCTGTCTTCTGCTTCAACACCCGGAAAAGCTCCAGGAGTGTCTATAAAAGAAACAATAGGTAAATCAAACTTACTAGCTATTTGAAAAAGACGTTGAGCCTTTCGATATCCCTCTGGCTTAGCCATACCAAAATTATTTTTAACTCTACTGTCAATATCTTTTCCTTTGTCGTTACCTACAACTAAAAATTTTTTATTTTTTATTCTTGCAAATCCACCCTTAATTGACGAGTCATCTGCAAAAAGTCTATCACCCGATAGGTTTTCATAATTATCGAAAACTAATTTAACTATCTCATTAAATTTTGGTCTGTCTTGATGCCTGCAAACCTTTACTTTTTGAAAAGGTGTAAGCTCTTTATAAATATCTGATAATTTCTTATCAAATTTCTCTTGTAGTTGACTTAATTCATTAGCAATATTCTCACTAGTATCCTTTAAATGCCTTAACTCTTCAATTTTTGACTGAATCTCAAGTAAAGGTTTTTCAAAGTCTAGAAAATTTTGCATTAATTTTTTTTATTTCCCCTCAATTAATTTAGCTTTTTGAACCAAAACCTCAGCCTGTCTAATTGAAGCAATGTCTATTAACCTTCCATCCAGAGAAACAGCACCTTTTCCTTCTTTTTTTGCCTGTTCCATGGCTTCCAAAATTCTTTTGGCTTGGTTAACTTCCTTTTCAGAAGGACTCATCACTTTGTTTGCAAGATCAATTTGACTTGGATGAATGGCCCATTTTCCTTCACAACCCAATGTAGCAGATCTATTAGCTTGTGCTGTGTAGCCATCTTGATCATTAAAGTCTCCAAAGGGACCATCTATTGGTCTTAATCCATTAGCTCTAGCTGCAATTACCATTTTAGAAACAGCATGATGCCACATATCTCCCCAATGTTTTTCTCTAGGGTTATCACCATCTATGTCAGTTAAAACGTGATAATTTGGGTTTGGTCCACCGATAACAGTTGTTTTAGCCTTTGTTGAGGCTGCATAATCAGCAACACCAAAGTGAAGTGACTCTAGCCTTCTATAATAAGAAGCTATTTCATTAATGTTTTGCATTCCTAATGCTGTTTCAATAATTAACTCAAACCCTATTCTTTTGTCTATTCCCATGGCATCCTCTACTTGAGTGCATAACATATCGACTGCATAAACATCAGAGATGGTTCCAACTTTTGGGATCATTATCAAATCAAGTTTTCCTGGAGCTTTCTCAACTAAGTCGACGACGTCCCTATACATAAAATGGGTATCAAGGCCATTAATCCTCACCGACATTGTTTTAGTATTCCAGTCAATATCGTTTAAACCCTCAATTATGTTTTTTCTTGCTTGTTCTTTCTCATCAGGTGCAACTGCATCTTCAAGATCCAAAAAAATTACATCAACATTACTTTTTGCTGCTTTTTCAAATAATGAAGGGTTACTTCCAGGTACAGCTAATTCGCTTCTATTAAGTCTTGGCTTTGCTTGTTCAACTATTTTAAAACTCATAATTTCCTTTCATTAATAATTATAGTGAGTATTTTAATATAAAAATTAATTAATAAACTCAACCTAATTTTTTAAACTTTTTGATTTCGTCATCTATATAACTCCTCTTCTCAAGAATTTTTCTGAGTCTACTCGACTGAATATGGGTGTAAATTTGTGTAGTGGATATGTCTTTATGTCCTAATGATTCCTGAATTATTCTTAAGTCAACTCCCCTACTTAATAAGTGCGAGGCAAATGAATGTCTCAATACATGTGGAGAAATTCTATTTAAATCTAAATGTATTTCTTTACCAAGTTTTTTCAGGATTTGAAAAAACCTATTTCTAGTTAAGTGCCCAAATTTTGAGTTTGAAGGAAATAAAAACAAACTTTTTGTTGACCGTTTAAATTGATTTAAAAAAGCTACATATCTTTTTAAAACAGTTTTAACTTTTCCGAATAATGGCACAATTCTCTGTTTTCCTCCCTTTCCTCTTATTACAATCGAAGAATAATTGTCGGATATATCCCCCAAACTTATACCAACTAACTCA
>CACAXP010000029.1 GCA_902536485.1 uncultured Alphaproteobacteria bacterium | reverse complement strand
TTTATTTTGAAATTTTACTTTTGGAATTGCTAATGAACTATTTTTTAAATCAGCAATATGTAATTCAAAATCTGTTTCATAGCGTTTATTCCATCCTTTAACGAATTCTAATACTTGATGATATGTTTCATGATTTTCTTTTTTTCTATCAAGATTTATATGCCCCCTCCACTCAAAAAAAAAATTTCTTATTTCTGGGGATTCGGAAAATTTTATTGTTGGATTATCTATTTTGTGATGAGCTTTTATAGGGAATGAAAAAGCTAGGTATATTATAGTAAATACTGAAAATAATTTTATAGAAAAACTAAAAAACCAACAAAATTTATTTATAGTCATATATGTATATTAATTAAATACTCAGATGAAATTTTCAAAGGCAAATTTTAATATTATTATTGCAGGTATTTTTTCGACCTTAATAGCTATCGGTTTTGGTAGGTTTATATACACACCTATATTGCCCAGTATGCAAAATGAATTATATCTAAATTCAACAAATATGGGGATGATATCCTCATTTAACTATTTTGGTTATCTTATTGGATCAATAATCCCAATTATTTGGAAATATAATAATTTCAGAAAAATGATTATTTTTTCTTCAATTATTTCTGTGGTTACAATTTGCTTAATGGGATGTACCACAGATTTAAGAATATTTTGTACATTAAGATTTATATGTGGGATTTCTAGTGCGCTAAGTTTTGTATACACAATATCATTGATGTTTAATTTCTTTAAAGAATCTTTAAACAAAACCTTACAACTTTATCACTTTTCTGGAATTGGTTTGGGCATAGTTATTGGAACTACAATTGTATGGATAATTTCGACCATAGATCTTCTATGGACTCACCAATGGATTTTTGTAGGTTTAATTGGAGCATTACTATGTACGGGCATTATTATTCTTATCCCTAAGAAATTAGATTATAAAAACGAAGATAGAATCTCAGTTAAAAGTAAACTGCAAATAAATTTTATTGTAATTTCATTGGGATATTTTTTCTTTGGCATTGGTTATATAATTTTCGGAACATTTATAAGTGCAATAGCTATAAATTCATTTGAAATTTCTTTTTATCAGTATATGTCATGGATAATAGTAGGATTATTTGCAATTCCTTCGGTTTTAGTTTGGGATTGGTTATCTAGAAAAATTAGCACAGATTTGTTATTATTTTTTTCTTGTTCGACAGTTACTCTAGGTGTTGCATTTTTATTTTTTAACAATATTAGTTACTTTTTTCTTGCTTGTTTACTTTATGGTTTAGGCGTTCCTGGATCCGTTGCATTAATTTTAGTTGAAGGAAAAAAAAGATTCATTGGGAATGTTAATATTTCTGTCGCTATAATGACCACTGCTTTTAGTATTGGTCAAATAATTGGGCCATATGCTTCCGGTATTCTCATTGATTTAGAAAATAACTACAAGAGCTCAATTTTTTTGGCTATTTCTTGCATGATTTTGTCAAGTATTTTGATGCTAAATCCGAATAGGCTCAGAAACTTCTAAATAATGGTACCCCCAGTCGGACTCGAACGGACATGAACCGAAGTTCAACGGATTTTGAATCAGTTGCGTTTGGTTGTAAGTCATTGATTTAAAGACAAATAAATTTTACTATCTAACTTTACTATCAAACTTTTTTAACCATTTAATAATATTTTTCAGTAAATTTAATACCTTTAAAAAATAAAGTAAAATAAATTAATCTTTGATAATAGGAGAGGTTTAATAGATAATTTTCCTGAATGCGGGTTATACATCATCCTCCTATCGATTATAAGAGATAAAAATTTTTCTTTTCCAACTGAGAATTAAAGATTAAAATTAAACGGGGTTAGCTCCAAAATAATTTGAAAAAAAGTTTAATTTATGTTGTACAAATTTTTTTTAAGTCATCTACTTCTTATTGTTATTTTTGTCGTGGGAAAAGCTTCTTACTCTGAAACATTTAATGATGAGTGCGATAATTTTGATGTAAACTATACAGAAAATGAATATTTAACAGACAGAGAGCAGATTCAGGCGATGGATGATGCTTTACTCGAGTCCTTGGATAGATTTGAAGAGTGTATAAAAGCAAAAACATCAGCAAGGCAAAATAATCTTGACGATAGTATAGAAAATGCATCGGATGGATCCCAAGAATTAAGAGGCAATAAACTTAGCGCAGATCAAGAATCAACTGAGTCATACAATGAACAAAATCAAAACACTGAAAATGAACTCGCAGGTTCTATTAATAAAAATAACTCAGGGTCAAATGGAAAAATTCCTGAAGATATTCCCTTTGATGACAATGATGATGTTTTAGCTCAACAAATAAAGAACGCTGCACTTAAAGAAAGTGACCCCGAAAAGCAAAAAAAAATTTGGAATGAGTATAGAAAGTATAAAAATTTACCGCTTGAAGATTGAGTTCTTATTAAATTTATGATTTAATCTGTTTGGGAAATTATAATTATGAGAATTACTTCTTTAGTTATACTAATAACTTTTTTTATTTCTAGTTGTAAAACTACACAGTCGTTAATGGACTTTGGTCCAAAAACTTCAAATCAAATTCTTGAGGAAGAAAAAGTTCAAGATTTTGCTGATGATTCCAGACCAAGACTAGATGTTGCAATAGCTGTATTTGATCCAAATATTCCTAAATCCAACAACGAAGATGTTTGGACAGAATTAAGAAAAGCTGAATCAATTAGATTCGCATATAAACTTAAACTACATATTGAAAAGTTAGACAAATTTGGCGCTGTCAGAGTTATTCCTGACTTGAACGCAACAAGTGATTTATATATCTCAGGAAAAATCATGGAATCAAACAGTGAAGAAGTTGAATTAGACATTAAAGTGGCAGACATCTCTGGTAACTTATGGATTAATGAAGACTTTGAACACCAAGTGCCAGAAGATTTCTACACTAAAGGAGGATATAACCAAGATTCTTATGACCCAGTTTTTCAGAAAATCGCGAAAAAAATCGAAGAAAAGCTTCAATTTGTTTCTACCAAAAACCTTGATGATTTAAAATACATCAGTGATTTAAGATTCGGTATGAATCTCTCTGAAGAATCTTTTTCAGAAAATATTGATAAAAATGAAGATGGAAAATATATAATTAAAGCAAAGCTTGATAGTTCTGATCCAAAATATCTTAGATTATCAAATTTAAGAGTTCGAGATCAATTATTTATTGACGAATTACAAGTTTTTTATATGAATTTTGACGAAAATATTGATACAAGTTATTTAACATGGCAGCAACAGACATTTCAGGAAAAACAAGCCGAAAGTAAAGCCAAGGGTGAAGCAGTAGGTAAAGCAATTGGTGGAATTTTATTGCTTGGTGCAGCAGTACTTGCTGCTGTAGCTGGTGCAAATTCTGGTGACGCTGGTGGCCAAGCTTTAGGTACATTGGGCGCTGTTGGTGGAGGAGTGGCTGGGGCATCACTTTTACAAGATAGTTTTAAGAAGAGTGAAGAAGCTAAAGTTCATAGAGACGCAATTAATGAACTTGGTCAATCTTTAGAAGTTGAAATGACATCTAAAGTAATAGAATTAAATAATGATACTGTAGAATTGACAGGTACAGCTAAAGAACAATTTTCTCAATGGAGAGTATTTTTAAAAAAAATATATGAAAAAGAAAAAACTCCTGAGGTCGAAATTCCAGCTACTATCTAATTGATAATTCAATTTTTTTGTTGCTAATAGATGAAATTCCACAAAATAATTCTTCTTATACTTATTTCTTTAATTAGTAATAAAATTTTTTCTAAAGCAAATAATTATGAGCTAACAATGGAATGTATAGATGGAGCGAATAAACTAACCAAATATACAAAAATCAAAAATAATATTTGTATGATAAATTCCAACCAAGAAAAGTGCCAGCAATTCACTTCTTCTGATGATTTAAATCTTACTTATGTAACTGAGGATAATAATAAAATTGAATTTATTGATTTTAAAAATAAGAAAATAACCTCAACAATCAACAACGATTTTACAGAATTTAATTGTCAAAATTTTGAGAGTAATATCATCACAAATAAAAGAAATACAATTAAAGATAACTTGGAAAGTTTTTCTAATAAAACTAAGAATATTAATTTAAAAAATGCAAAAGAAGTTTTTCTAAACAAGAAAATTGAACTTGAAAATTTTTTTTATGATTCATTAATTGTTTGGAATTTTAATTATTTTCAACGAAATATTGAAAAGATTGAGAACATGAGAAAAGAGATTACTGTAATTAAAAATAAAGGAAACTTTATTGATGCTATAAAACAAATTGATAATACTGAAATTGAAATTAAAAAAACTAACAAGAAACTTGAAAAGGATTTTAATAATTTTTTTTCAAATGCAAAATCATTCTACAGTGATTTATCTTATTTAAAAGCAGATGAAAACATTAAAAATGCTCTCAAATTAAAACCTAATGCCCCAGAAGCAAAAAAGTTAAGAACCAAGATAAAAGTGCTTCCAGAAAAAATTCAAATCCTTGAAAATTTAGAAACTGCCCGAAACGAGAATAATAAAAAAAAAGAATTACTTTTAATGCAAAAGCTCAGTCAAATAGAAAAGAACCCTAAATTAGATTATGAAATAAAAAATTTAAGTCTCACAATAGCTGAAACAGAATTTGCAAAGAAAATTAATAAAGCGGAAAAGTTTTTTAAAGATGGAAATATTAAAGATGCAGAAAACCTCTTAATAAAAGCAAAGAAAATTTTGCCAAATAGACCTGAGATAAATTTATTTGAAGACAAATTAGATAAACTAAAAGAAGAAAAAATAAAAAAAGATTTACTTTCTAATTTTAATATTGCTTCCAGTAATGATGATTGGGAAACTTCATTACTCAATCTCAAGAAAATTGAAACTATAGAAAGTAATGATGCTTTTATTAGAGAAAAAATTGAAATGACAGAAGAAATTTTATCTTTAAAAAAAAATTTAAAAAGTCATTCTAAAAATTTGCATAGATTAACGAATCAAAAATTTAAGAACAAGGTTCTTAGTGATCTTAAAAGTTCGAAAAAATACTTGGATATTAGTCCATCACTTTTAAAAAATTATCTTGAGGTTTCTGATGTTATTAAAAAATCTGAAACAAAAATTAATGTAAAAATTTTTTCAGACAACGAAACTCTTATAGAAATTAGAGGTATTGGTAAAGTTGGGAAAGTTCAAGAAAAAATTATTCAGCTTCCTCCAGGAAAATACTATTTTATAGGAAAAAAAAAAGGTTTCAGAGATATTTTTTTAGATGTCAATTTGACAGGAAATGAGCCTGTTCAATTGAAGGTTATTTGCTTAGAAAAGATATAAAAAAATTATCTGGGTAAAGCGATAAAGGTTCCGTTGTTTTGTTTAGTTATCTCACGCATAATAATTGAAAATCTATCTGTTGTATCTTGAGCAAGAAAACCAATGGCATGAATCCTTGTTTTGAATTTTTTTTTTTTATTTAAATTTGTTATTTTATTAATTGCTATGTCATAATCTCCGCCTGTATAATCATCCCCCATGACATAAATTGCTACAGACTTTTTAGGATCTGAATATTTTATAAGTGCCCATTCAATACCTTCTAGAGGACTACTGTTTGAGGCAATAACCCACATTTTGAACAATTTTAATGAATTTTTACGCCAAGTTGGTGTATCTGGTATCCATTTATTTTTATAACCAGAAATGAGCGGAACTCCCATGTCATTCAATATTTGAAAACCCTTGACATTTGGATGAATCTTTAAAATATTCTCAATTTTGCTAGAAACTTTATCCCAGATAGTCAACATACTTCCAGATGTATCAACTATAAAAATGACATAGTCGCTATCGACAGGAATTCCACCAACTTCAATATCCCTAACAATTTCCTTTTTCTTTTTCAGTGAAAAGGATTTGAGATTATTCTCAACTAGTTTTAATGCTTCAGCAGAATCTTTTAGATTTTTTTTTTTTTCTTCAATTGACGTAAGTGAATTTTGTTTATTTTGTATAGAATTATTAACTTCTAAAAATTTTTTATTAATTTCTAAAACCTTATTATTTAATTGTTCTTTTGTTTTCTTTAATTGATCATTAATTTCTTGTAACTCATTAATTTTTAAAATGTAACTCTCATTATCTTCATCATAATTCTCAATATTTTCACTGGGATTAAATTTGTAAATTAACACCAACATGACAATAGCCCCAAACCCACAAGATATTACATCTAAAAATGAAAAAAGTGTATTTTCTAAATCCCTTTTTTTCTTCATTATGGCCAACTTCTAGCTGGGCTGATTAATATACCACCTGTGTCAGAGGCCCATTTCCACATCTCAGGTGAGGCTTGGGGATCACCCTCAACGGGTAGAAGAATTATATCTATTTGTGCTCCATTATTGCTAACATATCTTATACTTTGATTAAATAATTTTACTCTACAATCACCAGATATTTTATTTGAGGAACCAATAATGGAATCACATTTATTAAATGGGTTCAAACTTTTGAATCTTTCTCCACCAAAAGTTGGTAATCCATCTGTTATTAGATAAATATTGGTTGGATTAAATTTTGCCGCTTGTATTAAAGCAGATAATAAATTTGTTGGCCCGTCAGGAGTTATATTATTTAATCCTAAAAAAATTGTTTTTAAATCATTCTTATTTTTGGTTTGAAAGGATTGTTTGGCAATATATTTTGCTGTTTCACTGAATCGTATTACAGCAATATCACTGTCTTTGGGTGCTCTAGCTAAAATCCACTTTACAATATCTAAACTTCTCTTCCACTTTGGACCTTTTTTTTTTTCTTCGTCAGATAGATTTTTCCTTTTAATAATTTCTAATAATTTTTCATCGGTCATTGATGAACTAGAATCAAGTAATATACAAATTTTTTTCCCTACTATTGTAAGACCCTCAATATAATTTTCCTCAAACAATTCATCATTTGAAATAGGATCTTCGATCATTTGCTGCGGCATTTTTGATATTTTTTCCTTCAGTTTAGAGACCTCTGTATTGACTTCTTGAGTGTTTTTATTAGCATTTTCAATTGTTTTCTCTAAAGTTACATTTTGCTTATTAATAGTGGATAATTTATTTTTTTCATTTTCTATATCTAACTCTAATTGTTGATTAGCAATACTTAGTTCTTGATTAGAACTAGTAAGGCTTTCAATTTGCTCTATTAATATTTCATTATTAGTATTGGATTTATTAATTTTGAAAGTAGGTTTATTTTCTAATAATAAAAAAATTATTATTACTCCACCTAAACCGCACGCCATAATGTCTAAAAATGATAAGCTAAAATCATTGTTACGTTTTTTCTTTTTCATAATTTATATAAATTTAGAATAAAGATATTTTTCACAATATTCTTGAATATCAACTAAATTTTCATCTTGTAGCTTTTGTAGTTGATGGAAAAAAAGCATTAAAATTAAACTAATGATCAATGCAACAAAAGTTGAATTAAAAGCTATTCCTAAATTTTCAGTCATTAATGAAATATTACCAGCAATTGCCTTATCAGCGTTTGATAATGCTAATCCAATGCCTCTAACAGTTCCAATAAAACCAACAGAGGGTATAGCCCATATTAAATATCTAATCATTGCGTTATCACTATCTTGTTTCGTTGAGAGCATTTCAATACTACTTTTAATAGAATCTGACACGTTTTGAACATTTTTTGTTTGAGAGTATCTAAGTAATGCAAGATTTATGGATTCGATAAGAGGGGTTTCTTGAAGATTTTTATCAAGCTGATTATTTAATTTGCTCATAACTTCTTCTGCCGTTTTTTTAGTTTCAATTTGTCTTTCAATAAGGTCAATATTAAAAAGATAGTTTGAATTGATAATTTTAAGACATTTTTGAAGTATTAAAAAAACTCCCCAAATTAACAATATGAAACAAATTTCCTGTTCAAGGTCTTTTACAATAATATAGAAATTTCTAGGTACTGATGTTTGTGCGTTCTTAGCTGTTTCAATTATCAAATTCGCTTCAGGTCTTATAAAACCAGAAAAAATAAAATGTACAATAATGACTGTAAAAATTAAAAATAGAGAGTTCTTGAGTATATTATTCATCAAATATCAACTGGAAAAGAAATTGGAGTATTTAACGAAATACTCAGGCCTCCAGCCTCAATAATGTTATAACATATAAGACATGTTAAAATTAATATGACAAAAATTATTTTTTTTTTTTTTAAGTTCATAAATATCTTGCTATTCTAAAACCAGTTGTCTCATTTCCCTTTATACCATTTTCTCTATAACTAGGCCTAATTTTTGTTAATGTACCTGAACTCCAATTTGCACCTTTGATTACGTGACTTGATCCCTTTTTTTTACCTAGCGGATCTTTTTCTATTTTGTCGGAGAAAGTAACTGTATAATAATCATGAACCCATTCACTAAGATTACCAGATAAATCATATAACCCAGATTTCTCCTTAATGAAACTACCAATTTCTGCAAGATTTTCATAACCATCATCATAATCTTTTACAAAGTTCCTTTGATTGCTCTGAGCACTTTCATCGGCAATGTTAAGATAATTGTCTGGAATTATAAAGCTGTCACCCCAACTAAATTTACTAGCTTTTTTCTTATTTGCTTTTCTTGACAACCACTCCCATTCAGCCTCAGTTAGCAATCTATATCCGTTGGAATTTCCTTTAAAATCAATTAATTTGCCACCTTTAATGACATAAAATTCTTCAAGTTGTTCTTTTTTACTTAACCAATTGCAGAAAGCTGCAGCTTCGATCCAAGAGATGTTGCTTACAGGAAAACTTCCATTTCCAGATAATTGCTTTTTTTTAAAATTGGTAAAATTTTCGTTTGATACTTCATGTAAAGAGACATAAAAAGGCTTGGTTAGATTAACTTTTCGTAAAATTTCATTGGCTCTTTGACCTTTTTCATGACGTTTAGCACCTAATTGCAATATATCGCCTTTCGGATTAAATAATTTCATTTCAATATTAATAGAATTATTGTAAGAGGATTTTGCCTCTTGCAATCTTGCTACCTGTTCGTCAATAAGATTAATATTTAAAACTTTTTTTTTATCTGCTTTCGGTAAAATTTTGTTAGTCACAGACCTGAAGTTTTTTTTTCTAACTTCAATAGTCTGCTGAATAGTTCTTAACTCGATCAGTTTAGGAGTTTGGCCTGATAATTTTCCATTAATCCAAATTTCTGCTTCTGGTTGAGAAATAACTTCAACAATACCATATTCTTCTTCCAAATTAATAGTTTCAGTTCTTTCTTCATTAGGTTTTAAATTTAAATTAAGCGATTTTTTTTTAAAGCCAGGTTTTTCATATGAAACAATATATTCCTCATTAGATTTAAGATTAATAAATTTATCTGTTTGATAAACCAAACCATTAATATTTAAATTTCCTCCTTTTGGTTTTGTAGTGACTTTTAGTTTTGCCTCGATTAGCCCCAAGA
>CACAXP010000028.1 GCA_902536485.1 uncultured Alphaproteobacteria bacterium | reverse complement strand
AGTTTTTTAACTGGAATTTGTACTTTTATTATTTTAATTTTTTTTAAAAGTGATTTAGCCATTGCTTTTGGAATTCTCTCTTTCTTTCTTAATTTTATTCCTTACATAGGTTCCTTAATATCAATATTGTTGCCAGTAATTTTCTCTATAGTAGAAAATTTTAATTTCATGTACTCAATTATAATCTTTGCTTTACTTTTTCTTAATCATTTATTCATTGGAAACTTTTTGGAAAATAGATTAATGGGTAAAGCGCTAAACATTAGTCCAATAGTTCTCTTAATTTTCTTATCAGTCATGGGAAAACTTTGGGGAATATCTGGAATGTTTTTGAGCGTACCAATAATAGTTATTTTGATTATCATCTTTAATAATTTCAAACAAACTAAGAATATTGCTATACTTTTATCTGAAAGAGGAAACCTAAAATAGAAGCTTTAATAATTTGTTTTTAATTTCCTATCCATTGATAAAATTAGACCAAAACCAATAAAATAAGTAATCATTGAAGAACCGCCATACGAAACTAGCGGAAGAGGCAGTCCAACAACCGGAAGAAGTCCAATAACCATTGACATATTTATCATTGCTGCAAAAAAGAAATTAGAAATCAAGCCATAGGCAAGGACCCTGTTAAAAAAATCACGATTAAATTTATTCGCGATATTATATGTTATCGACGTAATAACAATAATAAGTCCAACTACAGAAAGTGTTCCTAGAAAACCAAACTCTTCTCCTAACATTGAAAAAATAAAATCAGTATGCTTTTCAGGTAAAAAATCAAGGTGAGATTGTGTTCCTTTCATCCAACCTTTTCCAAACACTCCACCTGATCCTATTGCAATTTGAGACTGTATAATATGGTAACCTGAACCAAGAGGGTCATTTTCAGGATTAAAAAGTGTAAGTATACGTTGTTTTTGATAATTCTTTAAAAGAGACCACAAATAGGGCGCAATCATAAGCATTACAAATCCTATTGAAGCAAAAAATTTCCAACTTAAGCCAGCAATAAAAAAAATCAAAAAACAAATGAAAAGTATAATCGCTGCAGTTCCCAAATCAGGTTGTCTTAAAATTAATCCTACAGGTAAAAGTACAATCAAAATTGGTAAAACTAAAAAAAAATAATCACTAGGATCTTTAATTTTTTTTTCATCAAAAAATTTTGCTAATGATAAAATAATAAAGATTTTCATAAATTCTGAAGGTTGAAAATAAAAACCTGATATTTCAATCCACCTTCTTGATCCCTTCCCTATGTGACCATAAAAGGAAGCCCACACTAGTAAAATTAAAAAAATTAAATAAAAGTAAAATGCATTTTTTTTCCAAAAATCCATATCTATGAGAGAAACTATAATCATAATTATTAAACCAAAAAAAACTTTGGTTATATGATTAAAAAAAATATTCATTTCCATTGCTGATGTAGCACTATAAATCATTACAATTCCAACAAAAGATAAAAAGCTAACTAAAAAAAAATAAAGCCAATTTAAATTTTTTAATTTTAAAAAAATTTCATTCATTATTTTTTCAAAAAATTTTTTAGAGAAAATTTCATTACTTTTTTGGCTATTGGTGCTGCTACTTTTGATCCGCTACCCATATGTTCTGCAATAACAGTTATTGCAAATTTTGGGTTTTTGTGAGGGGCAAAACCCGTAAAAATTGAATGATCTCTAAGTTTATAAACAATTTCCTCATTTTTTAAAACTCCCAACTCTCTTTCTTCTTTTGAAATTTTTCTAACCTGTGAGGTTCCTGTTTTACCAACCAATTTATATTTTCCAGATATTCTCGAAGAATAGGCTGTACCTTCATATTCATTGACTACTGAATACATGGCATTTCTTACAAAAGTTAAATTTTTCATAGAAACCTCAGTATTTTCAAAAATATTATCTGGACTATATAAAATTTTGGGCTTAATTTTTTTTCCGCTTGCTAAAGTCGCCGTCATATTAGTTATTTGTAACGGTGTAGCCAACATAAACCCTTGACCAATTACTGTGATAAGAGTTTCACCTTTTTGCCATCTTTCGCCTTTATTTTTTTTCTTCCACTTTCTGTTGGGCATTATTCCAATTAGCTCATTTGGAATATCAATTCTTGTTGAAACACCTAAGGAGAAATTTTTAGAAAATTCAGACAAAGAATCAACATTAATCAACTTGGCAAGATTATAAAAATAGCAATCACAAGATTTTTTAATTGCCCCCTTTAAGTCAATTAAGCCATGCCCCTCCTCTTTCCAACAATGAAATTTTCTATCACCAAATTCGGTAAAACCTGAGCAAAAATATTTTGTATTGGGATTAAAATTTAGGTGTTCCAATACATACAGAGCTGTGATTAATTTAAATGTCGATCCAGGCGCATACAGGCCAGCAATACACCTATTTAAAAGTGGTTTTGATTCATTATTAACAAGTAATTTCCATTTTTCAGCAGTAACGCCATCACTAAATTCATTGTTATTAAATGAAGGGGTTGAGAGAAGACAATTGACTCCTCCATTTCTACAATCAATCATAACAACAGCCCCATTAATATCTTTAAACAAGGAATAAGCATACTCTTGAATGGGAGCAATAAGATTAGTTTTTAAATTTTCTCCAGGAATAGAAATTTTTTTATTTAATTCTTTTTTAATTCTTCCCTTTGAGTTTGTCTCAAGTTTGATCCATCCATCTTTACCTAATAACTTTTTATCAAATAATTTCTCAATTCCTGAAATACCAAACTTTAAGTTATTAAGTTTTTTATCTTTTAAATCTTTTCTATAACCAACATACCCAATAACATGGGAAAAAATAAAATTGTTTTTATATGATCTTGCCCTCTCTTGGTTAATAATTAAAAAAGGGAAATTATTAGAAATTAATTCAAATCTCTCAAGTTGACTCCAATCTAAGTTCTTTTTCATAATTATAAAATCAGACAAATCTTTATTTTTAATATTTTCTTTTAAATCTGCTAAGTCTTGTTCAGAAAATTTAATTACATTACTTAGGCTAGATATATAATCATTAATAAGATCTGCTTTTTCTCTAAAAATATTAAGCTGAAAATCTGCTTTGTTTAGAGCAATTGGGTTATTATATAAATCGTAAATTATACCTCTTTCAGGATAGAGAATTTTAACTTTTATTCTGTTTAAATCAGATAATTTTCCATACTTTAATTTATCAAGAATTTGGAGGTGATATAATTTCCCAAAAACAATCAAAGTGAACAAAGTTTTTAAGCTACCCAAAACAAAAGATCTTTTACGCAATAATTGAGAATTATCTTTCCTATCAATCATTTAATCTTCCAAACATTACACTCAATTTTTGTACTAAAGAATAAAAAAGTGGAAACAAAATTATAGATAAAACAACACTAATGGAGTTTTTATAAATTGCATAAGAAAAATCCTCTAATAAAAAATTAATCAAAAATAAACTCATAAAATAAAAGATTAAAACAATAGAAAACTTTATCCAAATATTATTTAAATAATTTGCAGCTATAAACCCGACATTATTATTACTCAAGTGATACATGCCCAAAAAAAATAAAGGGGTAATTCCAACAATCCCATCCTTGAGAAAATCATAGAATAACCCAAAAAAAACAAGCCATAGAGGCCTAAATCTGTCACTATCATGCTGAATCCAAGAATAAATTATTGTGAATGT
This sequence comes from uncultured Alphaproteobacteria bacterium, assembly GCA_902536485.1. Lineage (GTDB taxonomy): Bacteria > Pseudomonadota > Alphaproteobacteria > Methylaequorales > Methylaequoraceae. Next base: position 7,705 of record CACAXP010000028.1, on the reverse strand, counting down.
CATCAGAGGTTTTACTAACTCATTATCAAAAAAATAAATCGGTGCTGCTTCTAAATATATAAAAAAAATTACAAAAACAAATGGAAATAACTTAGTTAAAATTCTACTAATCATTACTTTATTTAATTACTCCAGAATATTCTTAAAATCAAAAATCAAAATATTAACATAAATAGAGTCAGAAACTTTAGCAAACGGCTCTATATAAACTTCGTCTAGTGTTTTGATAACTTTCCCAACTGATATTCCTTTTTGAAAATAACCCGCAGCACTTGTTGTTAAAACTAGTTCTCCATGTTCTAATTCAAATGGTTTTTCTATGTGTTTTAAATGAAGTTTTTTTTCTCCGCCACCTTTGATAAAAAATGATTTTTTAGTTACTTTTGATACAACTGGAATTGTTGAGTCCTCATCTAAAATAGACAGGACTTTGGAGGAGTATTTTCCTAATTCAGAAACCCTACCAATTATACCGTACTCATTAAAAACTATATCGTTAATTTTTAAACCATCGATAGTTCCAGCATCTATAAAAAATGTAAGATCATTACTTCTATATGGATTGATTAAAACTCTAGATGTAATTTTTCTGGCATAATCCTTATTTTCAACATTAAGAAGTTTCTTCAGTCTAAAATTTTCAATTTCATAAAAGTCACTTAGCCTTAATTTTTCTCTCAAATTTTTATTTTCAATATCAAGTTTCTTGTTAGATTGTTTCAAGTTAGTTAAATCATTTAAGTAATAAAAAGAATTATTGATATATTCGAATGGTAATGTAATGAGTTTTAGCCCAGGTTCGCTAAAAGAAATTACATAATATTTTATGTTAATAAAAAAATTACTTTTTTGATTTGATGAAAAAAAAAAAAAAATACAAACCAATAGACAAAAAAACATCTCTAGACCATAGGAGTTAATTAGACTGGGTTTAAAACTTTTGGATGAAAAAGTGGCTCTTCTAGCCATATTAGTAGCTACTGGTCAGAACAGATTTTAATGATTGAAGATTCTCCGCACATTTCCCTGTTCCTTGAACAACACAGCTCAATGGGTCATCAGCAATCGTGACTGGTAAACCAGTAGAATCCCTAATCACTTGATCTAAATCCCCAAGGAGAGAACCACCACCAGTTAAAACTATTCCTTTATCTACAATATCTGCAGCTAACTCTGGATCCGAATTTTCTAATGTATTTTTTACCGCCTCAATAATTGCCAAAACGGGCTCTTGAAGTGCCTCTGATATTTGCCTTTGATTAATGACAACTTCTTTTGGCACACCCTTAAGGAGATCTCTTCCCTTAATATGAAGTACTTTGCCATCACCGGAAGAAGGTGGGGCTGCTACACCTATTGCTTTTTTAATTCTTTCTGCACTACTTTCTCCAACTAAAAGGTTATGGGATCTTCTTATATAATTGATTATAGCGGTATCCATAGCATCTCCGCCTACTCTGACAGAGTGTGCATGAACAATCCCTCCTAGTGCTAATAACGCTACCTCAGTTGTACCTCCACCTATATCAACAACCATTGACCCTGAAGGTTCGGTCACTGGAAGACCCGCACCCAGTGCTGCTGCCATCGGTTCATCAACAAGATATACTTTTCTGGCACCAGCAGCAGCAGCAGAACCTTCAATTGCTCTTCTCTCTACAGACGTTGCACCTGAAGGAACGCAAACAACAATTACAGGACTAAAAAAACTGCTATTATTATGAGCTTTTTTAATAAAATGTTTTATCATTTCCTCAGCGACATCAAAATCTGCAATAACACCATCTCTCATTGGTCTAATTGCAATTATATTTCCAGGTGTTCTACCTAACATTGTTTTTGCCTCGTGTCCAACAGCTAAAACTTTAGGTTTTGAATCTTTCTTTTCATTTGATAAGGCAACAACCGAGGGTTCATTAAGAACAATACCTTTTCCTTTAACATAAATTAGAGTGTTGGCTGTGCCAAGGTCTATTGCTATATCTTGTGAAAAAAAGGAAAAAAAGTTTCTCATAAACTACTACAAAATATTACATTTACTAAAAAAATCAAATTAATTATATAACATGTTTATCGATGGTGCTATTTGAAGAATTTAAAATCTTTTTGGAATCTTTTGCTTTATTTTTTTTATTGATCAATTTGTTTAATCCATCTATGTAAGCTTTTCCGGAAGCTACCATAGTATCTATGTCATTACCCACCCCTAGTACACTCACACCAGCTTCTTCTAACCTAACGCTAACTTCAGCTTGTGCATCAGCACCCTTAGTAATTGCATTAACTTGGTAAACAACCAAATGGGCTTTAATTGTAATAAGTTTTTTTATAGCTTTAAATACAGCATCTATTGGACCAGCACCATCTGACTCCCCAGTAAGTGTCTTGTTAAAATATTTTAATCTTACACTTGCTGAAGATTTTTGACTAGAACCACATTTAATAGATATATCTAAAAGATCTATGTATTTCACTTTGGATATGGATTGTTCTTCATCAGCTAATGCAAGTAAATCCTCCTCAAAAACCTGCTTTTTTTTATCTGCAAGTTCTTTAAACCTTTTGAATAATGAATTTATTTTATTATCGCTAAATTCATAACCTAATTCATTTAATTTAACTTTAAATGCATGTCTTCCAGAATGCTTTCCAAGAACAAGTTCAGACGAGGACAAGCCTACCGATTCTGGAGTCATTATTTCATAGGTATTTGTGTGTTTCAACATACCATCTTGATGTATACCTGATTCATGCGCAAAAGCATTTTTCCCAACAACAGCCTTGTTTGGCTGGACAGTAAAACCAGTAATAGTAGACACTAAATGTGAAATATTTGTAATTTTTTTTGTATCTACGTCAGAATAATAAGGAAGGCTATCTTTTCTAGTTTTTAAACACATAACAATCTCCTCGAGTGCAGCATTACCCGCTCTTTCTCCAATACCATTGATAGTACACTCTACTTGCCTTGCCCCACCAATAATTGCACTCAACGAATTTGAAACTGCAAGACCCAAATCATTATGACAATGAACTGAAATTATTGCTTTATCAATATTAACTACATTGTTTTTAATTTTTTTAATTAATTCACCAAATTCACTCGGAATCGCATAACCTACAGTATCGGGAATATTTATTGTGGTAGCACCATTTGTAATAGCGACTTCTATTGATTTGTACAAAAAATCGAGATCAGTTCTAGATGCATCTTCAGGTGACCATTCTATATCACTAGTATATTTAGCTGCCCTTTTAATACTTTTTTTGATTGCATCTATTACCTCATTTCTATCCATTTTCAATTTATATTTCATGTGTAAATCACTGGTTGATATAAATGTGTGTATTCTGTTTTTTTTAGCATGCTTTAATGCCCCGCCAGCTGAATCAATATCTTTATTATTAGCTCTAGCTAAACCACATACTGTCGAATATTTACATATTTTAGATATCTTACTTACTGCATCAAAATCGCCATCAGAGGCATAGGGAAAACCAGCTTCTATAATATCAACTTTCATTGAATCTAAATTTTTGGCAATTAATAATTTATCTTCCACGGACATTGATGCTCCTGCAGATTGCTCTCCATCTCTCAGAGTAGTATCAAAAATTATTATCTTTTCCATGTTGTAATAATATTAGTTTTTATTCTTATTTACTAGTTTATTTGAAGTAATCCAAGGCATCATTGATCTAAGTTTTTCACCGACAATCTCAATTTTTTTTTCATTTTGAATTCTTTTTTCAGCCTTAAAGTTCAATTGACCAGATTTACATTCAAGAATCCAATCTCTGACAAATTTACCAGTTTGAATTTCATCTAAAATTTTTCTCATTTCTTTTTTTACCTCAGAATTAATCACACGAGGACCCCTCGTCAAATCACCATACTCGGCTGTATTAGAGATTGAATATCTCATATTAGCTATTCCACCCTCATATATTAAATCAACAATTAGTTTTACTTCATGTAAGCACTCGAAATAAGCCATCTCTGGTGAATAACCTGCTTCAACCAATGTTTCAAATCCTGATTGGATTAAAGCTGTTAATCCACCACATAAGACAGCCTGTTCTCCAAATAAATCAGTTTCACACTCTTCTTTAAAAGTTGTTTGAATTATACCAGACCTTCCTCCCCCAATTGCTGAAGCGTATGATAGCCCGAGCTCAAGAGCATTACCCGAAGAGTCCTGATGAATTGCCAGCAAGCAGGGCACTCCAGCCCCTGTCAAATATTGTCCCCTGACTGTGTGACCTGGCCCCTTAGGAGCAATCATAAAAACATCCAAATCATCTCTAGGGTTAATTAACTTAAAGTGTATTGCTAAACCATGTGCAAATAATAAAGAGGAGTTTTTTTTCAGATTTTTAAACAAAAAATCATTATATAAATCAGCTTGCAATTCATCAGGCACTAATATCATACAAATATCAGCATTTTTTACAGCATCTTTTACCTCTTCAACTACAAAGCCATCTTCCTCTGCTTTTTTAATTGAATTTGAGCCGCCTCTAAGGCCTATCTTTATATTTTTTACACCACTATCCTTTAAATTTAAAGCATGGGCGTGGCCCTGACTTCCATAACCAATTATGCAAATTTCCTTTTGTTTAATTAAATTTAGATCAGCGTCACTATCATAATAAACCTTCATTCTTTTACCTTTCTATTTTTTTATATAGTCAGTACCAGTTGCCATTGAAACAAGACCAGACCTAGTTTGCTCAATAATTTTATAGGGTTGAAGAATACTTTCCATCTTTTTAACCTCATTTGGTGAGCCAGTAAACTGAACAATTATTTCTAAATCATTCTCTTCTAAAATTTTTGCACTTAATCTTTCAAGTTTTTTTTTTAAATCAAATGTTTTTTTATTTTTTACATCCAATTTTATTAAAATCAACTCTTTTCCAATAAAGCTTTTAAGTTCAGTGATATCTACTAGGTTATGTACAGGAATCAGTTTTGCGAGCTGAGCTTTTATTTGATCTACAATAATTTTAGTTCCAGAAGTAACAACTGTGATTCTCGATAAGAATTTATGCGAATCTACCTCAGAAACTGATAAACTTTCTATATTATAGCCTCTACCTGAAAAAAGGCCTACAACTCTAGCCAACACACCTGGTTCATTGTCAACCATGATTGACAATATATGCTTTAGGTTTTTTTTGTTCATTTAGACTAAAACCATTCCATCTTCAGATATTTCACCCTCGACTTTATCATTGGGTCCTAGTAACATCTGGTTATGAGTAGAACCTGACGGAATCATTGGAAAGCAATTTTCACTTGGGTCCACTATTACATCACAAATTACTGGGCCTTTCACTTTGATCATTTCTTTAATCAAATCATCAATTTCACTCGGTTTTTCTGTTCTCAGCCCAGTTGCTCCAAATGATTCGGCTAATTTTACAAAATCAGGTAAGGAATCCATGTAAGATTCAGACAACCTATTACCATGTAAGAGTTCTTGCCATTGCCTTACCATTCCCATGTAATGATTATTTAAAATGAAAATCTTTACTGGCAATCTGAACTGTTTAATAGTTGACATTTCTTGAATATTCATAAGTATTGAAGCCTCTCCAGCGACATCAATTACTAAAGAGTTGGGATGAGCTATCTGCACTCCCATTGCTGCGGGAAGACCATAACCCATAGTCCCCAAACCACCCGATGTCATCCAATGTTTCGGTTTATTAAAAGTAAGAAATTGTGCAGCCCACATTTGATGTTGTCCCACTTCTGTGGTGATAAATGGATTATATTTCTTTGTGAGAAAATCTAATCTTTTTAATGCATGTTGGGGTTTAATTATTTTGTCAGAATTTTTAAACTTTAAACAATCCTTAGACCTCCATTTATTAATTTGAATCCACCAATCTTTAATTTTTGCTTTTTTAAAACTTGTTTTTTTTTCCTCAATTTTTTTATTTATAACTTGGAGAATTCTTGCCAAATCACCTTGAACAGTCAAATCAACATTTACACTTTTATTAAAAGAAGATGCATCGATATCGAAGTGTACTTTCTTTGATTTAGGTGAAAACCCTGAAACTTTTCCTGTAATTCTATCATCAAATCTCGCTCCTACACAAATCATCAGATCACAATTATACATACTCATGTTGGCTTCATAGGTTCCGTGCATACCTAACATTCCAACACACTGATTATCAGACGTTGGGTAAGCACCGAGACCCATTAATGTTTGGGTGCAAGGAAAGCCAGTTGATTTTATTAATTTAAAAAGATTTTTGGAAGCTACTTCACCAGAGTTTATGACACCTCCGCCAACATAAAAAATTGGTTTTTCAGAATTTTCCAATAATTTTATAAACTGATCAATCTGATTTATATTTGGTTTTAAATTGGGTTTATAGTAAGAAATTACCTTTGTATTCTTTTTTCCTTTATAAACCGCTTTAAAAGTTTGAATATCCTTTGGAATATCAACCAAAACAGGCCCTGGCCTTCCATTTTTAGCTATAAAAAAAGCAGAGTGTATTACGTTAGGTAAAATATTTACATCTTTTACAAGATAATTATGCTTAGTACATGGCCTAGTTATTCCAACAATGTCTGCTTCTTGAAAAGCATCATTACCTATCATATGAGTCGGAACTTGTCCGGAAATACAGACTAAAGGAACTGAATCCATCATCGCATCGGCTAATCCTGTTACTGTATTAGTAGCTCCGGGCCCGGAAGTAACTAATACAACTCCAACTTTTCCCGTTGAACGTGCATAACCCTCTGCTGCATGAACTGCGGCTTGTTCATGTCTTACAAGAATATGTCTAATTTTTTTTTGTTTGAACAACTCGTCATATATTGGAAGAACAGCTCCCCCAGGATAACCAAAAATAACATCAACCTTTTCTTCAATCAAAGTTTGAATTACTATCTCTGCTCCAGTTATTTTTTTCATAATTATTAAATTAAACTAAAAAAAATAATTACTCAACTAGCCATAAATTAAAGTTTTAATTCCCGAAGAATATATTCCTTAATTTTTGGGCCTTCCAAATGAATAGCTTCTTTAGCCTTATTGTTAAACCAAGTCAATTGTCTTTTTGCATACCTTCTTGTTTCTAAGGTAAAATCTCTCATTGTTTCTTCTAAAGAGTATAGACCCTCCAAGTATCTTGTTATTTGACGCAACCCAATTGATTTGTGAATTGGATGATCAAGCTTTTGTTTTATTTCTAAAAAAGATTTTACTTCTTCTAAAACCCCAAGATTAATCATTTCCTCACATCTTGAATTTATTCTTGAATAAATTTTTTCCCTTTCAGTTTTAACAACAACATATATTATTTTTTTAAAAAATTTTTTTTTTTCCATTTTGTGCCATTTTGACAAATTAATTTGTGTTGAAAGATTAACTTCCAAAGCTCTTATTATTCTTTGTGAATCGTTTGGTGACAGTTTTTTAGAGTACTCTTCATCACACTTTTTTAACTTTTTATATAAATAGTTGATTCCAAAATTTTTTAATTCATTCTGGATATTTGTTTTTACTTTTTCTGATATTTTTGGAATCTCTGAAATAGCATTAACAATGGAATCCATATAAAGTCCGGTCCCGCCAACAAAAATTGGTATCTTATTTTTTTTATTTTTTATAACAGAAAGCGCTTTTTTTTGCCAACTTCCAACACTACATTTATCTGGGTATTTTACATA
>CACAXP010000027.1 GCA_902536485.1 uncultured Alphaproteobacteria bacterium | reverse complement strand
ATCCCATATTTTACAACAATTTCTGCGGCTAAAGTTGCAGTTACCGGACTAAATATAATAAAAGAGACAAAATTTTCGGTAAAGCCAATTCAAGATGTTTATAAATAATAGAATTTAATTTTTAAAATATTATAATATATTTTATTATGAGTGAAAAATTACCAATGACAGCTGAAGGTCTTGCGAAGTTAAAATCTGAGCTTGAAAATCTAAAGAACTCCGAAAGACCTAACATAATTAAAGCAATTGCAGAGGCAAGAGAACATGGAGACCTGTCAGAAAATGCGGAATATCACGCAGCCAGAGAAAAACAAAGTTTTATCGAGGGAAGGATTTCTGAGCTTGAAAATAAAATAAGTAGAGCTGAGGTTATAGATATTTCTTCACTTGATGATTCGAAGATTACCTTTGGGGCAACAGTAAAGATAACTGACTTAAGTAGTGATGAAACACACACTTACACAATAGTTGGAGCCGACGAATCAGATATTGAAAAAAATTTAATATCAATTTCTGCACCTTTAGGTAGGGCCATGATAAATAAAACTATTAATGATGTGATTGAAGTTACAACTCCAGGTGGATTAAAAGAATATCAAATCAACTCTATAAAATATTCATAAACATGGTTAAAGCTGAAAATATAACAATTATAGGTTCTGGTCCAGCTGGATATACAGCTGCAATTTATGCAGCAAGAGCAGGACTTTCTCCATTAATGATTTCTGGTTTAGAACAGGGTGGACAACTTATGATAACAACAGACGTCGAAAACTACCCTGGTTTTGAAAAACCAGTTCAAGGACCTTGGCTTATGGAACAAATGAAGAATCAAGCTAAATCTTTTGGAACAAGGATTTTAGTAGATTTTGTAAAAGATGTAGATTTAAACTCCTTGCCTTTTAAAATAAAGACAGAAAAAGAAGTAATTAAATCTAATTCCATTGTTATTGCAACTGGTGCAAAAGCAAATTGGTTGAACATTAAAGGTGAACAAGAGTTTATGGGATTTGGAGTTTCAGCATGCGCAACATGTGATGGGTTTTTTTTTAAAGATAAAGATGTTGCAGTCGTAGGTGGTGGGAATACGGCGATAGAGGAAGCTTTGTTCTTATCTAATTTATGTAGAAAAGTTCATATTATTCACAGAAGAGATAAATTAAGAGCAGAGAAAATACTTCAAGAAAGGTTATTTCAAAAAAAAAATGTTGAGTTTATTTGGGATAGTAATGTTACCGAAATAACTGGAGATTTAGAAAAAAAAGTACTTAAGTCAATCACGATTAAAAATAAAAATAATGAAATTAATCAATTGTCAGTTGATGGTTTTTTCGTCGCAATTGGTCACAGTCCAGCGACAACTTTATTTAAGAATAAATTACAAATGGATAATGATGGTTATATTTTTACGGAACCAAATTCTACCAAAACAGATATTGATGGAGTTTTTGCCGCAGGTGATGTTACAGATAGGTTATACAGACAAGCAGTAACTGCTGCTGGAATGGGTTGTATGAGTGCAATAGAAGCAGAAAGTTTTCTTAGCTCAAAAAAAATTATTTAACTTTTTTTTATTCCCTCGACAATTTCGCTATGAATAGGACATTTAATTTTATAAGCTTTAGATAAAGTTTCTACTGAACCAGACAACCAATCAAGCTCAAGCTTTTTATTATTATTAAAATCAACATGCATAGACGATGTCATATTAAAAGGCATGTTATTAATTTTTTCCAACCAAAATTCCACTGGATCACTTCTATAAGAAACACCAAATTTCTTTGATAAATTGTATGTTTCAAGCATTGCATCAATAAATTTATTTTTTAAATTTTGATCCTCGAAAATTTCACCAATAGGTTTCAAGAATAATGTTGTCATACCGCTGTAAGCAGATAAAAAAATAAATTTTTCCCAAATTTTTTCTTTTATATTCTTCTTAAGGATTATTTTAAGTCCAATTTTTTGGACGCTTTGGCAAAAATCTTCAAGTAATTTGTTTTCTGAAACGTCATATCCACCAACAAAAAAAGTAGCCAGATTCCCAACATGTTTTATTGTTTGATCTTCATCTACAAAGACAGAAATTTGCGCAACTGCACCAATTGTGTCAATATTAGGAAGTTCTTTCTTTAGTTTTTCTTCAGCATAGATACCATTTTGAAAAGGAATAATAAGAGGTTTATTTTTTATTTTTTTTCTAATTTCATCAAGTACAGAATCAAAATCATACAACTTAACAGTGTTGATAATAATATCAAAAGATTTCTGCTCTGGAATCTCCTCACACACCTTGATCTTTGGACAGTTAAGTTTTCCTAATTTACTTTCAAGTTTCAAACCATTAGTCTTCAAAAAATTAAGTCTTTTTTTTCTTGCAATAAACGTTACATCGTAGTTATTTTTAACTAAATAAGAACCTATAAAACCACCTATTCCCCCAACTCCAATAACTAAAATTTTCATATACTTAGAGTAATTTTTTTAAAGATTCTTCTATTTGTAGGCATGCAGTTTTCAACTCTTTTAATGAAGTAGCATAAGAAAGTCTAAAATATGGAGACTTACCAAAAGCAACACCAGGCACTACTGCTACATTAGCATGGTTTAACAAAAACTCAGAAAAATCTAAATCATTAGAGATTAACTTATTATCATTGTATTTTTTGCCAATAAATCCATCACATGACACAAATAGATAAAATGCACCTTGTGGAATAAATGGTTTAAAACCATTTATTGAAGAAAAAAAGTCTACCAAGAAGTTTTTTCTATCTTCAAATTGAACTAACCAATCGTTTAAGAAAGTTTTTTTATTTTCTAGAGCAAACATAGCTGCCATTTGACTAATAGAACATGGGTTTGTTGTACACTGAGATTGTATTTTAGAAATTGATTTAATAAGCTCTTTATGCCCAGCTCCATAACCTATTCTCCACCCAGTCATTGAAAAAACTTTAGAGACCCCATTTACAATAAAAGTTCTATCAAATAAGTCAGGAGAAGTATTTAAAATATTAGTAAATTTTGTATTTTTATATAGAATATGTTCATAGATATCATCTGATAGAATAAAAACATCTTTATACTTTCTTATAACATCTGAAAGCTGCCTAAGCTCATCTTCTGAATAAACTGAACCTGTTGGGTTACCCGGCGAGTTTATTATAATCCACTTAGTTTTTTTTGTAATACTTTTTTCTAGGTCCTCAGGTTTTAACTTAAATCCATTTTCAAATTTTGTCTCGACAATTATTGGTTTCCCATTACATAAATTAACTATATCAGGATATGAGACCCAATAAGGAGAAGGAATCAATACTTCGTCACCTTCATTTATTGACGACATAAAAAGATTGTAAATGACGTGCTTCCCACCAACACCAACTGTTATATTTTCTTTGTTATAATTTAAATTATTTTCACTCTTAAACTTTCTTGTAATGGATTCTTTTAACTCATCAGTTCCATCAACTTGAGTATATTTTGTAAAGCCGTTTTTGATAGCTTCAATAGCAAATTCTTTAATATGAGCTGGTGTATCAAAGTCCGGTTCCCCTGAACTAAGACTTATAACTTTTATACCATCTCTTGTCATTTCTCTTGCTTTTTGAGAAATTTTAACCGTGAGAGAAGGGTGAAACCTTGACAATCTATTAGAAATGAAATTCATTAATTATGGAAAAAAATTTAAAACTTCAACATATAGGATTATATATATTCTTTAATAAAAATATATTAGATTTTAAAATTAATTTAAATATGGAAAAATTTTCAATTAAATCGAAATTCTCAGCAGCTGGCGACCAACCATCAGCAATTAATTCGCTGTGCTCAGGAATCGAAAAAAATACCAAAGACCAAGTCTTATTAGGAGTAACTGGGTCTGGAAAGACTTTTACCATGGCTAGCGTAATAGAAAGACTACAAAGACCTTCTTTAGTTTTTGCACCAAATAAAATTTTAGCAGCTCAACTTTATAGTGAAATGAAAAGTTTCTTTCCAAAAAATTGTGTTGAATATTTTGTATCATACTATGATTATTATACCCCTGAGGCATATGTTCCCAGAACAGATACATACATAGAAAAAGAATCAGCAATTAATGAACAAATTGATAGAATGCGACACTCAGCAACGAGAGCCTTACTCGAAAGAAAAGATACAGTCGTTGTTGCAAGTGTTTCATGCATATATGGAATTGGTTCCGTTCAATCTTACTCATCAATGGCTTTTAAAGTTAGTAAAGATTCTGTTTATGAAATTGAAAAATTAAAGAGAAAGTTAGTTGAGCTTCAATATAAAAGAAATGATAATGTTCATGTAAGAGGGACATTTCGAAATAGAGGTGATTTTTTAGAAATATTTCCATCACACCTAGAAGATAAATCTTGGAGAATTTCTTTTTTTGGAGACAAAGTAGAGTCAATTGATGAATTTGATCCTTTTTTGGGTGTAATTTCAAAAAGTTTAGATGAAATAACGATTTTTGCAAATAGTCACTATGTAACGCCGAAACCCTCTCTTAATAGAGCAATAGATGCTATCAGAGAAGAGCTTAAAACAAGAATTAAATTTTTTGAGTCTAAAAAATTATTAATTGAGGCCCAAAGAATTGAGCAAAGAACGAACTTTGATCTTGAAATGATTTCAGCCACGGGGAGTTGCTCAGGAATCGAAAATTATTCAAGACATTTATCTGGGAGAAAAGAGGGTCAGCCTCCACCAACATTATTTGAATATCTTCCAAAAGATGCTTTAATATTCATTGACGAATCACATGTAACAATTCCTCAAATTAAAGGAATGTTTAAAGGGGATAGATCAAGAAAAGAAACTCTTTCTGAACACGGTTTTCGTTTACCTTCATGTAAAGATAATCGTCCTTTAATGTTTGAAGAGTGGGAAAATTTTAAAGGACAAACTATTTATGTTTCAGCTACTCCCGGAGATTATGAACTTGAAAAAAGCAAAGGAGTATTTATTGAACAAGTTGTCAGACCTACTGGATTAATTGATCCGATTTGTGAGGTCAAAAAGGCTACTAACCAAATTGAAGATGTTATTAATGAATGTAAAAAATTAAGTCAAAAAAAATTAAGAGTTTTAATCACAACTTTAACAAAAAAAGATGCTGAAAAAATTACCGATTATTTGAATGAAAATGAAGTAAAAGCTAAATATATGCATTCAGATATAGAAACTTTAGAAAGAATAGAATTAATTAAAAATCTAAGAATTGGAAAATTTGATGTGCTAGTTGGTATTAATCTTCTTCGCGAAGGACTAGATATTCCAGAGTGTGGATTAGTAGCAATTCTTGATGCAGATAAAGAGGGATATTTAAGATCACACGTTTCTCTTATTCAAACAATTGGGAGAGCTGCTAGAAACATAAATGGAAGAGCAATCCTTTATGCTGACTTTAAAACTGAATCTATATCAAAAGCTCTTGAAGAAACAACGCGTAGAAGAATAAAACAAATTCATCATAATAAAATAAATAATATTACACCAAGATCAACGACAAGGAAAATTGAAGAAACCATTGAAAATCAAGGCTCGACTAAGAATAAGAAAGGCAATAATTTATCAGAAGAAGTCTCGATAATTGATTTAAAAAAGAAAATGCTTGAATGTGCAGAAAATTTAGATTTTGAAAGAGCAGCTGAAATTCGTGATAAAATTAAGGTTTTAGAAAAAAAAGAAATGGGCATTAATGAAAGTTTATAAAAAAGCACTTGTTACAGGCGGGGCTCAAAGAATTGGTGCCTCAATAGCCTTTTATTTAGCGAATATGGGAATTGATGTAGCAATTCAATACAATAGTTCTGAAAAAGAAATGAATAATATTAAAAAAAAAGTAATGAACTTAGGTGTTAAATTTAACGCCTTTCAGTGCGATTTTAGTAAAGATTGTGATTTTGATATTTTTTTTGAAAAAGTTAAAAAAGTTCATGGAAATATTGATCTTTTAATTAATAATGCTTCGACATTTAAATTCGATACAATAAAAAAAACTAGCCATAAAATCTTTGATAAACATATGAACGTAAACCTTAAAGCCCCATTTTTTCTGTCAAAAAATTTTGTTCGACAGCTATCAAGTAAAAATGGACTAATTGTTAATATCATTGATCAAAGAGTAAAAAATATTACGCCATATTTTACCTCTTATACACTTAGTAAATCAGCATTATATACAATGACAAAAAGTCTGGCAGTATTTTTGGCACCAAAAATTAGAGTAAACGGAATATCACCTGGCCCTACATTAAAAAGTGTAAATCAGACAACAAAACAGTTCAGGGATCAAATATTAAGAACACCTATGAAAAGAAAGGTTGAATTGGATGAAATAAATGACGCTCTTGAGTATCTTATAAAAAATAAATCAGTCACTGGAGAAATACTAACCCTAGATTCTGGACAAAGCCTTGGCTGGGCTAACTCTAAATCCAAGGTATTCTCTACTGATTAAAGGTAAAGAAGTTGTCAACATATAATTTAATTTTATTTTTTTAATAGTATATGAAAAATTAAAAATAAAAAAAAATGATAAATTACCTTAAAAAAGAAAAAAAGTCAGTTTTATCAATGGTTTATAAAATTGATTAATTTTTAATCAATTGGGTTAAAAGTCCCGGAATTAGGAAGATTAAAAAAAAAACTCAAAGATTATTAACAAAGTTATCCACAAAATTAGTGGATAGAATTTTGTTTATAATTTTTTATAATAAATGCAATGACTTGTAAGATTTTATGAAGTTAAAAACCGATTATAATTACAACAGAGGCCTAAGTGTTTTGAAAAAGGCATCAAAATCATTTCCCAATGGTTCGGGAGTCTATAAATTTATTGATTCTTCAGAATCAATAATTTATATTGGAAAAGCTAAAAATCTTCGTAAAAGAATATCTTCCTACTCAATCGATAATAAACAAACTAGAAGAATAAAGACGCTCATTAGTCTCACCAACAAATTAGAATTTATAAAAACGCCAACTGAGATAGATTCGCTTATACTTGAAAATAACCTTATAAAAAAAGTTAAGCCACCGTTTAATATTAGATTGATGGACGACAAAAGCTTTCCCTTTATTATGATAAATAAGAATCAAAAATGGCCCAGAATTAGAAAATATAGAGGAAAGCAAACATCAGATAACATTTTTTTTGGACCTTTTGCAAATGTAAGTGTTGTTGATGAAGTTTTGCAACAACTTGAAAAGGCCTTTCTAATTAGAAGTTGTTCGGATAACATTTTTAACTCAAGAAAAAGGCCCTGCATTTTACATCAAATTAAAAGATGCAGTGCTCCATGCGTAGGGTTAATAACATCCAAAGAATATTGTGATTTAGTTAATGAAGCTATTTTATTTTTAAAAGGAAAGAATCCTAAATTAAAGAACAGTTTAGTAAAACTTATGGAACATAAAAGTAAACAAGAAGATTATGAGCAAGCCGCAATAATTAGAGACAGAATTAAAGCAATATCAAGAATAAACTTTGAACAATACTCTGATTTAAATAATGACGAAAATTTTGATATCGTATTTCTCTACAAAAAGTTTAGCCAAATTCATGTTCAATTATTTTTTTTTAGATCAGGGAAGAATCTTGGAAATAAAGATTTTTTTTTATCAGAAAAATTATTTGAAGAGTCAGAAACCGTATTAAGACAATTTTTAATTTTTTTTTATAAACGAAATAACCCACCCAATGAAATATTAGTAAATTTTGATCTAAAAAATATTGAACTTATTAAAAAAGTAATTTCTCCAAATAAAAATCTTGAAATTAAAAAACCTAAAAAAGGAAAAAAGCTAGAATTAATGAAATTAGTGGGTGATAACATTCTGGCATCAAGTAAAGATAGACAAAACATTAGCGAAAATGAACCTAAAGTACTTAAGAGTATTTACGAAAAATTTAAGCTTAAAAATTTTCCATTCAGAATTGAAATATATGATAACAGCCATCTTAGTGGTACAGACGCAATAGGAACAATGGTTGTATATCAAAATTTTGGGTTTTCTAAAAATCATTATAAAAAGTTTAATGCGAAGACAAAATCAGGCAGAATTTTCGATGATTATAAAATGATGGCTGAAATGATAGAAAGAAGGTTTAATTTTTCTAAAGAATGGAAAAAAGAACTTCCAAACCTAATTATTATTGACGGTGGAAAAGGTCAACTTAATATAGTAAACAAAATCCTTACAGAAAAAAAACTTCATAATATTGATTTATTAAGTATTTCTAAGGGTAAAAATAGAAAATCAAGTGAGGATAAAATTCATACTGTTGATCAAAGCATTTATTTAAATAATAATGAGAAAGAATTTTACTTTATCCAGAAGCTTAGAGATGAAGCTCACAGATTTGCCGTTTCATCGCACAAGGTAAAAAGAACAAAAAAAATGAAAAGCTCTACCTTTGATCAAATTACAGGAATAGGAAAGAAAACAAAGTATAATCTCTTAAATTATTTTGGTACAATAGAGAATATTCAAAGTGCAAGCTTAGTTGATTTAAAAAAAGTAAAGGGTATAGGTTCAGAAACTGCTAAAAGAATTTATAAGGAATTTAATAAAATTGTTTAGTTTAAAAAATATTCCAAACTTTTTAACAATCCTAAGAATTGTTCTCATTCCGAGCATTGTTTTATGTATTGAAATAGATAATCAACAATATTACTGGATTGCTTTATTTCTTTATGTTACAGCATGTTTCTCTGACTTTTTTGATGGCTATCTTGCAAGAAAATTTGACATTGAATCAAATTTTGGAAGGTTTTTGGACCCAATCGCAGATAAGATCTTAGTAGTATCCATACTGATTATTCTTATTGCTAATCATCTTATTGTAGGGGTTTTTGTATATCCAGCATTAGTGATAATTCTTAGAGAAATAATAGTATCGGGGCTTAGAGACTTTTTTTTACATTCTACAAAAACACTTTTGGTTACTAACCTAGCTAAATGGAAAACGCTCTTTCAAATGTCCTCGCTAGGTTTTTTATTAGTACAAAAAAACTTTGAAACAAAATTAATATTGTACCTAGGAAATTTAGGCCTCACTTTTGCCTCTGCAATAACAATTTATACTGGTTATATATATTTTAAAAAAAACCTAAAGCTATTTTAAAATGAAAAATGTTTTTGGCATTGTGGGTTGGAGTGGAAGTGGTAAAACTCATTTGATGTGTAGAATTATAAAATATTTTGATAAAAAAAATATTAACATCTCCTCAATTAAACATTCTCATCACAATTTTGAAATTGACAAAAAGGGAAAAGATAGTTACGAACATCTTAAATCAGGTTCAAAAGAGGTGGTGATTTATAACGAATATAAGTTTGCTATGATTACCACAAAAAAGAAAAAAAAAATCAATTTAAAAGATATTATAGATAAATTTTCTTCTGACACAGACATAATTTTAATTGAAGGTCTAAAAAAAGGACCTACAAAAAAAATTGAAGTATATAGAGACTCAATTAAAAAACCCTTACTTTGTCTTAAGGATAAAAATATAAAAGCCTTAGTTTTTGATAAAATTTCTCCTAAAGTTTCTAAAATAAATCTTCCTAAATTTCACATAGATGAAACAATAAAAATAGGTTCCTTTATTTTAAAGGAAATAAAAAAATGAAAAAAAATAAAAGACTTATTTCTGTTCTTTCAGCCAAAAAAAAAATGATCGACAGCTTAAAGAAATTTAAAAATGCCTCAGAGTATATTGATTTTAGAGATTCAGAAAATAGAGTATTAGCAACTGATGTTTTTTCAAAAAAAAATATTCCTGAATTTGATAATTCTGCAGTCGATGGTTTTGGGATTAATTATAACTCAATAAAAAAAGGAAATAAAATTCTCAAAATTGTGGGAGAATCAAGACCAGGGAAACCATTCAAAAAAAAAGTTAGAGTTGGAGAAGCAATAATAATTTTTACTGGATCATTTATTCTGAAAAATAATAATATTGATACTGTTTGTTTTGAGGAAAATTGCTTAATCAACAACAAGATTCTTCAAATTTTAAAATTTCCAGAAAAAGGAGATAATGTTAGGAAAAAAGGAGAAGATATAAAAAAAAATAAGATTGCATTTAAAAGAGGAAGAAAAATCAGAACAGTTGACCTTACTCAGTTATCTTCTCTTGGTTTAAAAAAAGTAAAAGTATTTAGAAAAATAAAAGTGGGAGTATTTTCATCAGGTGACGAAATTTCTTCGAATACTGTAAAAAAGAAGTATTCAATATTTGATGCTAATAAAACAGTATTAACTAGTTTACTTAAAAAAGTAGGTTGCGAAGCCACAGACTTAGGTTTAATAAAAGATAATTTTGAGCATACCAAAAAAAAATTGAATAAAAGTCTTTCATCCTTTGACTTAATTATAACTTCAGGTGGAGTTTCCAAAAGTAAAATTGATCATATAGGAAGCTTTTTTTCAATTTCAGGTAAAGTAAACTTTTGGCAACTAGCTTTGAAACCAGGAAGGCCTTTTGCTTTTGGAAAATTTAACAATACGCCATTTATTGGTTTACCAGGCAATCCTGTAGCTGCTGTAATTACTTTTTTAATGCTTGTTGTAAATTATCTTCAAAAATTATCTGGTATTGAAAAAAATGAAATTATAGAAAGATTAATACCTTCCAACTTTGAAATGGTAAAAAAAACTGGAAGAACTGAGTGGCTTAGAGGAACTATAAAAAAAATAAACAATAATTATTTTCTTGAAAAATTTCACACAAGTGGATCAGGAATTATTTCTTCTATTTCTCAAACAGATGGTATAATTGAAATAAATGAGAATATAAAATACATAAAAAAAGGAACCCTATTAAAGTTCTACAGATACGAGGATATTTTAAGTTGAAAATACTTTATTTCGCAAAAATTAAAGAAGTAATCGGTAAGAGTGAAGATTCAATTACTATTAACGAACAAACAACTGTGAAAGACATAGTTGAAAAATTAAAGGTAATAAACGAATCATATAAGTTAGCTTTTCAAGACTTAAAGAATATTAAATGCTCTGTTAACTGCAATTATATTGATTCGTTTCAAACAAAAGTAACAAATAACGATGAGATTGCTTTTTTCCCTCCAGTAACTGGTGGTTAATGAAAATAATATTTCAAACTGAAAAATTAAATGTTGAGGAGGTATTGAAAAATTTTGCTTCAAAAAATAATAGTTCTGGCTCAGTCATATCTTTTCTTGGAAAGGTACGTCCATCAAATAAAAAAAAAAAAATAAAAACTATGGATATTGAAATTTATGAAAAAATGGCGTTATATCAAACAAAACTCGCCTTAAAAAGGTTGTTAAAAGAAGTTAAAATTCAAGATTACTTAATTATGCATAGATACGGAAACCTTAAACCAGGTGAAAATATTATTTTTCTTGTTGTTGCAAGTGAACATAGAAAAGAAGGATTTATTTTTATTCAAGAAATTTTATTATATTTTAAAAAAAAAATTACTTTTTGGAAAAGAGAGAATTACCTAGATAGTTCTAAGTGGCTTGATAGGCAAAGCTAATGATCAAGTGGTCACTTTTTTTTTAAATTCTGATATCAAGAATTTTGTAAGTTTCCTTTCTTCAAAATTAAAATCATTAATGCTACTAACTGGCGTGATTTCAACAGCTGTTCCTGTTAAAAAAACTTCATCACAAGTTTTTAAAAAATCAAGTTGGAAATGTTTTTCATGAACTTTAATATTATTTTCTTGAGCAATTTCAATTACTGTTTGTCTAGTAATACCATTTAAAAAGCAATCAGCTACAGGTGTAAATAACTCATTTTCTTTTACAAAAAATATATTGGCTCCAGTTGCCTCTGCTACATATCCTCGATAATCAAGCATCAATGCATCGTCAAAGCCAAGTTTTTCCGCCTCGTGTTTACTTAGTGAACAAATCATATATAAACCTGCAGCTTTGCTGTCTGTTGGTGCAGATTCTGGTGATGGTCTTAACCATTTTGAAACATTTAGTTTTATTCCCTGAAGTAATTTTTTGGGGGAAAAATAAGATGGCCATTCCCAAGCAGCAATGGCAAGGTTTGTCGATCCCTTTTTTGCAGAAATAGCCATCATCTCACTTCCTCTCCAAACTACAGGTCGTATATAACCATCAGAAATATTTTGCTTTAAAATTATTTCCTTGGAAATATCAACGACCTCCTGATAGTTGTATGGAATATCTAAATCTAAAATTTTTGCCGATTTAAAAAGTCTTTCAATATGCTCATCAAGTTTAAATATCTTTCCATTATAAATTCTTAAACCCTCAAAAACACAACTTGCATAATGAAGACCATGATTGAGAACATGAATATTTGCATGACGCCATTCTATGAAATTACCGTTCAACCAAATAACTCCATCCCTATTATCAAAAGGTAAAATTTGCATAAATTTTGTTATAGGATACAATCAAAAAAATTACCATTAAATATGCAAAATTATTTGATTTAAACATTTATTAAGACTGTTTTATGGAAAGTAAACCACACATATTGTGTGTTGACGACGATGATAAAATAAGAGAGTTACTTAAAGTTTTTTTAAGAAAAAATAACTTTTATGTTTCTACGGCACATAGTGTTGATAAAGCAAACAAACTATTAAACTTATTTAGTTTTGATATTATAGTACTAGATATAATGATGCCTAAAATAAGTGGAACTGAGTTTCTCAATAACTTTAGAAAAGAAAATGTTAGCACTCCTGTAATAATGCTTACTGCTACTAGTCAGTTAGATATTAAAACTCAATCGTACAATCTTGGTTGTGATGACTATTTAAGCAAACCATTTGAGCCACTGGAACTAATTTTAAGAATAAAAAAACTTCTAAATCCAAGAATTAATTACATAAAAGTTGATAAAAAGTATTATTTTGGAGATTTTATCTATGAGTCAAATACAAAAAAGTTAAACAAAAATAATAAAATTGTAAAATTGACAACTAATGAGGAATATCTTTTAGAAATTCTAATTAAAAATATTAATAAAGAAATTTCAAGAGAATATATTGGGGAGAAACTGAACGTTGATTCCAATTTGCGTTCTGTTGATGTTATTGTTGCAAGACTCAGAAAAAAAATAACTTCTAACTCAGAGTCATCATTTATCAAAACTGTAAGGGGTAAAGGTTATATGCTA
>CACAXP010000026.1 GCA_902536485.1 uncultured Alphaproteobacteria bacterium | reverse complement strand
GTTGAGATGTAAGATATCTCATTGTATAGAAGTTGTGTCAAATAACAGTCACACTCAAAGCATAAATTTTTGTCCTTTTCCTTTTTAGCGCTACTGTGACAAGGATGGTTTTCAATTTCAGATTTTTTATCAATATTTATTCTTTCGCTATGACTTTCTGCGCACAACGAAAATGATTTACTTAAAACTGAAGTACTTAAAAAGCTTGTGATAGATAAAGTGATTATGAAAAATTTAAGAAATTTCATATCTATAAGTTAAGTTATTAAATTATTACTATCAAGTATAAACTATATTTTGATGTTAAAAATCCTGGGATATTTTCCATTTTAATGGGTTGCCATTGCCGAAATTATTGGAAGCATATTTATTATCATTGATTGGATGACTTACAGATTTTGTTTTTAATTTTATGTTGCCTGCAACTGTTCTTCTTTCTCCGTCACAATTAAATGGATTAACGCAATGATTCAACCAACTTGGAAAGATAAGAAACTTTCCTACCTCTGGATAATAAACTTTAGTGTTTCTGGGATGAAAATCTAAAACATTACCGCCTGATAAACCAATAAAGCTGGTACAACCATCCTCTTTACCTGATGCATTATATAAGGAATCAGCAAATCTATTATTCATTTTTTCGGGAACTTTAGTCCAAAAAATAAATGACAATTTAGCATTAAAAATCGACGAATGATTGTGAACTGGATTATAATCACCAGCATATTGATGAACTGACCATAAATCTGAACATTTTGCTGATGTGTATGGGTTTTTAATATTTAGTTTTGTAAAATAATTAGACGCGTATTTCTCAGCCATGCATTCTCCAAGCTTATGAATACTATCAAATATTTTGACATTTCTGTCTAAGTAAAGTTGTTCCCCATTCTTAATTTGACCAACTAATCGTTCAGAAGCAGAATTTTTGCTCTTACTAGACAATAATATATCTACTTCTTTATTAATTAAATCAATGAAATCTTTATCAATATGTGATTCCATTATAACATAATTCATTGACGATGTTTCTATGGGCTCGGTGAACATATAGACAATTTAGCAAATTTTATTCCAAAATTTAATTTCTCTCTTGTTTATTTTTTTGCCCAATTAAAAAGATTTATTTTTTAAATTTCTACTTCTAAAGATATGTAAAAATATTTTTTAGTGTTATATTATAACAATAAATGTTTATACTGTTATAGTTAAATTAAATTCAAAACCATGAATGATTACCATAACATAAAGCAAAATTTATTAGACTTTAAGAATGATTATAAACAATTGAAAATCATAAATAGGAAAATACCGAGAAATTCTAATTTTTTTTTTAATAAAGTTTTTAAATGCCTTAATTCTGTTTCCGGTTTTGTTAAATATAATAGTTCAAAACAAGATTTAGGAGAACTCTTAAACCGAATAATTACAAAAGATATTAAATGTGACCCTTTTTATAGACTCTGGTTAGATGACATGAGTAACTTATGTAAGTTATTTTGTAAATTTATTGGTGATAATAAAATTAGTTTTTGGCTTGGTACAGAAAGAGGATGTAAACGTTATCATGTAGATATGGTTCCTTTTAGATTATTGGTTACTTATGCAGGACAAGGAACTGAGGTTTTGCCTGATCATGCTGCAAATAGAAATGCTTTTAGAGAAGGTAAGTCGAACAAAGAAATTTTGAAATCTAAATCAGCGGTAGAATATATTAATAAATGGGATATTGCTATTTTTCGGGGAGGAGAAGATGGTATACTGCATCGCACACCTGATTCTGCATTAGATAGTAAATCGTCAATTTTAATGCGCTTGGATGCCCCATCTTTTTTAGATGAAATTGAAAATATTAATCAAGTGGCATAATTACTATACACTCTTAATTTAATTAAATTTTGCTTCACAAAGTTTTGACCCAGAAACTGCGTTGGTTGTGTTTTTTGAACGACTAATGTGATTTAATGAACATTCTGCAATTTTCTTGTCTTTCTCAGTTGAAATGGAGGCCAGTTTATTGCACCATTGAGTAATCAAGGGACCAAGCTTATCATTTTTTAAGTCTCTAGAATACTTTTCTGTACATACCAATGACTCAATATCTTTTTTTTTCGACAAAGTAATAGTCCGAGTTATTTTACATATTTTACCAGAATTTTCAGAGCAATGTCTTGAAGCCATATTGTTAGCTGCTCCTTGACTATCATTAGAACTACCATATGAAATAATACCATTTGGAGCTTTAGCTTCTGCAAAAAAAGTATCTCCATCTGATGATCTTTCTTGTATAAAAGTATCCCAAGTATAGACTCCCTCCAAAACAGTTGTACAAGATACGGGTAAAATGCAAATTAAAATATACAGTAAGAAGTTTTTTGTGTTCTTTAGATACATTTTATTAAGCTACACAATATTTAAAAGATACCTAGTAAGTTTCCTTTTCTAGGTAAGGTTTTAGTTTGTGTTATTCTACAAATTTTACCAGAGTTTTCTGAACAGTGCCTAGTTGCCATATTATTGGCTCCCCACTGACTATCATTGGAACTACCAAAAGAAACGCTCCCATCTGGTGACGTTGCCTCAGCAAAAAAGAAATCGCCGTTAGCTGATCTTTCCTGAATAAATTCATCCCAAGTATAAGAACCCTCTAATACAGTTGTACAAGAAAATGTTAGAAAACAAATTAAAGTGTACAAAGAAAATTTTTTCATTTTGTTATGCATTTATAAAGCTTAATTAATAATATTTATACTATATAGTTTTAACAAAAAATATTAATGCTTTTTATTTTTTTATTAAAAAAATTGTTGTAAGTATTCAAATTTAAATTTTAATTGATAAACTTATTTTAGGGATTATAGTTCAATAATGAAAATTTCAGATAGACCAGAATTTAAGAGTAAAAAGCCTCCATTAACTTTTACAGAAAACGAAACTGTTTTTAATGCCGTGAAGGCGATGAAAAATGATAACTTTGGATCGGTTGTTATTACAGACAAAAACAATAAAGTTAAGGGTATTGTAACTGAAAGAGATTTACTAAAAAAGTTAATCCCAAATTCAATGAATCCTAAAACCACTAAACTAAAACAAATAATGACCTCACCCGTCAAAGTGGCGAAAAGAGATGATAACCTTCTCACATGGCTAAGGCAAATGTCTAACGAAAGATTTAGACACGTACCTGTAGTTGATAAAGATGGGAAGCTTATAAATGTGATGTCTCAGGGTGATTTTGTTTCGTACACATGGCCTAACTTGTTGTACCAAGTAAAAGAAGTTGCAAAGGAAAACTATTTTAAAGCAAATCAAGTAGTACTAATTGTATTAAGTCTATTAATTTATACAGTTGTCACAACTATTCTTGCTATCAAACTAGTTTAGATATAATTTTTAAACTGTTGATTTCATTCATTAATCTTTATCCTCAGTATTAGCAATTTGATATACTTTACAAGCAGCGTCAAAGTTAATTAAGAATATTAATAACCCTGCAATTAAGTCTGGCCAAATTGATGCATGAAACATAATTATAATTCCTGCAGTAATAATTACAAAATTCGCTAACACATCATTTCTTGCTGATAGAAAAGCTGCTTTTATTAAACTTTTATTATTTTTTCTAAATTTCAAAAGAATAATTGTACACGTAATATTTGTTAGCAACGCTCCAACCCCAACCAAAGTTAACTTAAAAGGCTCTGGTGGAAAAGGTCTAACTATTTGTTCCCATGCTGTCCATAATGCTGTGAGACCAGGTAAAAGAATAATAATAACTAATATTTTACTTAATTTTGGCCTGAAGCTTGAACTTATCAAAAAAGAAAAGAAAATAAGAAGATTCACAAAAGTATCCTCAAGAAAATCAATTGAATCTGCAAATAATGAAACTGAAGTAATTTTTACTGCAGCTGATAATTCAATAAAAAAATACGAAAAATTTAATAATGCTACAATTAATAAAGTTCGTCTCAAAGAAATTATATTTAAAGATTTGTTATTTTTACTCAAAGCTTACTTTTAAAATTTCATTTGAATTTTAAGTTTTTAAAAAAATACTGTTTATATTTGAACTGTGTTTTAATGAAGTTTTTGAAAGTGGGTCGCTAAAATTAAATAAGTGAATAAAAATGAGAACAATTAATCCTGATAGGAAGAAATAATATAAAGTAGGTAAAATTGTTATTCTCATTATAACTCCCTCTTTACCAAGTAATCCAACGGTAGCCGATGCTGCTACTACATTATGAATAGCTATCATATTTCCGGCTGCAGCTCCAACACTTTGTGCTGCAACCATTAGGGTTCCTGATAAGCCCAATAAATTGGCTGTTTCAAACTGAAATTGACTAAGCATTAAATTGCTTACAGTATTTGAACCTGCAAGAAAGGCACCTATACCCCCAATTGTTGGTGCAAACAGTGGGTAGATTTGGCCCATTAAACTTGACATTCCTTGAGCCATAGCGATTGGCATACTTACTAAATCCTTGGTGTTTATTCCAGAATTTATCATTATTCTTACAAGCGGAACTGTAAAAATTAGAACAAAACCAGCACCTAAAATTGTTTTAAATGAATCTAAAAAAGCGTTTGAGATCTCGGCGAAACTCATTTTATGTAAAATAAAAGTTACCAGACATACCATCATTAGTATTCCACCTGGTAAATATAAAATTTGAAAACTAGCACTAATTTTTTCTTCACTAAGTATGCTTGTAAAATTAAAACTTACTGATTTAAGAAAATTTGTTAAGGGCTCATAAGTTCTTGAAATTATAAGTATTAAAGCTAAAAAAATATATGGGAACCAAGCATTAAAAGTACTGATTTTTTTTTGGGTTTTCCCAAGAGGCATTTCAATACTTCCTTTCCATGAAATTGGCCAATTAGAAGAGGAGGGAAAATTCCAAGAGTCCCTTGGTATTAAAAAATTCTTTTTAATAGCAAATGTTACAACTGCAAGTCCAACTAACCCTCCAATTATAGATGGAAATTCTGGGCCAAGAAAAATACCAGCTATTACATATGGAATTGTAAAACTAAATGCTGAAAAAATTGCAAAAGGAAAGATTGATATACCTTCTAACCAGGATTTATTTTTACCAAAAAACCTTGTCATTATTATGACTATAAATAAAGGCATAAAAGTGCCACACATAGCATGAATAATTGCGACATTTGAAACGATTATTGAAAAAAAAGATTCCCATTCAATTCCCTTTTGAATAAGTTTCTCTGTTAGTAATACTTTATCTAACCCACCTTGGACACCTACTATTAAAGGTGTTCCTACTGCACCAAAAGAGACTGGTGTAGATTGAATCATCATTCCAAAAACTACTGCAGCTAACGCTGGGAAACCTATTGCAACCATCAACGGAGCTGCAACTGCAGCAGGTGTTCCAAATCCTGAAGCTCCTTCAATAAAACATCCGAATAACCATGCTATTAATATTACTTGAATACGTCTATCATTAGTGATGTTTGAAAAGCCTTCACGAATTTTAGCAATTGCTCCTGAATATTTTAATGTATTTAACAACATTATAGCACCAAAAATAATCCACAGAATTCCCATCGTAATGATTAGGCCCTGAAGTGAAGATGCAAAAACTCTTCTTCCACTCACACCCCACATAAAATTACTAATAATGATTGTAATGAGTAAAATGATAGGCATTACGACTTTAGCTGAAATTCTGAAGCCAATTAATAAAATTCCAGCTGATAAAATTGGTATGAAAGCTAAAACTGCTAAAAGTCCATCACTCATAATCTTTACATTTAGAAGACTTTATTTACTGTTAATAATTTTTTGTAGGTCTTTTTATAGGGCACTTGTCCAAACTTTTTAAGATTATTTGTTCTTGTCCATTGATTGTATTATAAACACAAATTTTTTGGTTATTAATTTGATAGGATTTGGTTAACCCCATGCCCATTGGTCCAGCATGTGTCCGTACATCATATATTTGGTCTTTTAAATTATTAGTATTTTTTTTATCAATTGCATAAGAATTTTTGAATATCAGCAACAAACATAAAGCTAATTTCATGAAATTTTTAATTAAGAACATTGATTACATAAACCATTTATTTCTAAATTCCATCTTAATGGCTTGAAGGTTTTGTTTTCTGTACTTTTTTTTAAAATTTCTGGAATTTCATGTAAGTTGGATTCGATTACTTTTCCACAATCATCACAAATTAAAAACTGAGCTCCTACATGACTATGTCCGTGACTACATGCTTGATAAGCGTTGAGACTTTCAATTCGATGAATAAATTTGTGTTTTTGCCAAAATTGAATAGCACGATAAGCAGTTGGAGGTTTAGGATTTTTAATTTTATTAGCTAATTTTTTTAAAATATCATAAGCCTTAATTGGGTTTTTACTAAGTGATATTATTCTCAAAACTTCTAGCCTCGGCTCTGTAAGCCTCCACTTATTTTGTTTACAAATTTTAATGATTTGTTCTTCTTTAAACATTTAAAATTCTTATGTATTCCTTTTGAATTAAAATTTTTTTATGTAATAATATAACATTTAATATTATAATTCATTAATTAATAATAACTAATGATTAAATTCTTGTCCTCATATTTTTTACTTTTAAGTTGCCTTACACACTTTTTTTGTTGCGGTATACCATTGTTTTTAAGTTTAACTTCATTGACGAGTATATTAGGTTTTTCAACATTATCTTTTTTTAATTTTCCTTGGTTTGAGGATATAGAATTACAATTTTTTCTTGTTACAACATTTATTTATGTTTTGTTAGTTTTTACACAATTAAAAACAAAAAGACTTGATTCTTCTGATGAACAGTTTTTCAAGCGTGAAAATAAAAATATAATGAAAAAATTAATAATGAGAAATATTTACTTATCATCTTCTTTTTATTTTTGTAATTTATTATTTATTTTGACGGAATATCTATTGTAAAGGTTAAGTTTAGCAAACTAAAATTTATGCTTTTTAAAATTAAAAATCTAGAATACAAAAAAAGTAATAAAACAATTTTAAATAACCTAAACTTTAATATTGAAGAAGGTAAACACCTTTTAGTATTAGGTTCCTCTGGTTCTGGAAAGACATCTTTACTAAATTTGATGTCCGGTTTGTTAAAACCAACTAATGGTGAAATTTTTTTTAAAGATCATGAATATTCTTCATTATTAGAGGAAGAAATTGACAGAATACGTGCAGCTAATTTTGGTTTTATTTTTCAAAAATTACATTTGATTGGTCACTTAAATGTAAAACAAAACATTGATTTGATAAAAAATAAAAATGATTCTAAAAAAGTCGAAAATTTAATTCATGGATTAGGTCTCACTCAAAAAAGTGAACAAATGGTTTCAGAATTAAGTGTTGGTGAAGCTCAAAGAGTTGCTATTGCCCGTGGTCTTGCTAACAGTCCGTGTGTAATATTCGCTGACGAACCTACTTCTTCTCTTGATGATTATAATACTCAAAAAGTTATGGAATTAATTCTTGAACAAACAAAACAAACAAAGTCAACACTAATTGTCTCTACACACGATAAGAGAATTAAAAAATATTTTTCTAAAATTACTGAGATGTCATTATGAGTGATTTAAGATTTGTTTTTTATTCATTAAAATATCGTTTTTTAAATAGCTTTTTATCAATAATGTTAACTGCTTTTGGCGTTTCTATAGCGTTATTAATTTCACAATTTGGAAATCACATACAAAATCGCATTAATCTTGATGGCCAAGGGATTGACATCGTAGTTGGAGCTAAAGGAAGTCCATTACAACTTATCCTTTCATCAGTTTATCACATTGACATTCCAACGGGGAATATTGCGTACAGTCAAGCAAAAAAAATAATGAATAATCCACAAATTGAAGAATCAATCCCGCTGGCACTTGGTGACAATTGGAGGGGATTTCGTATTGTTGGAACCACTATTAACTACATTAGACATTATGATATGAGCTTCAGTAAAGGGAGATACTGGGATCAAAATTTTGAAGTTGTTGTTGGATCGTCTGTAAATTTAGATATTGGTGATGAATTTATGGGCGTTCACGGTCTTTTAGAGGATGGTTCATCTCATGAAGAACACAAATATAATGTTGTAGGTATTTTAAAACCCTCCGGTACTGTTATAGATAGATTAATTTTAACTTCTTTAAATTCAGTTTTAGATATTCATGGACTTCATAAAGTAGATAACTCCTTTGAAAAACATCATGAACATCAACACGATCATGAACATCATAAAGAGGAACATCATGACATTCATGAACACGATCATGATAAAGAAAAGCATAAAAGTGAAGATGAGAACTATCATAAACATTCAAAAAATGATAAGAAAACTAATAAAACTAACGAGTTAGGTTCCTCAGAAATAACAGCTTTGTTAATAAAAACTAAATCACCAATAGCAAATATCAATTTACCTCGATCAATTAATAGAGAAAGTTCTTTACAAGCTGCAAACCCAGCTCTAGAGATTAACCGTCTAATTTCATTATTTGGTATCGGTTCAAAAAGTTTTGCTATACTTTCTCTAATTTTAATTTTGATAGCCTCGCTCAATATTTTTTCTGGTTTAGCAAGTAACTTAGAAAATCGAATGGGAGACTTAGCTGTTTTGAGAGCAGTAGGTTTCTCGAAAAAGAGAATTTTTAAAATAATTGTTCTTGAGGGAATTCTTGTTGTTTTGATTGGTATTCTTTTAGGAATCTTAATAGGTTTTTTACTATTTAGTATTTTAACTCATAATATTTTTACATTACACACGACCAATGCTTCGTTGATTTTTAATTTAGATTTTATTCTGATAATTTTATTTGTTTTTTTTGCCGGTTTGATTGCAGCCATATTTCCTGCTTATCGAGGTTCTAAAATTAGTATTGCAAATCAACTATCACGAACGATATAAATATAGTAACTGTTATTAATAACTTAAGTGTTTGATAAAATTAAAAAATATTCTGTAACTTTTTCATTTTTCATTATTGTAATCTTCGGTTTTACACCATTAAATTTTTTTAATTTTGGCGTATACGCTAATAATAACCTCTTAATAAACGTTTTTTCTACTAATGAAACTATGGAAGAGCCTTACGATGAATACAACCTTCTATCGAATATTGATGATTTTGTGAAGGTACCCAAAGGAGGTGTCCACTGGAAAGTTTTCGGCGAAACAATCATGAAAGAATACACTTTTTTTGATAAAGAAGGAAACGAATGGATAGGAGTACGTCCCGAATTTAAGGATCAAATTAAAAAACTTGATAAGCAAAAAATTCTAATTCAAGGATACATGTTTCCGCTTGAACAAGACGAAAAACAAAAACTTTTTTTGCTAGGTCCATTTCCAATAAGCTGTCCTTATCATCCCCATATTTCTGCAAACTTGATAATTGAGGTTCATGCAGTAAGTCCCATTATTTTTTCATACGATGCAGTAAATATTAAAGGCAAACTTGAGTTAGTTCCAACAGATGATGACTATAACGTTTTTTTTCGCCTTAGAGATGCTCAGTTAGTAAATTAGATTTATTAACATTTATTTATTGAGTGAAATTACCTTTTAACATGTCCCAAAATCTTTGGTAGTGATAGTTTTGAAAATTTCTTAATTTCCTAAAAGTAACATGTTTATCAATTTCAGTAGGATTGATTTCTATTCCCCACAATGACATAGTGTCATGAGGAAGTGTTCCATATCTTAGATCAGCTATTACATATTTAAAATCTGGATGTAAATAAATAAAATTTTGAGAGAAAAATGAAAACCTTCTTATATCATTTCTTTGTAAAGAATCATTAATTTCAGGAAAAACTGTTTCTTTATCTATAACTTTTACTTTCGTTCCTTTTTTAAGTTTTGGTTTACCAAACAAGGGCATGTAGACAGCATCTACATAATAATCTTCGTCAAATTGATATACACTTCTCCAGAGAATTACATTACCAATTGTTGGGTTTAAAAGAAGTCTTTCAATCTTATGTCCTCGATCTTCAGCTACTTTTAAAATCATTTTTTCAACTTGTAAATGTTTATTTAAACTGAAACCAAGATATAAAAATGAGAGACAAAGCCCTAATTTCGAATAGTAACTCGATTTTAGAAGAAAAGATAAGATAAAAGAAAGTAGAAGAATAAATGTGTAAATAGGATCAATTATTGAAATAATATTCCAAGAAATTCTCGATTCAGAAAAAGGCCAAAGAAGACTTGTGCCATAGCTTGTACATGAGTCAAGAAAACCATGACTTAAAAAACCAAGAGTTGTAAAAATAAAGATTGTTTTAAATTTTTTTTGTTTAAAAAAAATTAAGTATAAAAAAAAAGAAACTATAAGACCACCAAAAGGTACAAACAGGAGTGAATGAGTAAAATGTCTGTGATATTCAATAAATAAAAGGGGATCACTATCAGATTTAATTAATACGTCAATATCGGGAGCAATGCCTCCAATTAACCCACACAAAGAAGCAAATTTAATTTCTTTTTTTTGGGCAAATGAACTTGCTAGAGCTGTACCTAACAATCCTTGTGAAACTGGATCCATGACAATATCCTTTAATTTATTTACTTAAAAAGGCGATATCAGAAATCTTTGTTTTACCTTTGAAATATTCAACCTTAGAAATATTTTCAAAAAGATAATTCTGGTCAGAGTTATTTAATATCGTAGATTTGAATTTTTCTTTTTTTTTTATTTTTTTTAAGATTTCTTGAATTAAAAGTTCGTTATTTTTCCCATCATTAAGTTCATTAAAATAAACAGGAGCATTAAAATCTTCAATCACGTATATTCCTTTTTTATCAAGATATTTAAAAAAAAATTTTAAACTAAATATCATATCATTTAAAAGATGTGAGCCGTCGTCAATGATAACCTCAAATTTTTTATTTCTAAATTGTTTCTCAAATTCCTTTAAATCTGAATGTTTTTTTATATTACAATTTAAAAATTTAATGTTGTTTGATTGATACTTAAATCTATAGTTTCTGTCGATTCCGTATATAAATGATTTTGGAAAATATAATGAAAATGATGCTGTTGATGCTCCCTCCCATGTCCCAATTTCCAACATATTAAATGTTTTTTTTTTTAATTTTTTGAGTTTCTTTTCATAAAATTTAGCGAATCCATGACCTAAAATTTCGTTAGAATCGTTGGAATAAGGGTTTTTTACGTGAGTCCCCTTATCAGTACCAAAATAATTAAACAATTGATCAAGTGAATAATCATCACAACTGAGGTTATCCAATCCAATTTTTTTTTTAAAATTAAATCTAATATTTTTAAAAAATTTGGTTATTTTTTTCATGGACAATTATTACTAATTCTACTTTCAATGATGCGGTTTAATATATTGATTTGAAAATGAAAAGCAAATTGAATAATGACAAAGAATGTAATAACTAAATTTTATTTATAAAGCTGTTGAATCTTAAATTTTTTTTCAATAGACTTATATGCAGGGAATAAAGAAACATGGATGATTCTTCCAAAAAATATTTTGGTGCATGTCCTCACGACTGCCCAGATACTTGTGCCATGGTTTATGAGGTGTCTCATGACAAATTGATTAGTGTCAAAGGTAACCCAGACCACCCGATGACTCGTGGTGGTCTTTGTGTTAAATTAAAAAATTACGAAGAACGACATTATCACCCAGATAGACTTCTATATCCTCACAAAAGAGTAGGTAAAAAAGGTAAAAATGAATTTGAGAGAATTAGTTGGGATGAAGCATTAAAGACAATTACTGATAAATGGAAACAAATAATTAACGATTATGGTCCTCAGGCCATAATTCCATACAGTTATTTGGGTAACCAAGGTTTAGTCCACGGACTTAACGGTGGAGATTCTTTTTTCAATAAAATGGGAGCTACCGTTTGTGAAAGGACCTTTTGTGGTGAGGGATCTTGTACTGCCTGGTTAAGTACAATTGGTCCTACCGCTGGATTAGATCCTGAAAGTTATGTTCACAGTAAATATATTGTTATTTGGGCGTGCAATAGCATTAGTACAAATCTTCACCATTGGGCAATAGTAAATGATGCCAAAAAAAAAGGAGCCAAAGTTGTTGTAATAGATTCTTATAAATCAAGGACTGCGAAAGAAGCTGATTGGCATATTTGTCCAAAACCTGGAACTGATGGCGCGTTAGCTGTTTCAATCCTAAATTATATTATTAATAACAACTTAGTTGATAATGAGTATGTTTCTAATTACACAAATGGTTTTGATGAACTAAAAAATCATATCCAGGGAAAAGATTCATCCTGGGCAAGTGAAATAACAGGAATTCCTGCTGAACAGATAGAAAAATTAGCAAGTGAAATGTCAACTCAACAACCTGTTGGAATTAGAATTGGTGTTGCTTTAGAAAGACATAACGGGGGTGGACAAACAATTAGAGCGGTTACTTGCATACCTGCCTTGACCGGAGCATGGAAGCATGTTGGAGGGGGTATAACACAGTTTCCTGTTTGGGAACATCCTTACAAATTTGATGTAATCTGCAGGCCTGATTGGATTCCTAAAGGAACAAGAGTTGTTAACGCTTTGCAAATTGGCAGAGCATTGCTTGGTGAAAATTTAGATAAAAACATTCCCATAAAATCAATGATGTGTTGGAATGCGAACCCTGTAACTCAAGCACCTGAAACTGAGAAAATCATAAAGGGTCTTGAAAGAGATGACTTGTTTCTTGTGTCTGCTGAACATTTCATTTCAGATACAGCCTCTTATGCTGACATATTACTTCCAGCATCAATGGGTGCTGAACACATAGATATGATTTTATCATGGGGTCACCTCTACTTAACCTATAATGAAAAATGTGTTGAACCACCTGGCGAAGCAATTTCTAATTATGAGATTTTTAGAAGACTTGCTAAGCTGATGGGTTACAAGGACGAGCAATTTCTTTGGTCAGATGAAAAATGCCTTGAGAATTATGTTGATTGGGCTGCACCTGCTAGTGAAGGCATAACTTTGGATTATTTAAAAAAAAATGGCTTTGCAAGATTAAATGTTGGATGTAAAGATACAAGAGCACCTCATAAAAACGGAAATTTTCCTACTGCGTCTGGTAAATGTGAATTTTTATTAAAAGATGCTAAAAACTTTGTTGCTGGACCATTTAGACAAATGTATGATGATTATCAGCCAGGAGAAGATCTTCCTGAGTTACCAGACTATACACCTCCAAATGAGTCACATAAAACAAACCCAGAATTGGCAAAAAAATACCCGTTAAATATTATTTCCCCCAAAAGTCATGCATTTCTTAATTCATGTTATGCAAATATGGATGACAAACAGAAGGTCCAGGGAGAACAATTTGTTTTAATCAATCAACTAGATGCCAAAAATAGAAGCGTAAGTAATGGAGATAAAGTAAAAGTCTTCAATGACCGTGGTTCGTTTAATGGAGTGGCAAAAATAACTGATGATGTTTCTCCTGGTATTGTTGTTGCTACTTTAGGCTATTGGAGACAACTAAACCAGAGTGGAACAGTAAACAGTATTAGCACAGCTAAATTGGCAGATATGGGGAATGCCCCAACCTTTTCTGATAATCTTGTTGAATTCAGTAAACTGAGTTAACATTCTTAATTAGTTTGTTAACCTATTTCGTCATCTTTATTGGGTTGTTCCAACTTTTCTTGTTCGTTCACTTGATCTAAATTTTCACTGCTAATGTTTTTATCATAATTGTTTTCGACAATATTATTTAATTCTTGAGCGTCCATATCAGCTTCAATTATATTTAACTCTTGGTTCTCTTGGTCATTTTCTTTATTTTCTACAGTTTTTTTTTCAACATTTTTTATATCTTTTAATTCTGAAAATGCTTGAGGACCTTGAATATTTTGATCTGGGAATAATTTTAAATTTGCATTTTTAATTGCATCTTCAACACTAAGACCTTGGCTTATTCCTTCATCTATTAATTTAGCACCTTCGGAATTAAGTGGATCTACAAAATTAAGATTATAATCAGCTGAATTATTAATGTTTTCAGGAGAGTTATGATTTTCTAGAGTTTCTTTAATGTTTTCAAGAACTATTTTAACAGCCTCTTGAACCGTAAAACCATC
>CACAXP010000025.1 GCA_902536485.1 uncultured Alphaproteobacteria bacterium | reverse complement strand
TCACGGCATCATGATAAGTCAATCAGAAGTCATTAGACCTTCTACACTTGGTTTAGAAGATAGCCTTTTTTCATTCTGTGATGCGCCAGATGTCAAAGAACTTATTTCTTACGGAATATCTGATTCAGTAAAACAAATAATGATAAATTCTATCGAAAATGGAATCTTCCCTAACTTAGGTCTTAACGACGATACGTTAGATATGATTCAAGACCAATTCAAAAAATTTACTGATGAAGAAATCATTCCGCATGCAAATGAATGGCATCTTAAAGATGACCTAATCCCAGATCAGATATTATCGAAAATGGCTGAACTGGGTGTATTTAGTATTGCAATTCCCGAATCTTACGGTGGCTTAGGTATGGGTAAAGTTGCAATGTGTGTTGTTACTGAAGAATTATCTAGAGGTTTTCTTGCTGCCGGCTCTCTTGGTACTAGGGCAGAGATAGCTGGAGAACTCATAAGATTAGGTGGAACTGAAGAGCAAAAACAAAAGTATCTTCCAGAAATAGCATCCGGGAATTTACTTACAACTGCTGTATTTACAGAACCAAATACAGGTTCTGATCTCGGTAGCTTGTCAACAAGAGCTCAACTTGATGGAGACCAATATACAATTAATGGCAATAAAACTTGGATTACCCATGGGGCAAGATCTGATCTAATGACTGTTTTGGCTAGAACTGACTCCTCTCAGAAAGGTTATAGAGGATTGAGTATGTTCTTAGTTGAAAAGCCTAGAGGAAACTGTGAGAACCCTTTCCCAATGGAAGGCATGTCTGGAAGTGAAATTGAAGTTTTGGGCTACAGAGGAATGAAAGAGTATGAGATAGCGTTAGACAATATTAAAGTCGACAAAAAAAATCTACTTGGAGAAGAAGAGGGAAAAGGTTTCAAACAGCTTATGGAAACATTCGAATCTGCTAGAATACAAACTGCCGCTAGAGCAGTAGGTGTTGCTCAAAACGCTCTTGAGTTGGGATTAAGTTATGCAAAAGACAGAAGTCAGTTTGGTAAACCAATTTTAAAATTTCCTAGGATTTTTAATAAATTAGTATGGATGCTTGTTGAGACAACAATTGCCAGACAAATAACTCTATTCTCTGCTCGCGAAAAAGATAATGATGTAAGATGTGATATAGAGGCTGGTATGGCCAAGCTTTTAGCCGCAAGAGTTGCATGGTCAAATGCTGATAGTGCACTTCAAATTCATGGAGGAAATGGTTATGCACTTGAGTATCCTGTGAGTAGAGTCTTATGTGATGCAAGAATTCTGAATATTTTTGAGGGTGCAGCAGAAATACAAGCTCAAATTGTAATAAAAGGCCTTCTGGCTAAATAAATGAATCTGTTATTTAATATAATTATCGTAATTTGTCTGATTACGACATTCTTAGTATTGTTATTGGGATTATTACATACTGCAAGATCTGGTGACGATAAAAACAATAGTGTGAACAAATTTATGCGCTACAGGGTTTTTATTCAGTTTGCAAGTATTTTAATATTGACTCTCGCTCTTTACTTCAAATAGGCAGAGAAAGTTTGGTTAAGCTTGATAAAATTTATACTAGAGGAGGGGATTCAGGTCTTACAAGCCTAGGCGATGGAAAAAGAGTAGAAAAATATTCTCTAAGAATCAAAGCTTACGGAGAAGTCGATGAAGTTAATTCAATTTTAGGAATTGTCATATGCCACTGCAACGAGCTTCTTAAAAAAACACTTTTTAAAATACAAAATGACTTATTTGACATTGGTGCTGACCTGTGTATTCCAAGCATGAATGGAAAAAAGATTAAATTGAACGATCAAAATATTCTTTTTTTAGAAAAGGAATTAGATAAAATGAATGATAAATTAAAAAAATTAGATTCTTTTATACTTCCAGGTGGAACGAAAGCATCCTCTTTTCTCCATTATGCGAGAACTGTTACAAGGAGATGTGAAAGAACAATTGTAGAATTAAGTTCTGAGGAGAAAATAAATAAAGATATAGTGAAGTATATAAATCGTTTATCTGATTTTCTTTTTGTAGCAGCAAGGATTGAGAATATTAAAGATGGTGATATACTTTGGATTCCTAATAAAATTTAAATTAAAAATGGTTGGTTAATTATGAAAGCTTTAGTTTGTGTTAAAAGAGTAATTGATTATAACGTAAGAATAAGAGTTAAAACAGATAAATCGGGCGTTGAAAAAGATAATGTTAAAATGTCAATGAACCCCTTTGATGAAATTGCAGTTGAAGAGGCTGTAAGATTAAAAGAAAAAGGAATCGTAACTGAGATTGTGATTTTATCTATAGGTTTGGAATCATCCCAAGAAACAATCAGGACTGGTCTAGCAATGGGAGGTGATAGAGGAATTTTAATAAAATCTCCTGATGAAGATATTGATCCTCTAAATATCGGGAAAATAATCAAAAAAGTTTGTGATAAAGAAAACCCTGATCTGATCATTTTAGGAAAGCAAGCAATCGACGATGATTGTAATCAAACTGGTCAAATACTAGCCACATTACTAAAATATCCTCAGGCCACCTTTGCATCTAAAGTAGAAAAAAATACAGATGATACACTTAACGTAACAAGAGAGGTTGATGGTGGCCTAGAGACCATAAAAGTAAAAATTCCGTGTGTTGTTACCACAGATCTTAGACTTAACGAACCTAGATATGCATCATTACCTAACATAATGAAAGCTAAACAAAAGAAAATCGATATTTTAGATATTAACGAACTTTCTCTTGACTTAAAAAAAAGAGTGGAAATATTAGAAGTAAATGATCCACCAGAGAGAAAACCAGGTATTGTTGTACCTGACATTGACTCTTTAGTTAATAAACTTAAAAATGAGGCAAAAATTTTATGAAAACTTTAGTTATAGTTGAGCATAATAACGAATCAATAAAACAAACAACCTATTCAACAATTACTGCAGCGTCAAAAATTTCCGACGAAGCATACGCTTTAATACTTGGTCATAATCTAAGTACGGCTGTAGATGAATTAAAAAAATCTAATCATCTTAAAAAAATTTATTTTGTTGATAAAGAAGACTTAGGAAAACCAATTGCTGAAAACTTTTGTGATGAAATTATAAAATTTTTAAAAGATAAAGATTTCACTCATGTTTTCACACCCTCATCAACTTTTGGTAAAAACCTTTCACCCAAAATTGCGACTGAGTTGGATGTCCAACAAATCTCAGATATTACTAATATATTAGATGGTCATACATTTGAAAGACCAATTTATGCAGGAAATGCGATAGCTAAAGTTAAATCCAACGACCCTATTAAAGTTGTTACTGTTCGCTCAACATGCTTTGAACCCTGCAAACTTGACTCTAATGTTGATGTTGAAAATATTTCATCGGAGTTATCTACAAATGAGTCAGTTAATTTTGTAAATTATGACGAATCAAAGTCAGATCGTCCGGAATTAACCTCTGCTAAAATAATTATTTCAGGTGGTAGAGGCTTACAAAATGGAGATAATTTTAAATTACTTGAAGGGATAGCTGATAAGCTAGGCGCAGCGATGGGTGCTAGTAGAGCAGCTGTTGATGCTGGTTTTGTTCCTAACGATTGGCAAGTAGGACAAACAGGAAAGATAGTCGCTCCTGATTTATACATTGCCGTGGGAATATCCGGTGCAATTCAACATATAGCGGGAATAAAAGATTCAAAATTTATTGTTTGTATCAATAAAGATGAAGAGGCGCCAATTTTTAAATTTTCTGATTTTGGTCTTGTTGCGGATCTATTCGAAGCATTACCAGTTTTAGAAAAAAAGCTACAATAGCTTTTTTATAAAATTAATGTACTCTGGACTTAACCAATCAACATAGCCTTTAACTTGAGCAACTTCTTCAAAATTCTTGTTGATAACAACTGTGGTTGGCATGACTTTTATCTTAAATTTATCTGAGACTTTAAGCTTCTCATCGTTCAGTACTGACAAGCCCTTAATCTTATTTTTTTTTAAAAATTTTGGAACAGTTTTCTTTACATTAGAATCAACTGAGAAAAAATAAACTTCAATATTATTTTTAAATTTTTCTTTTAATTCTATGAGTTCCGGAATTTCTTTAATGCAAGGAGCGCACCAGGTTGCCCAGAAGTTCAATAATAAAACTTTATTTTCAGTGTTTGATATAGCTTTTTCAACATCATTGATATCTTTAACTAAGAAATTTTCAATTTTTTTCGGATCTTTGATTAATAGTTGTTGATTGTTGTTATCTGAATAAGATAAATTTGAGAAAAATAAAAATGAAAGAAATACTATCTTATTTATATGCATTTTATTTAAATAGAGAAAATTAATGAAAAAGTCAACAAATCCCATTTGGGGAGGAAGATTTAAAAATAGCAATTCTGAATTATTAAAAAAAATTAATAACTCAATATCGTTCGATTATGAATTAGCATTTCAGGATGTTAAGCTTAACAAGGTCTATTCAGAGGCTTTATTTAGGGCTAAGGTGATTACAAAAAAACAAAAAGATAAAATTATAAAGGCCTTAAATGAAATAAATCAAGAGTTAAAGAATCAAAAATTTAAATTTTCTGACTCCTATGAAGATATCCATATGAATATAGAAATGGCATTAAAATCTAAAGTTGGTGAAATCGCTGGTAAAATTCACACAGGAAAATCAAGAAATGACCAAGTAGCAACTGACTTAAAAATGTGGATTAGAGAAAAATTAGATGAAATTATTAAAAGAATTAAACAAATTCAAAAAACAATAATAAGAAAATCTGAAGAAAACATGAATGTAATAATGCCTGGGTTTACTCATTTGCAAAATGCACAACCAATCTTATTTGCACATTATTTAATGTCTTTTTTTGAGATGATTAACAGAGATAAAATAAGATCCCTTCAGCTTATTGAAAGTTTGAATGAATGTCCACTTGGGTCAGGTGCTCTCGCAGGAACCAATTTTTTTGAAATTGACAGATTTTTTATTGCTAAACAATTAGGATTTAAAAAACCTACTGAAAACTCAATTGACAGTGTATCAGATAGAGACTACGTGGTAGAATTTTTAACAATTCTTTCTCTGATTAGTATGCATTTTTCAAAATTATCTGAAGACTTTATAATTTGGGCTAGTAGAGCATTTGAATTCATTAAATTTCCTGATTCTCTGTGCACAGGTTCTTCAATAATGCCTCAAAAGAAAAATCCAGATGCTGCAGAACTTATAAGATCAAAAACGGGAAGGGTTTTTAGTTCACTCTCTAATTTGCTTATTATTCAAAAAGGTATACCAAGTGGATATAGTAAAGATTTACAGGAAGATAAAGAACCGACTTTCGATGCGTATTATTCGATTGAAATAATTTTAAATGTTGCTAATGAAATGATAAAGTCTGTAAAAATCAATAAAGAAAGGATGTATCTTGAAGCAAATAAAGGTTTTACAACTGCAACAGATTTAGCGGACTGGATGGTAAGAAAAATTGGTTTATCTTTCAGAGATGCCCATAATAAAACTGGTAAAATTGTTTTATTGGCTGAGAAAGAAAAAAAAATGTTGCATCAATTAACTTTAGATAGTCTTAAGAAAATAGAACCTAAAATTAATAAAGACGTATATGATATAATATTGCCAGAAAAGTCAATATTTCATAAGAAATCATATGGGGGAACCTCTTTAAAAACAGTTGTTGAGGCAATAAAAAGAGCCAAAAAAAGAATATAGAAATGAAATTTTTTTTGAGTTTAACCCTTATTTTTTTTACTTTATTGAATGTTGGGTGTGGGAAAAAGTCATCGCTTGAACAGTATCCTGAATTTAATGAATATAAAGAACAAGTTAATTAATATGGAAAAGATTTCTAATTATAATAAGTATTTATCATATAAATCTGGAAGATTAAAAATTGAAAATATTTTTTTAGATGATATAGCTTTAAAATATGGAACCCCAACTTTCTGTTATTCTGTAAATCAGATAAAAGATAATTTATACAAACTTAAAAATTCATTTTCAAAAATTAAACCACTTATATGTTATGCAATGAAGGCAAACTTTAATAAAGGTATTGTTAAGTTAATGTCCAAAAACAACCTTGGTGTAGACGTTGTTTCAAAAGGTGAGTTAAGAGAATCTTTAGAATGTGGGATTAAAAATAATAAAATTGTATTTTCAGGGGTTGGAAAAACTGATGAAGAAATAAATTTTGCATTAAAAAATAATATTAAGCAAATAAATGTTGAAAGCGAAGAGGAGTTAGAAGAAATTGGAAACCAGGCAAAATCTTTAAAAAGAAAAATAAATATAAGTTTAAGAGTAAACCCTAATGTTGATGCACTGACACATGATAAAATTTCTACTGGAAGATCGGAAGATAAATTTGGAATAAGTGAAGAGAAAGTTGAAAAGGTTTTTAGATATCACAAAGAAAATAGATATTTGAACATTAACGGATTATCAATTCATATTGGTTCTCAAATTTGTAAAATAGAAC
This sequence comes from uncultured Alphaproteobacteria bacterium, assembly GCA_902536485.1. GTDB lineage: Bacteria > Pseudomonadota > Alphaproteobacteria > Methylaequorales > Methylaequoraceae. The sequence continues at coordinate 9,337 of CACAXP010000025.1, read as the reverse complement.
CATTTAGAAAAGCTTTTAAAAAGATTAGAAATCTAGTTTTATCATTAAAAAAAAAAAATATTTTGATAGATTCTTTAGATATAGGTGGAGGGATCGGAATTATTTATGATGTAAACAAAGACAAAATTTTTAAAATATCTGATTATGCAATATTAGTAGAAGAAAACTTTGCTGATCTTGGTGTTGAAATAATTATAGAGCCAGGAAGATTTTTAGTGGGGGCATCAGGTATATTAATTTCAAAGGTGATCAGAGTAAAAAAGGGAGAAAAAAAAGACTTCTTAATTGTAGATGCAGGAATGAATAATCTCTTAAGACCATCTCTTTACAACTCTAAGCATTCAATTTTTCCGGTTAAAGCAGGCGACAAAAAAATCGAATACGATATAGTAGGCCCAATATGTGAAACAAGTGATATTTTTAGAAAAAGTTATTTACTTTCCAAACAAGAGAAAAATAATTTAATAATTATTTGTTCGGTTGGTGCATACGGTTCGTCAATGTCTTCAGATTATAATTTAAGAGGATTAGCTAATGAGATTTTAGTCGATGGTAATAAGATTTTATAAAAAAATGCATGAAATTATAAACTTAAAAAATGTCTCTTTAATTCTTGAAAAAAAACAAATCTATAACTTAAATTTAAGAATTACCAATGGTGATTTCTTTCTTATTAATGGAAAGAATGCAACTGGTAAATCAACTTTATTAAAATTATTCTGTTTAAAGATTTTGCCGACCAGAGGTAATTTTTACTTAAATGGCAAAAATATAGGGTTAAAAGATAAAAAGTTAATTTTGGAGTATAGAAAGAAGATTGGAGTAATCTTACAGAATGACTACTTAATACCATTTTTCTCAGTCTATGAAAATATTGAATTGGCTAGTGAAATACAAAATTATAAGAGTGATTTTAACTTAAGAATTAACCAAATACTTGATTGGTTAGATCTAAAAGAAATTGAAAATACTAAAGTAGATAAATTATCAAAGGGCGAAAAACAAAAAGTTGTGATTGCAAGAGCACTTATTAATAAACCAAATATAATAATAGCGGATCAGCCTGAAAATTTTCTTGATAAAAGTACTGTTAAAAAGGTTTTTTTTCTTTTTGAATCTTTGAATAAACAAGGGACGACTATAATTATTACATCAAATTTAGAAAAAATAATTACCGTTAACTATAAAACTATAAATTTAGACCAATCAGAGAGATGATTAATTATAAAAATGTTTTAAAGAATATTCTGTTGAAAGAGGAAGAAAATTTTTTTCATGGGTTGTCATTTATTATTACAAGCTTAATAGCAGTTCATATTGTTATATATTTTAATTTTTATAAATTTTCAAGTAATTGGATTGAGCTAGAGTCAAAAAAAACAACATTCATAGTTACAAACAATTTCGATGAAAAAGAAATTCCTCTAAGTATAAAAGAAAGTATTGTTGATTATCTTTTTAAAAATGACAGGTTAGAGAATTTTAAGATTTTAGAACCTAATATTATCAAAGAAAGTCTTGGTTTAAGTGAGGTAAGAAATCTTTCTGGTTTAAATTTACCTTTAATTTTCCAGGTTATTTCTGATAAAGATCGAGTGATAGATGAGGTTTATAATAACTTACTAAATATATCTGAAAATAGGTTTGTAGAAAAACACGAACATGAAGATCAGTTGTATGAAATAGGTATTATAGTAAGTAGAATTAAATCTATAATTTTTATAATGTTGCTGTTTGTGCTCATCCTTTTCTCTTTTTTAATAATGAATATAGTTAAGGCAGCTCTTATTGCGAACCTAAATTTTGTGAGTATGCTACAAGTCATGGGTGCTAGTAGTCTTGACCTTGCTAAAAATATTTCCTTAAGTATTTTTAAGAAAATCCTACCCGGAACATTACTCAGTTTAATTTTTATTTTTTTGATAAGTATAATTTTGATAAGAATTTTGGGATCAAATTTTAATTTTTTTGATTCTACATATTTTTCACAATTACTTGTATCTAATTTTCTGTTATTGCTAGTATTTATGGTTATCTTTACGCTTACTTTTTTATTTTTTTTAACAACATATTTGTTTAATTTTTTTGAGAATAGATTCTTTGAAAAGTTTTAAAAAAATTTTTGATTTTTTTTTATTTTTGCTGCTAGCTGGGTTTATTTGGTGGACTTTACTATTATTTAATACCTTTCCAAAGAAACTCTATCTTAACAATCCTTCTGAAACATCAGAAAATACAGGAATTGTTGTTCTCACGGGTGGAAAAAACAGAATCGAAAAAGGAGTGGATTTACTTTCTAAAGGATATGGTAATAAACTTTTAATATCAGGAGTTTTTATGCCCTCAGAAATTGAGGCAAAATTTAGCCTTGAGAAAGAAAAAAGTGAGTTATTTAGATGTTGTGTATTTTTTGATAAAAGATCGAAAAATACATTGGAGAACGCAGTAGAGGTAGATAAGTGGCTTAATAATAATAAAGAAATTAAATCTATAATTCTAGTAAGTTCATACTATCATTTACCAAGATGTATAATGATTTTTGAAAAAAAAATTACATCCAAAGTGAAAATTTATCCGAAACCTGCTGTTCAAAATGCTAATTTTAGAAATCAGTTCTTTTTTCATTTAAGATTAATAATTTCTGAATATTTTAAAGTAATATATACAATTGTATTTATAAGATGAGAAAAATAAGAACCACTTTATTTTATTTTTTTTTTTATACTTGGACGATAATATTTTTTATAGTTTTTTCTCCGGTGAAATTTTTTACAAGAAATTTTGCAGTAAAGCTATCAAATTTGTGGTCCTTAGTCATTAATTTTCTATGTGTAAGGATTCTTGGGGTACGTGTTATTGTTTACGGAAAAAATAATATACCTAGGAATAGGTCAATTTTGGTGGCTAGTAATCACCAATCAGCCTGGGAAACTTTTTTTTTTACTTTTCTATTTGATGATCCCATTTTTATTTTAAAAAAAGAATTGAGGTTTATTCCAATTATGTCATGGTATTTCAAGAAGCTTGGTTTCATTTTCATTGATAGAAGCAAAGGATTAAATTCTCTAAAACATATTATTAATTCAATTAAAAAATTAAAAGATAAGAGCCCAAAAACCTTTATTATCTTTCCAGAAGGTACTAGGCTGTTACCTGGAGAAAAAAAAGAGCTCCTAGCTCCTGGGGTATTTGCCATAAGAAAAATATTAAATTTACCTGTTATACCTGTCACACATAATTCAGGAGAATATTGGCACAATAAAAAGTTTTTAAAAACCCAAGGAACTATTAATGTCCAAATCTTTCCAGAGTTAAAAAGTCAGGATAAGAAGATTTTTTTTAATGAATTAAAAGATTACTTTTATTGTAAAAAATCTAGTCAGTGATTTTGAGAATACTTTTTCTAATTTCCTTATTTTTTTTTAAAATATTAAAAATCTCTTTTTCTTTGCAATCCTTAATTAAATTTTCAAGAATTTTTATGTCAGAAGAAAAATTTTTAAGAGTCTTTAGTAAATATTTTCTATTATGAATAAAAATATCAACCCACATTCTTGGGTCTGAAGAACCGATTCTTGTGAAATCACGAAAACCACCTGCAGAAAAATTAATTAATTCTTTTTTTTTCTTAAGGTCAATTTTAAAAGCAGTACCTACTATAGTAAAAGCTATTAGATGAGGTAAATGAGAAGTTATCGACATTATTTTATCATGTTGATCTGCAGACATTAAAGATATTTTTGCACCAATTTTTTTCCAGATATTTGAAATAATTGATATTTGTTTTTTTTTTTTATTAATCGGAGTTAGGATGCACCACTTATTCAAAAATAAGTTCAGTTTTGCAGATTGAGCACCAGAATGCTCAGTTCCTGCAATTGGATGACCAGGTATTAAAAAAGATTTTTTTTCGTATAGTTTAACGGTTTTTTGGGAAAAGCAATTTTTTACTGAACCAACATCAGTGACAATACTATGGTCTGATAAATAAGGAAAAATTTGGTTAGCAATTGAATCTATCAAACTAACTGGTGTACATATGAAGATCACATCACTTCTTCTTATTTTTTTATCAATTTTTAGTCTTCCTTCATCAATTGATTTATTGTGAATTGCATCTTTTATATTTTTTTTAGAGATATCAATTCCAACAATTTTTTTTGTAATTTTTTTGTTTTTAAGAATTAAGCCTAATGAAGCTCCTATTAAGCCTGGTCCGATTATAGTTATTTCTTTGAATTTAAAGTTTTTCATAATTTTCTCATAATTAATTTTAGTGTTTCTGCAAAAACATTCATTTCAGAATCTGTTCCTATAGAAACTCTAAAAAACTTTTTTAGACCATAATTATCAAGGTTTCTAATAATTATTTTTTTTTTAAAAAGTTCAGAAATTATAAGCTTTTTTTTATTTTGTTCCTTGACCTCTACGAGAATAAAGTTTGCGAAAGTTTTATATGCTTTTAATCCAAAAGAATTAATAAGAGAAGGTAATTTTTTTTGCCATTTATCATTGTGGTTGATTGATTTTATTAAAAAATTCTTTTCTTTAAGAATCATTGCACCTACTTCCTGTGCTATTGAATTAACATTAAATGGACCTCTTATTTTTTCTAGGATTTCAATTATTGATTTCGAGCTATATGCCCAACCTAAACGCAAACCAGCAAGGGCATAAATTTTTGAAAAAGTTCTTGTTACAATTATATTAGGAAATTTCTTTACTAGATCCAAACCATTGGAATAATTTTTATTCGTTACAAATTCCGAATATGCTCCATCAATAACAATAATCACATTTTTTGGGACATTTGAAATAAATTTGATTAATTCATCTCTTAAAATTATAGTTCCTGTTGGGTTGTTTGGATTTGCAAAGAAAATAATTTTTGTTTTTTTCGTGATTAGACTTAATATATTTTTACAACTAATATTAAGTCCATCAGTTTTGGCTGTTAAGACTTTAGCTCCAGAAATTCTAGCAACTATTGGGTAGTAAATAAAACCATATTGGCTACAGATAATTTCAGAATTTCCATCCGAAAAGGCTTGAGCAACAAGTGATAAAATATCGTCAGAGCCGTTACCACAAATAATTTGAGAAAAATTAATTTTAAAATTTTTAGAAAGTGACTTTTTTAAAATATTGGAGTCACCATCAGGATAGAGATTAAATTCTGAAACAAGTCTTTTAGATGTAGCTGAAACTTTTCTAGGAATTTTAAAAGGAGATTCGTTAGACGATAATTTTATAACATCCTTTTTACCATTAATTAATGATTCTCCAGGAATATATTTTGCTATTTGATTAATCGTTGGCTTAACAATTTTTGAAACAATCTTTTTTTGCATAATCGCATACTATCAAATAAATTTATTTTGACTACTCATCCAACATAGTTATGATTTCTTTTTAAATCAAAATAAAAAAATGAAAAAAAAAAAAAACATTAAAAGAATTCTCATTTCCGAACGGCTTATATTAGATTCTGGTAAGACTTTGCCAGAGTACGAAATTGCATATGAAACCTATGGTAAATTAAACAAAACAAAAAGTAATGCAATCTTAATTTGTCATGCTCTAACGGGCGACCAATTTTGTACTTTGAAAAATCCTATAAATAATAAGAAAGGTTGGTGGAATTCTTTAGTTGGACCTGGAAAAGTAATTGACACTAATTTTTTTTTTGTAATTTGTAGTAACGTTCTAGGTGGTTGTATGGGTACAACTGGTCCAGAATCAATAAATCCAGAAACAAAAAAACCTTACGGACTGGGATTTCCTGTAATTACAATCAATGATATGGTTAAAGTACAGTATAGGCTTGTCGATGCTTTAAATATAAAGAAGTTATTTGCCGTTATTGGAGGGTCAATGGGTGGTATGCAGGCATTAGAATGGGCTACATCTTTTGGTCATAAGGTTCATTCCGTTATACCAATTGCCTCGTCCTACAGACACTCTGCTCAAAATATTGCTTTTCATGAAATAGGTAGGCAGGCTATAATGGCAGATCCTGATTGGAACAAGGGTGCCTACTATCACAAGAAAAAATATCCAAAAAGAGGATTGTCTGTAGCTAGAATGATTGCACACATAACTTATTTATCTGAATCAGCATTACAAAGAAAATTTGGAAGAAATCTACAAAACAGTAAGTTTTTTTCATTTGAATTTGAAACTGAATTTCAAATTGAGAGTTATTTAAAACATCAAGGTTTTTCATTTGTTGAGAGATTCGATGCTAACAGTTACTTATACATTACTAAAGCTATGGATTATTTCGATCTTTCTGTAAAAAAAGGAGGGTTGAGAAAGGCATTAAGAGATAAAAACTTATCCTATTGTTTTATTACATTCTCATCAGATTGGCTTTTTCCAACCTCAGAAACAAAGACTATAATACAATCCATTAATCAATATAATACCAAGGTAAGTTTTGCTGAAATAAAAACCGATAAAGGGCATGATGCTTTTTTACTACATGAACCAAACTTTCACTCCACACTAAAATCTTTCATAACAGGTCAAAAAAAAAGGTTTAAGATATGACAAAAATTCTCAGAAATGACCTTCAAATAATTTCTAACCTCATTGAAGAAAATGAGAAGGTACTAGACGTTGGTTGCGGTAATGGAAATCTTATCGAATTTTTATCTAAAGAAAAAAATGTAGATTGTAAAGGGATTGAAATAGAGTTAGAAAAAATGAATTTTTGTTTAAAAAAGGGTTTATCTGTTGTTCAAGGTGATGCCAATTACGATTTAAACGACTTTTCAGATAATTCTTTCTCAACGGTAATTTTAAGTCAGACAATACAGGCAACAATTTTTCCAGAAAGAGTTATAAAAAATTTAATCAGAATAGGTAAAAGAGCAATAATTTCTTTTCCTAATTTTGGTTTCTGGAAGATTAGAAAGGATTTTATTTTTTCTGGAAAGATGCCCAAAAATAAAATTTTACCTTATGAGTGGTTTGACACACCTAATATTCATTTGTGCTCGGTAAATGATTTTATTCAGCTTTGTCACAAGAATAGAATAAAAATCAAAGATAAGGTTTTGCTTAATGAGAATGGGGAAAAAATACAATCAATAAATTTATTTGAGAACCTTATTTCTTATCAAGTTATTTTTTGTGTTTCAAAAAAATAATTTTTTGATTACTATCCAATAATGTTAGAAATTTTTCAAATTCCTGTTTTGAATGATAATTACATTTATCTGATAATAGATGCTAAAAGTGGGAAGACAGCATGTGTTGATCCAGCACTACATGAGCCTGTAATAGAAAGACTTGAAAAACTTGATAAAAAGTTGGATTTCATTCTCAATACGCATCACCATAATGATCATGTTGGTGCTAATTTACAACTTCAAAAAAAATATAAATGTGAAATTGTTGGTAACGAAAAAGATAAAGCGCGAATTCCCGGAATAAGTATTTTTGTGAATGAAGGAGATATTTTCAAACTTGGTGGTTCAGAATGCAGAGTTATTGAAGTATCAGGGCATACCTTGGGGCATATTTGTTATTATTTTTCAAAAGAAAGTTTGATCTTTTGTGGAGATACACTTTTTTCTTTGGGTTGTGGAAGATTATTTGAGGGAACACCGGATGTAATGGTTGAATCATTATTGAAAATAAGATCTCTTCCAAATAATACTAAGGTTTATTGTGCTCATGAGTATACTTTAAATAATGCCAACTTCGCTTTAAGTCTCGAACCTAAAAATAATAAATTAAAGGAAAAAATTGAACAAATAAAAATTAGGAGATCAAAAGGCCTTTCAACAATACCTTCAATGCTGGGTGAGGAAAAGATTCTTAACCCTTTCCTTAGATTTGACAATGATGCTTTTATAAAGTCAGTTGGGTTGAAAAAGAAGTCAAATATTGAAAATTTTAGGGTTATTCGAGAAATGAAGGATAATTTTTAATCCATCCAAAGTCCGCCATTGATAGATAGTGTTGCTCCATTTATATAACTTGCTTTGTCAGAGACGACGTAGCCAACTAATTCAGCTATTTCTTCAGAGCCACCAAGTCTTTTGGCAGGTATGCCATCAATAATATTTTTTAATATATCTTCTCTTATTGCTGCAACCATTTCTGTATTAATATAACCAGGACAAATGACGTTTGAAGTTATATTTTTTGAGGCACTTTCAAGAGCTAAAGACTTTGAGAAACCAATTAATGCTGATTTAGTTGCTGCATAGTTAGATTGACCAAATTGTCCTTTTTGTCCGTTAACTGAGGAGATATGAACGATTCTTCCGAAAGTATTTTCTCTCATTTTATTAATAACCAGAGATGTAACATTAAAAGCAGAATTTAAGTTAACTTCAATTACTTTATTCCATTGTTCAAGGGACATTTTATGTAATGGGGCATCTTTTGTAATTCCAGCATTATTTATTAGAACATCGATGGTTTTGTGTTTATCATAAATTTTTTGTATTTGGGCTAAACACTCCTCATAGTTACTTACATCCCATTTAATAGTTTCAATACCTGTTTTATTAGAAAAATCCAATGCTTTTTGTTCGTTACTTGCATAATTAGCAATTACAAAGAATCCATCTTTTTTAAGTTTTTTTGATATTTCTTGTCCAATTCCTCGAGTGCCTCCTGTAACGAGGGCAACTCTATTAGAGGTTGTCGATGTTTCTTGATTATCTGATGTCATTTTACTATAACCTTTCAATACACATGGCTATGCCTTGTCCGCCACCAATGCAGAGCGTTGCTAAACCCTTATTCTTTTTACTTCTAATTAATTCATGAATCAATGTCACTAAAACCCTAGCTCCAGAGGCTCCAATTGGGTGACCAAGTGCTATGGCTCCACCATTTACATTTACTTTACTCATGTCCCATTTCATTTCTTTAGAAACAGCAAGCGATTGAGCAGCAAATGCTTCGTTAGCCTCTATTAAGTCAAGATCGTCAAGTTTCCAGTTAGCAATTTCAAGAGCTTTTTTTGTTGCTGGAACTGGTCCAATTCCCATTATTGCAGGATCAACACCTGTGGTAGCCCAAGAAATTATTCTGGCAATGGGTGTAATATTTAATTTTTTTGAGGTTTCTTCATTCATCAGTGTTACAGTGGCTGCGCCGTCATTTAATCCAGATGCATTACCTGCAGTTACAGTTCCATTTTTTTTAAAGACTGGTTTTAGTGAACTGATTTTTTCTAGCGTAGAGCCATGTCTTGGAAATTCATCATTTTTAAAGTCAATGGTTTCTTTTTTTTGTTTAACAGGAACATTTAAAATTTCACTCTCAAATTTATTTTTTTTTTGAGCATCTTCAGCTTTATTTTGCGATAATG
>CACAXP010000024.1 GCA_902536485.1 uncultured Alphaproteobacteria bacterium | reverse complement strand
ACATAGCTTGAATTTTTATATCCAGGGTGTTGAAAACCAAAAACTTCATTATTTATTTTTTTTGCTATTTTGCCATAAGCTAAATCTAAATTATTTGTTAGCGTATAATCAAATAATCTGTCAATTGCATTAGGAATTAAAAAATCCATTGAATCTAAGAACACAACATATCTAGAATTAGACCTCTCTAGAGCTTTAATTAATGAAAGATGTTTTCCCATATTTCTTGAATTTTTATGATAATTTATTTTATTGTTTGATTTTGTTATGTTTTGTATTTTCATTGAATGATTTAAATTAGAACAATCATCAACTATTATTACCTCTGAAATATTTTTACTCTCAATGACTGAAGCCATTGAAAGACTTAAGTTACTTGAAAATTCATTTGCTGAAGTTAATACGGATAACAACTTTTAAATCTCCAAAAATATGATTTAGATTATAAGACAGCATTATTTATGCCAAAATGTCAAAAATCTAGGAGATACCAGTAATTGTTTTATGACTTCAATACACCGAAACGTCTCAATATTTTTTTTTCCATTTCCCAGAAATATTTAAACTCCCCAAAAATCGTTCCAATAATAATGAGTAAAATTTGATATAAAGGAAAAATAATCAAAATTCTAACTGACCAGTAAAAAAAGTTTTTTTCTAAATTTTCAGAAAAAAAAAATAAAAGTACATACTTTCCTAGATAAACTGATAATGAACCGGTTATCGCAAAGACTGTAAAGATAACAGCCAATCTGGAAAAGCTTTCAACTTTAAAAATTTTTTGAACTCTCTTTATCATAAAAGGGAAGATAACTCCAAATCTATTTTATCTAATAAATTGATAGAATTATCTCTAGTGCTAATCCATTTAAATTCTCTTCCTTCTTCTTTATATTCAAAGTGATGAGCACCACTTATTGGTGAGGACATCCATATTTGTTGAGTTGGGTTGTGAATACTTAAAACAAAAGTTGAATCATTGATTTCTATTATCAAATTTTCTCCTTCAAAATCTACATCAAAGTCTTGGGATTTTTTATCAGCCAAGTTAAATATATCATCTAATGTTTTTTTTGCTACGTTTTGAAAATTATCTATCACAGGTTGTTATTTATGTTAAAGCTTGCAAACTAAATCTAATAAATATATAAAACGAGTCAAGAATTATGAAAAAAGAAATTCATCCAGATTATCACACAATTAAGGTTCAACTAACAGATGGAACTGTTTTTGAAACCAGATCTACTTATGGTAAAGAAGGTGATGTTCTTAAACTAGACATAGATCCAACATCCCATCCCGCGTGGACCGGAGAGGCATCTAAAATTCTTGATTCAGATGGTCAAGTTGCAAAATTTCAAAAAAAATTCCAAAACCTTGGTTTCAAAAAGTAATTCTTAATGCTAGCCGTAGATTATGATGTGCCAGGGGGACCAGATGTACTCAAGCTTACAAAAATCAATATACCAGATATTAGTAAGGACGAAGTTCTTATTAAAGTAAAGTCAGCTGGTGTAAACAGACCTGATATTATTCAAAGAGAGGGTAACTACCCCGCACCTCCTGGACATTCAAGAACTCTTGGTTTAGAAGTGTCAGGTATAATTGAAAAAGTTGGAACTAATGTAAAAAAATTTTTGGTCGGTGACAAAGTTGCTGCATTGGTTAATGGCGGAGGATATGCAGAATTTTGTAAAGCCAACGAAAGTTTAGTCTTTCATATTCCAAAAAATATTACGTTTAACGAAGCAGCTTGTATCCCAGAATGTTTTTTTACTGCCTGGTCAAATATTGTAATGAGAGGTGAAATAAAAAAAAATCAAAAAATCCTCATCCACGGTGGTACAAGTGGTGTAGGAATAGCTTCAATACAAATTGCTAAATTATTTGACTCCTATATTATTACAACTGTGGGTAACAAAGAAAAAGTTTCCTTTTGTAAAAAACTTGGTGTTGATAAAACTATTAATTACAAAGAGTCAAACTTTTTTGAAGAAATTAAAAATTCAAAAATTTCTAGTGTTGACCTAGTTCTAGATTTTGTTGGTGGAGATTATATAAACAAAAATATAAACCTTCTAAACAATGATGGTAGGTTAGTTAACATCGGTTTCCAAAATGGTTCAAAAGCTGAAATAAATTTGATGAAAATAATGCTTAAAAGACTTACAATCACTGGCTCTACATTAAGAATTCGAGATAATTCATTCAAGAGTAAAATTTTAAATAATCTTATAAAATTTGTTTTACCTCAAATAGAAAAAAAAAAAATTAAAATTTTTATTGACTCTATTTATAAATTAGATGATGTTGTAAATGCTCATAAAAGACTCGACGAAGGCAAACATATTGGTAAGATAGTACTTAGTATTTAAGAAAAAATTATGAGAAAACCCCTAATGCCCAAAGCCACAGCAAGTTGGCTTGTTGAAAACACGTCGTTATCGTTCAATCAAATATCTAATTTTGTTGGATTACACTTACTTGAGGTTCAAGCAATAGCAGACGGAGAAGTTTCTAGTGGAATGCTTCCAAGAAACCCAATTGAAAATGGAGAGCTTACAAAAGATGAAATTATTAGATGTGAAAATAATCAAAATCTCTTTTTAAAAATTAAAACTTCAGAAATACCCCTTCCTCAGTCAAAGACCAAAGGTGCTAAATACACGCCTCTCTCGAAAAGAGCAGATAAGCCGAATGGAATATACTGGCTGGTGAAAAACTTTCCAGACCTTCCTGAATCAAAAATATGCAGAATAATTGGGACAACTAAGAAAACCGTTCAATCTATTAAAGACAGATCTTACTGGAATATTCAAAACCTGAGAGCACAAAATCCATCTGAACTAGGGCTTTGTTCCAGAGAAGAATTAGAAATAATTATTACAAAGCACAGACAAAAACAAACCTAACTATTTATTTAACATCTGAATTTGGTCTCGTATTTTTAATTTTCTCTTTTTAATATCCGTAATGACTAAATCATCAACACTAATACTTTTATTAACTTGATTTAGAATACTTTCAAAATGTTGGTGTTTAGACATCAAAGAATCAATTTTTTTTTGCCTTGTAGCAAGTCTACTCATAAAGTTATGTTATAATGTTTAATAAATTTAATCTACTATTTTTTTTGAATAATCATGAAAAAAAAAAAACTCGTTTCTATTGTTATGGGTAGTCAATCAGACTGGAAAACGCTCATAAATTGTGAAAAAATTTTTAAAGACCTTGAAGTTGGTTATGAAAAAAAAATTATTTCTGCTCACAGAACACCTGATAGATTATATGAATTTGCGAAGAATTTAAAAACATCAAATATAGAAATTGTGATAGCAGGAGCCGGTGGTGCAGCTCACTTACCAGGAATGATTGCTTCTTTGACTCACCTGCCTGTTTTAGGAGTTCCGGTTGAATCAAAAACGCTCAAAGGTCTAGATAGTTTATTATCTATAGTTCAAATGCCTGCAGGAATTCCAGTTCCAACCTTAGCGATTGGTAAAGCTGGCGCTATAAACTCTGCTCTAGCTGCAGCCTCCATACTAGGAAACAAATATCCAGATATAAAAAAAAAACTAATATTATTCAGATCCAAACAAACTAAATCTATAAAAAAAAAACCTTCTAATGAAAAATAAACTTGGTATCTTGGGTGGCGGTCAACTTGGTATGTTCATTTGTCAGGCTGCAAAAAAACACAATGTAAAAACAACTATTTTCTCAAACAGTCAAAAATTTAGTGCCAAAGGGTTTTGTGACAATTTTTTAATTGGTAGTTTTTCTGATAATGTGCTCCTCAAAAAGTTTATAAATTCTTCAGATTTTTTTACCATAGAAACTGAAAACATTCCCCTTCAAGTTCTAAAATTAATAGAACGAAAAAAGAAAATATTCCCATCCTCAAATATTGTAGAAATTGCACAAAATAGACTTAAAGAAAAAAAATTTTTAAACTCTATCAGTGGAATTAAAACAGCTAAGTACAAAGAAATAAATAGTTTCAATGAACTTGAAAGTTTTTATAAATTATTCGGTCAAACTGGAATATTAAAATCATGCGAGATGGGTTACGACGGAAAAGGTCAACATCATGTCAGTAATAAAAACATACAAAAATTTAAAAATTACAAATTTCATGGCTACATATTGGAGGAAGTTTTAGATTTCAAAAAAGAAATTTCAGTTTTAGTTTGTTGCTCAAATAAAAATACCATTTTTTATCCTCCAGTTGAAAATATTCATAAAAACTCAATCCTAAGGCAAACCATTCATCCTGCACGAATTAGTGATGAGATTAAAAATAAAGCACTTATGTTAGCAACAAAAATAGCATCAGAACTCAAATTACAAGGAATTTTAGCAATCGAAATGTTTTTGATGAAAAATGATGAATTGCTTATTAACGAATTAGCACCTAGACCACATAATTCTGGTCATTGGTCTTTAGATTTCTGTAAATATAATCAATTTGAAAGTCTAATTTTCTCTATTTTTAAAAAAAAATTAATGAACCCTGAACCAATAAATAACTGTAAAATGATAAATGTAATTGGTAAGGATTATGAAAAAAAAAAAATCTTTTCTAGAAAATATAAATTTTACGATTACTACAAAGACGAAATCAAAGAACTAAGAAAAATGGGACACTACACAGTAAAGATTTAGTTTTTTTTTTTTAATTTTTTCTTTAATTTTCCAAAACCAAGAACAAGGTCTATTTGTTTTTCTAAAAACTTTTTTGTATTTTGAAAATTTTCCGACCTATCGAATATAAAAAATGAAAATGTAAGTGCATAAATTTTCATTAATAGAAATCTTTTGGTATAATAATTGTAATCTGTTGACTTATCTCCTGACAAAAACCAAATTTCGTCTGCTATCTGAAATAATGTTTTACTTGTATTAAGAAATACAAATGGTTTAAGTGTTTCTTTAAAAAACTTGTATTTATCTAGAATCTCATTAAAGATCTCTAATCTTCTCAATACAAAAAAAATAACTTTTTCATGAGTTCTAAAAGTTTTAAAATTTTTAGGAGTTTTTTCGCTCCTTAGCCTTTCGTTAATTATTTGATTTACCTCTATCATGAGAGACTTGAAACCATTTGGAAGAATTTCAGTTCTTACTTCTTGAATTTTGTCCTTACTAATTTTCATTTGCGACAATGTGATCATTATAGTTTCATCGACATCAGATGAACTTGAATAGTTTTCAAGAAATTTAAAAAGAAATTTTTTTTTATCTATTTTATTTTTTTTCATTTTAAAAAAAAAGTTTACATTAAAATTATATCTTATATAAGTAAATTTCAATAAAAAGGAGATTCAAAATTATTAGAGTACAAGTTAGAGATAATAATTTAGAAAAAGCTATACGAGCTATGAAAAAAAAGCTCCAGAGAGAAGGTATTTTCAAAGAAATGAAGCAAAGAAGAGCTTATGAGAAACCGTCTGAAAAAAAGGCACGTCAAGTCAACGAATCTACAAGAAGATTCAAGAAACTGTTACGAAAACGAATTGAAATTCAAGGTTACTAAATAATAATTTATATTTTTAATTTAGACTCTTTACAATATTTTCTACCATTTTTTTTGCGTCAGAAAAAAGCATCATCGTGTTATCTCTAAAAAATAGCTCATTATCCACTCCAGCATAGCCGGAGGCCATAGATCTTTTAATGAATAATACAGTTCCCGCATTCTCAACATCTAAGATTGGCATACCAAAAATTGGGCTTGCTTTGTCTGTTTTAGCTGCTGGGTTGGTTATATCATTTGCTCCTATCACAAAAGCGGCATCAGCATTAGAAAACTCACTATTAATTTCATCAAGCTCAAAAACTTCGTCATAAGGTACGTTAGCTTCTGCAAGTAAAACATTCATATGCCCAGGCATCCTTCCAGCTACAGGGTGGATAGCATATTTGATTGTGACCCCATTTTTCTTTAAAATATCACACATTTCTCTAAGAGCGTGTTGAGCTTGAGCAACAGCCATTCCGTATCCTGGAACAATGATTACACTGTTAGCGTTAGACATTATAAAAGCTGCATCTTCTGGACTTCCTGTTTTAACAGTCTTACCTTCATTCTTATTAACGCTTGAACCCTCTTCTACCCCAAACCCTCCAAGTATTACACTGACAAAAGACCTGTTCATACCCTTACACATAATGTAACTCAATATTGCACCAGAGGCACCTACTAGGGAACCTACAATAATAAGAAGATGGTTTGAAAGGGTAAAACCAATTCCAGCTGCTGCCCAACCTGAATAGGAATTAAGCATTGATACAACAACAGGCATGTCTGCACCACCAATTGGAATTATTAATAATATACCGAGTATGAGTGATAACCCAACAATCATCCAAAAAATATCAATTGAAGAATTCATTGTAAAAAAGACGGTAAAAGTAACTAATGCGACAAAAATTGCTAAATTTAAAAAATGCTGACCAAAAAAAGTTGTAGGAGCACCACTAACTAAGCCTTGCAACTTTAGAAAAGCTATTATTGAACCTGTAAAAGTAATTGCCCCAATAGCAACTCCTATTGACATTTCAACCAAGCTAGAAGGATAAATTTCATTATATTCATTAACAATTCCATAACTTTCTGGTGAATAAAACGCACTTGTCGCAACAAATACAGCAGCAAGGCCAACTAATGAATGAAAAGCCGCAACTAATTGGGGAAGTGCTGTCATCTCAATCTTAAGAGCGATATACGTTCCAATGCCACCACCAATTAATATTCCCAAAATAATCATTTCGTACGATAGGACATTTGGATTAAAGGCGGTCGTGACGATAGCTATGATCATCCCGATTATTCCCATCACATTTCCGTTTCTTGCTGACTCAGGATGAGAAAGTCCCTTTAAGGCTAATATAAAAAATATAGCTGAGATGAGGTAACTAATTGCAGTAAAGTTTTCACTCATTTTTTATCTTTCTTTTTATCTTTTTTTTTGAACATTGATAACATTCTATGAGAAACAACAAAACCTCCAAAAATATTTATAGAAGCTAAAATTATAGCAAAAAACCCCATTAAAGAGGAAAAGTTAATATCCTCAGGACCAGCCGCGATTAAAGCTCCTACAATTATTACACTAGAAATAGCATTGGTTACAGCCATTAGTGGGGAATGAAGAGCTGATGTAACACCCCATATAACGTAATATCCAATAATACACGCAAGAACAAAAATCATTAATAAATTTATAAACGGATCAATATTTTCCATAAAATAACTACTTTCGTTTTTTTAAATTGTGAATTACACAAGTTTCTTTGACAACTTCGTCGTCCCAGTTAAAATCCGCAAACTTTCCAGATTCGCAGGAGTTCATGAGGAAATTAATTACATTTTTTGCAAATAGTCTAGAAGAATCTTGTGAAACAGTTGAAGGGAGGTTTTTGGGACCCACAATTCTTTTGGATTTATGGTTAACTATCTCTCCATGTTTTGTAAGTTCACAATTTCCTCCAAACTCAGAAGCTAAGTCAATAATTACACTTCCAACTTTCATTAATTCAACCATTTTTTTTGTAATTAATTTAGGTGCAGGTTTTCCTGGAATTAGTGCTGTTGTGATAACAATATCTGTTTTTGCAATACTATCCTCAAGTAATTTTGCTTGTTTTTTTTTATAGCTCGCTGACATTTCTTTTGCATAACCAGCTGCAGTCTCTCCAGAATCCGGCTTTTCTTCTACTTGAATAAATTTTGCACCTAAACTCTCAACTTGTTCTTTGGTTGAAGCTCTTACATCAAAAGAAGAAACAACAGCACCTAATCTTTTCGCAGTTGCAATTGCTTGAAGACCAGCTACCCCTGCACCAATAACTAAGACTTTTGCTGGTGCAACTGTTCCTGCAGAGGTCATCATAAGAGGAAAAGCTTTATTAAATAGGCTGGCTGCGTCAATTACTGCCTTATATCCTGATAAATTACTTTGAGACGACAGAACATCCATACTTTGAGCTCTTGAGATTCTTGGCATTTTCTCTAGTGCAAAAACATTAATATTTAGTTTCTTAAGTGAAGAAAACTCGTTTTTAAATTTTTGCTCATATAACAATGTAATTAAAGTACAGTTGTTAAGTAACTTAAATTCATCAGTTTTTTTTTGCTTTGAAGGTCTCTGAACTTTTATAACTAAGTCTGCTTTTGAATACAAGTCTGTAAGCTTTGAGGAGATTGTTGCTCCACTCTTTTTATAATCATCATCAGTGTAGGATGAACCCAAACCTGCATTTGATTGAACAAAAACCTTAAATCCCATTTTTGTCAAAGAAGGTATGATATCAGGTGTTATGCTCACCCTACTTTCATTTTCGTATAATTCTGCTGGCACTACTAATTTCATTGACACAACTTAACCTAATTTTTCAAGCTCATCCATAAGATTTTTAATTAAGTTCATACCTAGTTGCCAAAAATTTTTATCTTTGGGATTTAAATCAAAATTTTGTAAATGGGTTTTGTAATCTATAGAACCACCAGATTTTAGTAAATCAAAGTACTTATCATTGAAAGAAGAATCTCCTTCTTCAAATTTTGAATATAATGAGTTTACTAGACAATCTCCAAATGCGTATGCATAGACATAAAATGGAGAATGAATAAAATGAGGAATGTAAGCCCAAAAATATTTATAATTTTTTCCTAAAACAACTGCACTTCCAAGAGATTCTTTTTGTGTGCTCATCCAGATTTCACAAATCTGCTCATCGGTCAACTCTTCTTTTGATCTCTTAAAATGCAATTGTCTTTCAAATTTAAAAAAGGCAATTTGGCGAAAAACAGTATTTAACATATCTTCTATTTTTGACCTTAACAAAAATTTTTTTTCAGCAAGACTTTTTGCGTTATTCAAAAGTGACTTAAATGTTAACATCTCCCCAAAAACACTAGCTGTTTCAGCTAATGTAAGTGGGGTGTCTGCTAGCAAAACTCCGTTTCTGTTAGCTAAAAATTGATGTACTCCATGCCCTAGTTCATGGGCTAATGTCATTACATCTCTAATTTTTCCTTGGAAATTTAATAAAATCTTTGGGTTACAACTTGGTACTGTTGGATGAGAAAAGGCTCCTGATGTTTTTCCTTTTAAAACTCGAGCGTCTATCCAAGAATTATCAAAAAATTTTTTAACGATCTCTCCAAATCTTTTATCAAAAGACATATATGATTTGATGACAATACTTTTAGCTTCATTCCAGGAAATTTTCGGTTCCTTATAACTTGGATATGGTGCATTTCTATCCCAATAATTAAGCTTTACTCCTCCAAAGTTTTTGGCCTTATATTTATAGTACCTATGACAAATATCACCATAGTTTTGAGTAGCTGTTTTAACTAAAGAATCAATATCAGACTTTTCAATTTGATTATAAAGATGTCTTGAAGACTCAGAGTACTCAAAACCTCTAACATTTTTTTCAATATCTAGATCTTTAGAAATTGTATTAATAATAAAAGAAAAATTAAAAATATTCTCTTTAAGTGTCTTGCCAAAAACTTCAGCTGCATTTTTTCTTTCCACTTTATTATGAGAACTAAGTAAATTAAGAACTTCTGTTTCCGAAAAAAATTTTCCATTTATTTTAAATTTTAAACGTGTCATTAACTGATCAAAGAATCTAACCCAAGCTGAAGAACTTGTTAGAGACTTTTCAGCTAATATTTTTTCAATATTTTCTGTCTTTTGGAATTTTCTAAACTTCTTGTGATTCTTAATCCAATTTTTATACTTTGTTTCAGAAAACACTGATGTTTTAGTATCATCAAGTTTA
Organism: uncultured Alphaproteobacteria bacterium; assembly: GCA_902536485.1. Classification (GTDB taxonomy): domain Bacteria; phylum Pseudomonadota; class Alphaproteobacteria; order Methylaequorales; family Methylaequoraceae. Next base: position 6,114 of record CACAXP010000024.1, on the reverse strand, counting down.
TTCAATTCAATGCCATAAAATATTACGTCCTTCTCACAATCAAGCACAGATTCTTCAATTATTTGATAAAATTTCGCTTTATCATTGTTGAGCTGATCAGTGCAATACTCTAAATAAGCATAACTTCTAAGTTTTAAGATAATTTCTTCAATTTTTTCAAATTCAACCAAAGTTTTAACTAGTTCTGGTTTTTTTAATTTATCAAGTTTTCCTTTATAATTATTTGAAAAAAAGCTAATTTTTTTTTTTAGACTATTAAGATCTTTATTAATTCGCTGATCTTTAAATGATGAGTAAAATTCGTTAAGATTCCAACTGGGTAAATTCATGAGTTAATCCGGAAGTATAATTCTATAAATGACAAAAAAAATTGAAATTTCAAGTATTTTAAAAAATTCAAAAAGCTTAGTTGACATATTCAACCTGCATGCAGATAAAAAACCACACCATAAAATTTTTTTTTCTAAAAAAAAAAACATCTGGATATCAAATAATTTTTTAGAAATAAAAAAGAAGATAGAAAAAATCAAAGTTTATTTCATTAATAATGGAATAAAGAAAGGTGACAGGGTTTTTTTACTTTCAAATAATAGAGTAGAGTGGGTTGAGTTTGACTTAGCGATAATGTCTTTGGGCGCAATAACAGTTCCAAGCTTTGTAACTAATAATCAGAGCGACAACGAATTCATTTTAAACGACTGTAAACCGAGGTTTTTAGTTCTAGAAAATGAAAGTATTTACAAAAAAAATAAATCTTTTTTAAAAATTAATAAAAACAAAATAGTTACAATCGAAAGCTCAAATATGTTCGAAAACTACGATAACATTATAAATAAAGCAACAACAACACAAGTAAAAAAAATAGTAATTAAAAAAAAGCAAATCTCTTCGATAATTTATACCTCAGGTACAACAGGCAATCCAAAGGGAGTTGTTCTTACTCATGAATCTATAATGCACAATCTTTTTGGGGCACTAGAAATTATGGACGAATTTGAAATAAATAACGAGAGATTCATTTCTTTTTTACCGTTATCTCATTCATATGAAAGAATGGCAGGGTTATACTTTCCTATTCTAATAAAAGCTCAAATTTATTTTTGCAGTTCAATGGATAAATTATTAAATGAAATTAAAGAAACAAAACCAACAATACTATCAGCTGTTCCTAGATTATATGAAAATATTTTCAAAAAAATTAAATTACAAATTACCCAATCAAACTTTATAGTATCATTTTTTTTAAAAATTATTTTTGACAGTTTAGACCTTAAAAAACAGGATTTTTTTAAAAATGTTCTTTCCACCATTTTTATCAAACTTGTACTCGAAAAAAAAATAAAAAAACTTTTGGGTGGTAATATTAAAATTCTAATTTCTGGTGGGGCTGCACTGAACCCTGAAATTGGAAATTTTTTTAATAAACTAAATCTTACTTTGCTTCAGGGTTATGGACAAACTGAAGCTTCTCCTTTGATAAGCTGTAACAGAAAATTTTCAAATGATCCTAAAACAGTTGGTCCACCTGTAAGAAACGTTAAAGTCAAAATTTCTAGCGAAGGTGAAATATTAGTAAAAGGAACGAATTTAATGCAGGGTTATTGGAAAAAGTCATTGATGACAAAAAAAACCATAATTAATGGCTGGCTTCACACAGGAGATCTTGGTGAAATTGATAAACAAGGAAGAATTATAATAACCGGAAGAAAAAAAGAGTTAATTATAACATCTGGAGGAGATAATATTTCAGGTCAAAGAATAGAAAATATTTTAATGAGTTTTAGTGAAATTTCTCAAGTTGTTGTCTATGGTGACAATAAACCTTACTTGATTGCTTTAATAAAGATTAGCGAAGGAAATAATGAGAAAGATTTAAGAATAATTTTACAAGCTGTAAATAAAAATCTCAATTCAATAGAAAGAATTAGAAAGTTTATTATTCTTGATCAAGAGTTAACTTATGAAAATGGTTTAATGACACAAACAATGAAGATCAAAAGAAAAAAAGTTTTAGATTTTTATCATGATCAAATAAGTAAGCTTTACAAAAGTTTATAGTATTTTTTAAACCATTCTATAAATCTAGGGATTCCATCATTTATTTCTGTTTTAGGCAAAAATTTAAGATCCCTTGTGCTTTCAGATATGTCAGCAAAGGTTGCAGGAACATCTCCAGGCTGAAGTGAGAGATAATTCTTTTTAGCCTTTTTATTTAAATTTTTTTCAATTGTTTTAATAAATTCTAATAAAGACTCTGGCTTACTATTACCTAGGTTATAAACTTTATGAAGTTTTTTCATCTTAAAATTTATTGCCCCATAGATACCCGAAATAATATCATCGACATATGTAAAATCTCTTTTCATTTTTCCATAATTAAAAATATTTATTGGCTTTCCATTTAAAATATTTTTCGTAAAAATGAAAGTAGCCATATCAGGTCTTCCCCATGGACCGTAAACGGTAAAAAACCTTAAGCCTATTGAACTAATTTTATATAAATGAGAATAGTATTCAGCAATAAGCTCAGTTGACTTTTTTGAGGCAGCATATAATGATATTGGATTATCAACTCTATCTTTTACTGAAAAAGGGAGAGATTTATTTCCACCATAGACTGATGATGAACTGGCATAAATGTATTTCTTAATTTTTAATTCTTTAGCTAATTCAAGCATATTCACCTGTCCTAGAATATTTGAATTTATGTAGACATATGGGTTTTCTAAAGAGTGTCTAACTCCTGCCTGTGCTGCTAAATTAATTATGATATCAATTTTTTTTTTTTTAAAAAATTTAACAATCTTTATATCCTCAATTTTTCTTTTAAAGAAAACAAAGTTTTTATATTTTTTTAATATATCAAGCCTAGATTTTTTTAATTTTACATCATAGTAACTATTTAAGTCATCAACCCCATAAACAGTATATTTTTTTTTTAAAAGAAATTCGCTTAGATGAAAACCAATAAAACCAGCTGAACCTGAAATAAGAAAGTTCATTAATCAATTGGCTTTTGATATTTTTTTTTCCACTCGGAATAATTCATTCCATAAATCTCACTTCTTACTTCTTCATAATCCAAGTTAATATCTTTTTTTCCTGCCTCTTCAACCATCCATTTTGATAGACAATTTCTACAAAAACCAGCTAAATTCATTAAATCAATATTCTGAAGATCAGTATTTTTTTGGAGATGATCAATCAATCTTCTAAATGTAGCTGCTTCTAAAATTATTTTTTCATTTTTATCAATCATTAATTAAACTTTCAAAAATTTTAATAAATAAGTTACTGTATTTTTTAATTCCTTTTAATGAACAAATCAAATCGTTTCTTATTTCAATGGAAATATTATCTATAATTCCATTATTTGAATGCTTATCTAAAGTATAATTATAGAAAAAGCCTGAGTACGGAAAGTTCCTACCAAAGTGAATCTTATTTTTTTGTAGTTTCTTCTGTATGTATAAAAGCAGATCAATATTCTTATTGTAAAGTAAACCTATTTTTACCCCCCTATTTTTTGAAAAAGTTTTTTTTGTAAATGAATGAATAGCTATTAGGTAAATCTTCTTATGTTGAGCTTTTTTTTTCTTTATAAATTTCTCAAGATTTTGGTGATAACATTTATAGTAATTTTCAATTCTTTTTTTTTTTTTTTCAAAAGAGATATCAATATTTCCTGGTATAGTTTGTCCCCATGAATTAGAGACAATTAAATCACTTGAAAATAAATGTCTGTTTGGATCAATCAGTAGCCTTGAGAAATTAGCGTAAAAATAACTTTGGCCTAATGCTTTACTAACTTTCTCACATAGGTCTTTAGCTCCTATGTCCCATGAAATATGTGAGTTTAATACTTTTGAAGGTAAACCTAAGCTATTATAAGACTTAGGTATAAAATTTGACGCATGGTCACATAAAAATATTATATGTTTTTGATTTCTTTTTTTATCAAATTCACGACTTATAAAAACTTTTTTCATAATTTAAGATAACAATTTTTAATTTGTTAACTATAATAATCAGTAAATTGCGTTATGTTGAGGAAAAGAAACACTAAAATAATTGCTACTCTAGGACCAAGTTCATCCTCTCCTCTTAAAATACATTCTCTTTTTCAAGCCGGAGCAGATATATTTAGACTAAATTTTAGTCATGGTAATCATGACGATCATAGAAAAAGAGTTTTTCATATCCGACAATATGAAAAAAGATTGGGGAGACCAATTGCGATTCTTGGTGATCTTCAAGGCCCAAAAATTAGAATTGGTATATTCAAAAAAACGTATGTAATTCTCAAAAATAACCAAAAATTTGTTCTAGATTTAAACCCAAAAGAAGGTGACCAAAATAGAGTTTTTCTTCCTCATAAAGAGATTTTTAAATCAGTAAAAAAGAATAATAAAATTTTAGTTGATGACGGAAAAATTATTTTAAACATCGATAAAGTTTTATCGGATCAAATAATAACGGAAGTTTTAGTTGGGGGGGAAAATTTCTAACAAAAAGGGTGTCAATATACCCGAAACATTTGTCAAGATGTCCTCTCTAACAGATAAAGATATCAGAGATTTAAAATTTTGCCTGGATTTGAGTCTCGATTACATTGCCCTTTCTTTCGTACAAAAGGCTAAAGATATAAATGATTTAAAAAAATATGTTGGAAACCAAACAGGGATAATGGCTAAGTTTGAGAAACCAATGGCTATAAAAAATATGAATGAAATATTACAACATTGCGATGCAGCTATGGTTGCCCGGGGTGATTTAGGGGTTGAAATGCCACCAGAGGAAGTTCCTATTATACAAAAAAAAATAGTACAATCATGTAGAGATTTTGGAATTCCGGTTGTTGTTGCCACCCAAATGCTAGATTCAATGGTTGAATCACCTTCTCCTACTCGAGCAGAGGCATCAGATGTAGCAACTGCAGTTTTCGATTCTGCAGATTGTTTAATGCTTTCAGCAGAAACTGCTTCTGGAAAGTTTCCTGTTGAATCGGTCAAAATTATGGACAGAATAATAAGAGGTGTTGAAAACGACAACTCATATAGACAAATCTTAGAAAGCAAACAAATTAAACTTGAAGAAACAACCTCTGACGCAATAAGTTCGGCTGCATCGCAAGTAGTTAAAACTGTTCTAGCTAAAGCAATTTTTACATATACAAGATCAGGAGCTACTGCAAAAAGAGCAGCTAGAGAAAGGCCTACAGTACCAATTATTGGTCTTTCACCAGAGAGAATTACCGCACGACAGTTAGCACTAATTTGGGGGGTTCATACTATACATGCACTGGAACCAAAAAGTTTTTCAGGAATGATTGATAATGCGTGCGAACTAGCGAAAAAAGAAGGTATTGTCAAAAAGGGAGATTATGTTGTAATTACTGCTGGGGCACCCATTGGCGTTTCAGGTTCTACAAATAATTTACGAATTGCAAAGATTAATTAGCCTTGTCTTGCTTTAAACCTTGAATCAGTTTTATTAATCACATATAGTCTACCTTTTCTCCTGACAACTCTGCAGTCTCTATGCCTTGATTTAGCTGATTTAATTGACCTTAGAACTTTCATAATAAACGTAAAATAAATAATTATAAGAATTTGTCAATTACAGAAAATATATTACTATCCTTTAGTGCTAGAAAGACTTAAAGATATTTTAAATTTTATTATTAAAGAATCAGGGAAAATAGGATCTTTTTTAATCTTATTATTAATAATATTAGTATCAATTTCTGTCATTCTTAGATACGTCTTTTCAATAGGCTTTATTTGGCTTCAAGACTTATATATTTGGGTTCATGCAATTTTTATTCTTCTGGGTTTAACATACACACTTAACAAGGACGAACATGTCAGAATAGATTTACTGTATCGATCATTTAAGAAAAAAATAAAAAAAAAAATTAACTTTTTTGGGACCTTATTCTTTGGAATGCCAGTAAGCTTAATTTTAATCTTTAATGGGTTTGATTATTTTTATAGATCTTTTTTACAAAATGAAAGCTCAAAAGAAACTGGAGGATTACCTTTTATCTTCATATTAAAATTTTTTATTCTTTTAATGGGTATTTTTCTTTTTTTGGAATTTTTTAGGCAAACT
>CACAXP010000023.1 GCA_902536485.1 uncultured Alphaproteobacteria bacterium | reverse complement strand
TATATTTGAAATACAGCTTTTATAGTTATTTCTATCAATTTGGGCCCTAGGACCTTGAACAGCCTCTCCTCTGGTTCTATTCAACATTCGAAATTGAATTCCAGATGAGTCCGAAGCTAATCCCATAACCCCTCCCATTGCATCAATTTCTCGTATAAGATGACCTTTACCAAGACCACCCATCGCAGGGTTGCAAGACATCACACCAATATCATTTGCGGAAAAAGTTACTATGGCAACCTTCATTTTAAGCCTTCGAGCCATTACAGCGGCCTCTACTCCTGCATGTCCGCCACCAATCACTAAAACATCATAATTCATAAAAAAAGTTCCACGTGAAACATTTTATTTTCCGATACAAAATTTATTAAAAACAACCTCTAATCTATCCTCAACATCACTTTTTCCATATAAGGTATCCAAAGACAATAATGCTTTAGATAGAAACTCACTAGCTATTTCAATGTTTTTAATATTTTTAATACACATTTCTAAATCAATAACCATAGATGAAATAATACTTATTTGAGCCTTTTCAAAGAAGTAATAGTTCTCATTTAAATTTCTGTCAACAAATAACAAGTTTTTGTTTAAAAATTTCATTAAACTAATCAATATTTTGTAGTCACTTTTGTTTTCTTTACAAGATATAGAGAAGGAATTAATTTCCTCTAAATTAGGAATCTGGGTAACCCACTTTTTTTTTACACTCTGAAATGAGTTTAAATCCTTTTTATTGTATACAACTACTAAATTTTTATCCTTAATTTTATTAATAGTATCTTCAATAAAACTAGAATTCTTTTTAGAAAATGAGTCTGGAGATAAAACAAGAATAAAGTTTTTAGAAACATCTAAAATTTGAAGAGTTTTCTTTACTCCCTTTTTTTCTATTAAATTATTAGCTTTTCTTAGTCCTGCTGTATCTGTAATCGAGGCTTTAAGCCCAAGAATTTCAAGTTGCGTGGTGTTTTTATCTCTAGTAGTCCCTTTAATTGAAGATGTAATTGCTTTGTTATCCTGACATAAAAGGTTATAAAACGATGACTTTCCGCTGTTTGGTGGGCCAAATATAATTATATCCTGCCCTTTATAAGCTTGTTCGAATATATTCGAGAACTTAATAGCATTTTTAGCAGTTAGTAGGATCTTTTTTAAATCTTTTAAAACAATTTTAAAATTGTAATCTTCACCTTCTTCAGGAAAATCAATAGCAGAATCTAAGATTGCAAGGTTTTCAATAATCTTTTCTCTCCATTCTTTGCAAATATTTTGTACTTGTCCAAATGTTTGTTGAGTTGCAACAATCCTTTGTTGTTCAGTTTCAGATGAAATTAGATTGGCTAAACCTTCAAAATGGACGAGATCATTTTTACCATTAATGAATGCTCTTTTTGAAAATTCACCAGGTAATGCAAATCTACAGGCATTTATTTTCTCAAGGGTTTCAAACATTTTATTGATAATTGCTACGCTTCCATGATTTTGAATCTCCAGCATATCCTCCCCAGTATATGAAGAGGGCGATTTAAAAAAAATGAGTAACCCACGATCGATTATAAAACCTTTATTGTCATAAAAAGTAACAAAATTTGCTTTTCTATTAGGAAAACTGTTTTTTTTTGTTATTGTTTTTGCAATATTCAATGAATTTGGGCCTGAAAGCCTTATTACCGCAACCGCTGAACGCCCATACGGAGTCGATAAAGCAAAAATTGTATCGTTTTTTTTCATAAATTTCACTATTATTAATTCAGGTTTACAATTATATAGACAAAATTTACTATTGTTGCAAAAAAAGGATTTGTTTTGATTAAGCTTCTCCCACTACTTTTCTTCGGTTTAGTATCAACTAATGTTCACGCTGAAATTAATTCTGGAGATACAGCCTGGATCTTGTCATCTTCAGCACTAGTCTTGTTCATGACTTTGCCTGGTTTAGCATTATTTTATGCTGGATTAGTTCAATCAAAAAATGTTTTATCCGTTCTGTGTCAACACTTTGCAATAGCTTGCCTTATGTCAATCATATGGGTTGTTATTGGTTATTCTCTTGCTTTTTCACCAGGCGAGTCTGGCTTTTTTGGAAACTTTTCTAAAATGTTCATAAAATTACCGTCTGGGTCCTTAAGTGGGAGCATTCCAGAGGTCCTATTTGCAATGTTTCAAATGACTTTTTGTATTATAACACCTGCGTTAGTTATTGGCGCTTACGTTGAGCGAATAAAATTTTCTGTTGTTCTCCTTTTCTCAGCATTATGGTTAATTTTTGTTTATTGCCCGGTTGCTTTTTGGATTTGGGGAGGAGGATTTTTAGCAGAAATGGGAGTAAAGGATTTTGCAGGTGGCATTGTTGTCCACACAACCGCTGGTCTAGCTGCCTTAGTGGTCGCAGTTGTTTTAGGTAAGAGAAGGACTTTCCGCTCTAACACAATGGTACCGCCCCATAGTCCTGTCCTTACGATGGTTGGAGCATCAATGTTATGGGTTGGGTGGTTTGGGTTTAATGGTGGTTCTGCTTTGGCGGCAGACCAAACTGCGTCAATGGCAATCTTAGTCACCCATATCGCCGCATCTTTAGGAGCCTTTTCGTGGATTTTAATAGAATGGTTTCGATTTGGCAAACCTTCATTAGTAGGTATGGCTACAGGCATGGTCGCAGGGCTGGCAACTATTACACCAGCTTCTGGATTCGTAGGAGTACAAGGCGCGATTATTCTTGGTATTAGCGGAGGAATCCTGTGTTATGTCGCCGTAGACCTGATCAGAATAAAGCTTAAGATTGATGATAGTCTTGATGTATTCGCTGTTCACGGTGTTGGTGGGATGCTTGGAACTATTCTATGCGGATTTCTTATATCTACAAGTTGGGGGGGAGTAGGATTTGACGATGGGTTAATGGCAGTTGACCATCTAAAGATACAATCCTATGCTGTTCTTGTCACAATAATCTGGACGGTAATAATTACATACATAATATTAAAAGTATTATCTTTATTTACATCTTTAAGGGTTGACGAAGAAAACGAAATCGAAGGATTAGATACCTCAACACACGGAGAAAGTGGTTATAATAGTTAATTAATTCGATTATAAATCTTTGTGTGCAATTAGCTTATCCCAAATTTTCTTTGCTATATTAATTCCTGATAATTCTTTGATCTGAACAATTCCTGTTGGTGAGGTAACATTTATTTCCGTTAATGTTTCATCAATAAGGTCAATCCCTACAAAGAAAAGTTTCTCTTTTTTTAAAATTTTTTTTAAAGATTTACATATTTTTTTTTCTTTATTACTTAGTTGTGTTGCCTCAGCCCTTCCACCTAAATGAAGGTTTGCTTTAAAATGTCCCTTAGGAGGAATTCTATTTATATAGCCCGCTGGATTTCCATCTAGAAGAATTATCCTTTTATCTCCATTTTTAACATTTTCTATAAACTTTTGAACAACTACGGGGACTTGGTATTTATTTATCAGTTTCATAAACCCATTGTTTGCCTCATTAAGATTTTGTATATCGACCTTTTCAACACCTTCTCCACCTTTATTAAAAAGTGTTTTAATTACAACTTTTTTATATTTCTTTAATAAATGCTTAAATGACTCTAGATTACCAGTAATGTGTGTTTCAGGAATTAAATCTGGATAATACATTGGAAAAATTTTTTCCGTGAAGTTTTTGATTCCAGATGGATCGTTTATAAAAAGAGGTTTTTTGTTGAATTGTTTATGTACTTCCAAAAGATAGCAATTTGTTAGATAAGCTAGGTCAAATGGAGGATCTTGACGAATGAAAAAAAAATCAAGTTTATTAATTTGTAATTCATCTACTTCACCCATCCTCAACCCGTCGTCTAGAATTTCATTCCCCCTTATAATTACTTCCTTTTTTTTAAAAGTAACCTGTCCAGGTAAGCCTGCCCAAATTTTTATGTTTTTTTTTAAACCTTCCTTAATTATAGAAACAGTGGAATCAGAACTTGTATTCAACTTTTCGAAAGGGTCCATTTGAAAAAAGGCAGAAAGCTTTTTATTTGCCATCTTTAATACTTTTTGGAATATCAAGTAATAGAATTAGTTTTTTTATGTCATTCATGTTATTTAAAAAATTTTCTACTTTTATTTTTTCTTCTATGTCAGAGGAAATTCCCATTACATAAACTTTTCCATTTACAACATTTACACTATAGTTGTTACTGAAAATACCTGGTTCAAATAATAACCTTTTTTCAATTTTTGCTTCAAAAATAAAGTCTTCTGCTTTTTGAGAAAATGAAGTTCGAGGTCCAATTTCAAGTTCATTTAAAACCTCTTTAACGCCGTCAACCCACCAAACTTTTTTTATTAATTCTAATCTTTTTTCTTGGTTTTCAATATTTCCAGCTAAAAGAACTTTTCCATTGATAACCGATACGGTTATATTAGAGAAATTTGACAATTTCATTAAGGTAATTTTTGAAACTATTTTTGACATTAAATAAGTATCTTCAAGAGTTCCTGAAAATCCTCTTGCAGAGGTCGACGCACTACCAACAAGTGATCCTGTAGTAGTCGCAATAGCACATGAATTTACCAATAAAGAAATGATTAAAAGATTAATTATCTTTACCAACAAGAACCTCTCTTCTTCCAACATGATTAGCTGGACTTACTATTCCCTCTGATTCCATTTTTTCTATAATTCTAGCCGCTCTGTTATACCCTATTTGTAAATGCCTTTGAATAAAACTAGTAGAGGCTTTCTTCTCTCTGCAAACAATTGAAACTGCTTTATCATAAAGGTCGTCCCCTGACTCGCTAAAGCCTAGGGATATACTGTTGCTTTCTTCATCACCACTGGTAACAGACTCCAAGTACTCAGGTTCGCCTTGTAACTTTAAATGATTAACTACAGCAATCACTTCTTCAGTTTTAACATATGGTCCATGGACTCTTAACAATTGATCACCTAACATTGTAATTAACAAATCACCTTGACCCAAAAGTTGCTCAGCGCCTTGTTCCTCTAAAATTGTTCTACTATTGATCTTATTAACAACTTTGTAACTAATTCTTGTAGGAAAATTTGATTTTATTGTTCCAGTTATAACATCAACTGAGGGACGTTGAGTTGCAACAATTAGGTGAATACCAGATGCCCTAGCCATTTGAGATAACCTTTGAATTGCTGATTCAATTTCTTTCCCAGATGTTATCATTAGATCCGCTAACTCATCTACAACAACAATAATCTTTGCGAAAATATTTAGATCCAAGGGTTTTTTCTCCATAAGTGGTTTACCTGTCTCAGAGTCATAGCCGACCTGAGTCTCTTTAAAGATCACCTTACCCTCATCCAAAATTTTCTTCACTTTAATATTATAATCATCTATTTCTCTTACTCCCAAATGTGCCATCATCTGGTATCTATTTTCCATTTCTTTAACAATCCATTTTAAGGCAGAAATTGCTTTTTTGGGGTCAGTTACTACTTCTGTTAGTAGATGAGGAATTCCTTTATAAATCGATAATTCTAACATCTTCGGGTCAATCAAAATCAATCTGCATTCTTCAGGTGTAAGTTGATAAAGAATTGAAAGAAGCATGGCATTAATTCCAACAGACTTTCCAGAGCCCGTTGTTCCGGCAACTAGAAGATGAGGCATCTTTGCTAAGTCAACGATCACTGGTCTACCAAAAATATCCTTACCTAAGGCTAATGGTAACTTACAGTTAGCCGACTTGTACAAATCGTCGTCTAATAACTCTCTTAAATAAACCGTCTCTCTATTCTTGTTAGGAATTTCTATACCTAAAGCGTCTTTACCTGGAATTGTAGCAATTCTAGCTGAATTAGCTCGCATCGATCTAGCAATGTCATCTGAAAGACGGATTACTGAAGAAGACTGAGTTCCAGGGGCAGGTGTAAGTTGAAATAAAGTAACAATTGGCCCTTGTTTTACCTCAGTAATTTCACCGTTTATTTTAAAATCGGTTAAAACATTTGCCAATAAAGCCTTGTTTACTTCTGTATTTCTTCTATTGTCAATCTCAACACCAGGTGTTTTTTTTGGTTTTTCTAAAAGTTCTATAGATGGAAAGTTAAAATCCAATGATATTTTTTTTTTCTGCCCAGCACTCTTAGAGTTCATTTTACTTGATAATGAAGGTTTGTTTTTTGGAGAAGTGAAAATTTTATCTAATTTTACTTTCTTTCCAAAATTAAAAAATTTTGTAAAACTAAAGACAGTAAAGATCAGACAATTATAAATGAAATTTGTTATTTTACCTATTTGCTTTGCCTTTATATTTAAAGAAAAATAAATAGAGCCTAAGGTGAATATTAACAAAACAAACAAAATTATTAATGGGTTCCAAAACTCCTCTAAAAAATAACTTAGATAATTATATAATCCAATACCAAGCAAACCAGCACTTAAACTATTGCCGATATAGTTTTGAGAAATGAATTCTGCTAGAAGAGTTGAAAAAATAAGTAGGATAGGTAATAAAGTCCAGTTATACCATGTTATTAATCTACCCAAAAACATTCCCAAAGAGTGAAAAATAAAAAAAACAGGAATAAAGAAAGAAATGATTCCAAAAATATCTATTAAAAACGAAGATAAATAAGAACCAAAGGCTCCCAGAATATTTGAGCTTTCTTGAATATTAGAGTCGTAATTAAAAAAACTATTATCTTTTTGGTTATAAGTGATTAAGGAAACTAGAGTTATGAAACCGATAAAAAAAAGTATGAAAGAAATTAAAATTTTCTCGAAATTGTCTTTAAAATTTTTAAACATCAACTAATTTATTATTAATCATATATTATTAAAAAAATTATAAGATATTTTGGATAATCATCAACACAACATAATTATTGTAGGCTCTGGCTTAGTCGGGATGACTCTGGCCCTCATGTTATCCAGAAGAAAATATAAAGTATTAATTTTTGACAAAAGTAGTAAAAAAGAGCTTCTTGGAGTGAAGGACTCTAGAACATCAGCCATATCCCAAGGCTCTAGTAGAATCCTAAAAGAATTGTCCATATGGAATAAAATTAAGAACAAAGCTCAGCCCATTAATGAAATTTATGTTTCGGAGGGGATAAATTCTAATGAGCTTGCTTTTAAATCAGAAATCCTTAACGAAGGCCCTCTGGGTTATATTGTTGATAATACATATTTAAAAAAAATTGTTTTCAAAGAGGTTTTAAAATCAAACTTTATAAAGTTTATAGGTGGGGTGAATATAAAGGATATTAAAAGTACTAGTGGTAGTGCCACAATATTTTCCAACAAAGGAAACTTTAATGCACCATTAATTGTCGGCGCCGATGGGAGAAACTCTAAAATAAGATTTTTTGCTAATATTAAAAATTTCTTTTATGACTACAATCAAGTAGCATTCGTTTTCAATATTTCACACACATTATCTCACCAATCCAAAGCTATTGAAAGATTTTTCCCCTCAGGGCCTTTGGCGTTACTTCCAATGCAAAATAATAATAAGAAGTCCTCTTCAGTTGTATGGACTATTGATTCACAATTAAAAGAAAAACTGTTGAAAAATAAAAATTTTTATAATGAGTTTGAAAAAAAATATGCACAAGCATTTGGTCGAATTACAAAAACTTCTAGACCGGTAGTTTATAATTTAAATGTTGTTTCGTGCTACGAGTACTTCAAGGAAAGAGTTGTGCTAATTGGGGATGCTTGTCAAGCAATTCATCCTATTGCTGGTCAGGGATTAAATTTAGGACTGAGAGATTCGCATCATCTAGCAAAAATTATCTCTGAAAGTTTAGAACTTGGTTTAGACATTGGTAGTCCTTTTGTCTTAAAAGATTACACAAATAAGAGATTAGTTGACAAGCAGCTGTTAATTCAAGCCACTCATAGATTAAACCAGTTATTCTCAAATAACTCTATTGTAATTAAAGCAATTAGAGAGAATGGATTAAAAATCTTTAACAAATCAAGCTTTCTTAAAAAACAAAGTATGATGTTTGCTATGGGTCTTATGAAGTTTGACTTTTAATGCCAACTTCATACAAAAAATCCCAACTATAAATCCCTGTGTTATGACCATCACTGAAAGAAATTCTAACGGCATAGTTACCTACTTTTTCGATTTTTTTTATTAAAACTCCTGAAAACTTCTCGATATTCGGTGAATCAAGATTTTTTTTATTTTCAGCCGAGGGTGTAAATGCTCTTAAAAGGTGAGAGGATAGTATCAAAAATTTTTCTTCATCATAAGCTATTTGCAATGACTTTTTATCACTAGATAATTTAATGGAATTTGGAATCATTGTCTTTAATCAACTACCAGTAAAGGTACACCCTTTTTAATTTTGTAAATATTTTTTCTATCATCAGTATGGAGGATTTTTTTTTTTTTATCATAAAAAAGATCCTTTCCAGTTTTCGGGCATATTAACAAAGGAACAATTGTTTCATCAAAATCATTCATTATTCAGGAAAGTTTCTCACTTATATTTGAAGCAGAACTAAAACTCATGCTCATTTTCATTAATGAAACGAGTATATCAAGTCTTTCGTCGAGTGATTTTGCTTGAAGTAAAGCCTGTTTTTCGTTAACATCAAACGGACAACCCATCGATATGGAGTTAACCAAATCCTCATCACTTGAAACCTCTATGGCTTGCCAATCCGCGTTAATAGACATTTTTTCAAGATAAAATTTCAAGTTCTCAATAAAGACTGACCTTTTTTCTTTATTTTTTAAAACAGGACGGACAAAATCGCCTTTGAATGGTTTCCATGTAACTTTGGCTCTTCTAAATCCATTCATTGAGTTAAGTTCACTTTTTAGTTCAAATCTACAGAGGCCCTTAAGAATTATTTCGTATCTATTATCATTTGTTTGCGAAAAAGCTGTAATATAACCCGCGCAACCAACTGAATAAAGTTTAGGATCTTTTCTTGTCTTTGAGTCTCTATGTTTATCAGTTGGTTGAATCATTCCAATTGATCTCCCATTTGCTAAAGCATAATCAAGCATATGCAAATATTTATTCTCAAATAAATTGAGTGGTAGCTTAGCTCTAGGCAATAGAAGAACTTTACTCAGTGGGAAGAGTGGAAGAATCTCTGGAAGTTCTTCAAAATTTTTATCAAAATTATAAGGCATATATTATTATATGATAATCTTTCTTAACATTTAAAATAAATATTTAAAAATATATTATTCTTGACTGGTGATATTGTAATTAATTTTTTTTAAGAGTATATTAAACTACTTCTAATCCCGCGGGAATAGCTCAGTGGTAGAGCATCACGTTGCCAACGTGAGGGTCGCGAGTTCGAATCTCGTTTCCCGCTCCATTTCTAATTTAAGTCTAAATTTTTTTGTTAACCTAAACCTTGACTTTGAACCAAGAGTCCTCATAAATATCTTCGGAGTCCTTTGGCCCCCTCGGTCCATACCATTTATCTGGACAGATAATTTTTTCTTTTTTTTTCCCCAAAAAAGCCCCCCACCAAGAAAAAGAACTGTTACTCATTATTACACTATCACACTGGGACAATGAATATAAATCCTCAAGTTCATTATCATTTTCTAAATTAGTAAGGTTTTCAAGGTTAACCTCTCGACGTAGTGAATTAAAATCATCTGAAAAAATTAAAAACTCATACTCACCGCCAAAATATTTAGTTGTTTCTTTGAGGTATAATGAGTAATCAATATTATAAAAAACTTTCTTTGTATTCCCTAAGCGATAATCACCTAGTCTAAAATGAATCCCTACTTTCTTCTTTTTAATTTTATCAAACTTATTCATAACTTTTTTAGTTAAATGATTAGGAAATTCAAATAGACTTTTAACCTCCTCTTCGTATCCTAGGAAGTATTTTTTTGATTGGAAATATCCTAGTAAACATAAATTATTTAATTTCGGTATTTGAGTGAAACTATATTTGGGTTCTTTATAGATTGAAAAAAAATTATTATCGGTCTCTGGAATATTTTTATAAAGATTATCTTTATACCTCATATGAGGATAACCTTGACCATTGTATATTGAACCAATTTTATAATTTATTGCATAATCTGTTTTAATATTTTTTGCATGAGCGAACCCGGCAGATATTTGAAACAACTGATTTCCCAGGCCTCCAGTTAAGTCATTGATAATCATTGGTTTTCGTTAGTTTAATTAATTCTCTTATTAAGTCTGTGAAGAATTTCAGCTAGTTTAAAAAGTTGTTTTTCAAGATTAGAATGAGAATTACCAACATAAAAGCCTGTTCTGTCTAAATTTTCTACATTCTTTAAAATTCCTGATATTTCGTAATTTAAAAAATTACAAACTGAATTCTTCAAAAAGTTTCCAGTTACTATTGGTCTTGTCTCAATACCATAATTATAAAGTTCATTGATAATGTAATCTCTCTTATTTTGCAGGGCTCCCTTTAACAAAATGCTGAAACCATACCAGGATGAATCGTGGTAGCATTTTTGAATACTACAATAGGTTTGATTATCAAATAGTTTTTTAAAAATACGAGCGTTTTCTTTTCTAGCTCTTAAAATATTTGGGAATTTTTGTAATTGAGAAAGCCCCAGTACTCCGTTTAGCTCATTAGGGCGTAAATTATATCCTGGTAAAATAAAGTTAAAAGAGTTTTTGAACTTGGCTGAAGGGCTTTTACTAAATGAGTCTTTTTCTAATGAATCCCGAGACCACCCATGAGCACGAAGAGATCTTGTATATTCACATATATCTTTATCATTAGTGGTTATCATGCCACCCTCTATTGTTTGAATATGATGTGAGAAGAAAAAGCTGTGTGAGGCGGCAGTCCCAAAATTACCTGTATACTTATCACCATATTTAGCCCCTAGTGATTCACAATTATCTTCAATCAAAAGTAATTTATTTGTATCACATATTTCTTTAATTTTTTTGAACTCAACAGGATTACCTAAAATATTTATTGCAAGTATTCCTTTAGTCTTTTTTGAGATAGCACTCTTAATTTTTTTAGGATCAATATTAAATGTCTGTTCATCAATATCCACAAACTTTAATTTTAGTCCATATTGTGAAAATGGTATGTAGCTTGTGCTCCAACCTAAGGAAGGGACAATAATTTCATCGCCTTTTTTAAAATCATATTTTTGCAACAAACTTAAGGCTGCAACTATTAAAAGATTTGCCGATGAGCCAGAATTAACCATGATGGCATACTTAACGCCAAAGAATTCAGCGAAACTTTTTTCAAATTTTTCTACCTTTTCACCCATTGTAAAATTACCAGTATATAGTTGGTCAATTATTGCATTATATTCACTGTTATCCCAGGATGACTGGCTCATTGGGTAGAATAGTTCCTTCCTATTTTTAAATCCATTCACTAAACTAGATGAACCACCGAAAAGACTATCTTTTTCATTGAATTGGAATTCTTTTAAGCTGACTGATTTTTCTGCAAGTGTTAAAATCTTGTTTTTTATACTTATATTATTCTTTTCCATAAGAGAAACTAAGCATTAAACATGCCAAAAGTTATATAATGCTATAAATCAATTAATAAAATATTTCTCAAATATAAATTCTACTTAATATTTAAAAAAAGACGAAGTTCAAAACAATTCTTGTATTGCAAATAATAATATATTATAACTTTGTATCCTATACATTTAAAAAAAATATAGTATTTATAATATTATTATACTTTATGGATAAAAAAACGCAAAATAATAAGCTTTCCTTCGCAGATGCCTTTACTTTTCTTAAAAAGTTTAGATATAAGCCTAGAAATGAATGGACTAAAGAAGAGAGAACAATTTTTAAGATTTGTAACTTTATTGTCTTATCAAAAAAGAGAATTAACAAAACATTTTTAGCATTTTCAAGCCTTGCTAAACTAAGTGACAAGAGTCACTATAATTATAATGAAATAGACATATTAAAAATTAAGGATCTTTTACTTCAAAATCTTGAAGAAACTCTTCAAAAATTTAACAAAAATATTAGATTGTTCAAAGAAGAAGACATAAATATTGTGCAGGGGCACTTAAAAAAATTAAAAGACGAAAATCTGAGACTAGAAAATGAAAATAGGAGACTTAACTTTGTAATTACTAATTATATAAGAGAAAATGAGTTACTTAAAATTGATGAGGTAAAAGAAATCTTAAGTAAAAAAAATATCAAAGAAAAATTAAGAAAATCCCAGAAAACCAGTTCTTACAGAGAGGAAAATATAAAAAAATTTATTGAAAAATGGAAGAAAGGTCTTACAACATTCGAAATTAATGAAGAAATTATTAATGAAAATTTAGCTGTGGTAAAAGAAGTAAAAAAAAAGGTAAAGCTATAATTACTTTTGTTTGCCCTCTGATTTTTTGCTCTCATACATACCCACAAAATCAACTGGATTCAACATTAAAGGCGGGAACCCTCCTTCCCTTGTTGAGTTAGCAATTACTGTTCTTAAGAATGGAAATAAAAATTTAGGACACTCTATAAGAAGTATTTTTTCTAAAACATCTTTCTCAGCATTTTCAATAGTAAAAATTCCGCAGTAACTTCCTTCTATCAGAAACAAAGGTTTATCCTCAATCTTTGTTTCTCCTTTTACGATAAGTTCAACCTCGAAAATATTTTTGCCATGATCATTTAAAGCTTTAGATTTTACGTCTACGTCTATATTAAAAGATGGGTTTGAGGAAAAATTTCGCAAAGATTCTGGAGCACGAGGGTTCTCAAAGGACAGATCTTTGAGATATTGAGCATTAATGATGAATTTAAGGTTGTTTGTGTTTGAATTTTTTTTTTTATTTGCCATATTAATGTATCATTATGGTATTGAAAATAATATAATACATAAAATGCATTAATGCTTCTAAAATAATAAAAAAAATGAACAACATACCTTACATAGACATACTTATTTTAGCAATGGTGGCTATATTCATAATTAATAGGCTTAGGAACACATTAGGTAAGAAAACTGGAAACGAACATGATATAGCAGATAAGTTTACAAGGAGAAAATCAGACCCCAAAGAGTCCTCTCCCGATAAGGTTTCAAAGGTCCATTATGACGAAGTAAGTCAGGAAAATTCAAGACAGGTTTTTCACGAAAACCCTGGTATTTCGAAAGAACTTTCTAAAATTCACAAAATTGATCCATCTTTCACGGTTGATGAATTCATAACTGGGGCAAAAAAAGCCTTTGAGTACATTATAAATAAATATTCCGACGAAAACATCAAACCACTTAAAAAACTGTTGTCAGCTGATATATTTAAAATGTTTGACAAACAAATTAACAATAGAGCAAAGAAAAATGAGAACTTAGATGTCAGTATTATCGGAATTAAAGAAGCAAAAATTGAAGATGCCTCTATAAAAAGTAGTATTGCTTCAATTAAGGTCAAGTTTTCATCCGAGCAGGTGCAAGTGATAAAAAATGACAAAGGAAAAATTATTAGTGGGGATGGAAACCAGATTTTATCAATAGTGGAGAGTTGGTTTTTTTCTAAAGACCTTAAGAGAAAAGACCCCAACTGGATTCTAGAAAAAATCGAAGAAAGTAATTGATATTAAAGGTTTTAATTCTTTCATTCATCTTTGTTTATAAAGATGCACAGTCAAAAAATTCAATAGACACCAATGAACTTATAAAATCTAACCTTGTTGAAAAAGATGTTAGTAATTTTTTCAAATTATTTAAAAAAGTTTGTGAAAAAAAGTTACATGAGAACCTTCAAAAACATCGCTCGTACCCAAACTTTGGAACAATAAGTCAATGGAAAATGGTGTGTAAAAAACTTAACACAAAGAAATTAAATTTATCATTTCTGGTACAAAACTTTAAACATAAAGTTCTTTCAAACAAACAAGGTATTTTGACAGGTTATTACGAGCCTGAAATTAATGTATCATTTAAAAAAACAAAAAAATTTAATGTTCCTATCTTAAGGTATAGTAAAAGTTATGATCAACTTGACCGAAGCAAAATTGAATCAAACTTTAAAATGCAAGATGTTTTACTTTGGACAGATAGTAAAATTGAGTTATTTTTTTTACAAATCCAAGGTTCTGGCATTGGTTCGTTAGAAAAGAAAAAAAAGATAAAAATTAATTACGGGGGAAACAATAAAAAAAAATACTCATCTATTGGAAAATTTTTAAAAGAAAGAAAACTCATCAATGGAGAAGTTAATTTGTTTACTATTAAAAAATTTCTTTACCAAAACCCAAGACTTGCTGATAATATCCTTAATCATAATAAAAGGTATATTTTTTTTAATATTGATGAAAAAAACACTGAAAAAAGCTCGGTTGGTTCAATAGGATTAAGTCTTTTACCTTTTGTAAGTGCAGCAATAGATAAAGAATACTATCCATTAGGAATACCCTTAATTTTAGATAAAGTCTCTAATAGCACACTTCTTCCAGTAATTTCTATGGATACTGGAGGGGCTATAATTGGAAAAAATAGAGCCGACTTATTTACTGGAAGAGGAGTTGAAGCAGAAAAAATAGCTGGAGAACTTAAAGAAAAACTGCTTATATACGTATTAGTTCCGAAAGATAAAAATGACTGAACAAGATTGGGAAGAATTTAAAAAAAATGTAATCCCTATAGAAAAAAAAAATAACTTACTTAAGAAAAAGAGTGAGGAAAAATTTTCTTTAAAAAAAGAAGATAAAGAAAAATTTGAGACACAATTTTTTTATGGTGAAAATGAAGAAAAAAACCTTCTTGAAAAGAATACTTTAAAGAGAATAAAAAAAGGAAGGTTAAAAATAGAATCTAGACTTGATCTTCATGGTTTTACTGTTGAAGAATCTAAAGAAAAAGTAGTCAACTTTATATTTAGAAATTATAAATCTAAGAAAAGACTACTGCTAATTATTACTGGTAAAGGAAAGCGACTTCCTGTAGCTGAAGGTTGGAGAGGTACAGGGAAGCTAAAAGAAAATGTTCCTTTATGGCTGAAGTCAGTTCAGTTATCAAAATATATATTATGGTTTGACTCTGCTAATCGAGAAAACGGAGGGGAAGGAGCTCTTATGATTTACCTTAAAAAATCAAAGAATGAACTTTGATAAGTCATTATTTTTATAAATCTGGCCAATTTGTTTTATTACATACTTATCGTCGACTTTTATTTGATCGTTCTTTTTTTCTGAAGCAGAAAAACTAATATCATCGAGAACCTTTTCTAAAATAGTATGTAATCTTCTTGCACCAATGTTTTCAACTTCATCATTTACTTGCGTTGCTATCTTTGCAATTTCAGATATGGCGTTTTCGGAAAATTTTAAATTAACCCCCTCTGTTGCAATTAATTCCTCATATTGTCTAATTAAATTATTTTCTGGTTCTTTAAGAATTCTAATGAAATCTTCTTTGTTTAAAGCAGATAGTTCTACTCTGTTGGGCAATCTTCCTTGCAGCTCTGGAAGGAGATCCGATGGTTTTGCGACGTGAAAAGCACCAGATGCGATAAAGAGTATATGGTCTGTTTTTACAGTACCATACTTAGTTGAAACAGTTGAGCCTTCAATTAATGGAAGTAAATCTCTTTGCACTCCTTCTCGACTAACTTCAGCGGTACCTCTACTATTTTTTCCACAGATTTTATCAATCTCGTCAATAAATACTATTCCATCCTGTTCAACATTATTAATTGCCCTTTTAACTAAGTTATCATTATCAATGAGTTTGTCGGATTCCTCACCCAGAAGGAATTCATAGGACTCTTTGACAGTAAGTTTCCTTTTCTCTCTTTTTTGCCCAAACCCTTTTCCAAAAATTTCTCCTAAATTTATCATCCCCATCATTCCGCCTGGCATTCCTGGAATCTCCATAGACTTCATAGGAGATGAAGGGTTAGACAACAATTCAATCTCAATTTCCTGGTGGTCTAATTCTCCTTTTCTTAGCATCTTTTTAAATTTTTCTTTAGTTTGCATACTAGCGGTAGAACCGACTAAAGCCTCTATAACTCTTTTTTCTGCACTTACCTCAGCCCTTGTTCTGACCTCTTTTTTTAAACTTTCTTTATTGTTATTTATTGAAACCTCAAGTAAATCCCTAATAATCTGCTCAACATCTCTTCCTACATAACCTACTTCTGTAAATTTTGTAGCTTCGACTTTTATAAACGGTGCGTCAGCTAATTTAGCTAGTCTTCTTGCAATTTCTGTTTTTCCTACCCCCGTAGGACCGATCATAAGGATATTTTTAGGTAAAACTTCATCTTTCAGTGAACCTTTGATTTGTTGTCGTCTCCACCTATTTCTTAAAGCAATGGCAACTGCTCGCTTAGCAGTGTTCTGACCAACTATGAATCTATCAAGTTCAGATACAATTTCCCTGGGTGTAAATGTTGTCATACAATTTTTTCCAAAATAATGCTATCATTTGTGTAAATACAAAGATCGGCAGCGATTTCAAGACTTTTTTTTGCTATTTGTTCTGCATTTAACTTTGAGTCGTACAGTGCTCTTGCCGCAGCAAGCGCATAATTACCCCCGGACCCTATTGCCATAAGACCGTCTTTGGGTTCGAGCACATCACCGTTTCCGCTTAAAATAAG
>CACAXP010000022.1 GCA_902536485.1 uncultured Alphaproteobacteria bacterium | reverse complement strand
TCAACTACACTTAAACTAGTATGTAAAGGTGCCTGTTGATATTTAAAGTTATTATCAACTTTTAAAAAATTACATATTTTTTTCAATTCAACATCAGTATTAGCACTTAGTTTTTCAGATTTTATAACTAGTATATTTTTTTTAGAAAAAATTTTTAAAAATTCTTTTATTTGTTTTGCATAAAAGCTTCTGCCCGTATAATTAAAAGGTTGAATTTCAGACCATATACCTTTTTGTGTTTTTATTCTTTTTTTTTCGTTTAAGAGTGCTGCTTGAAATGAATTAGTTTCCAAACCTTCAAGTACAGTATATCTGTAATTAGCCCATACTCTTTCAATCGGATTTCTGAGAATAAAAATAAATCGCATATTCGGATAAAATGTGTGAATTTTTTCTGCAACTTGCTTAGAACCAAATAAATATGAAGATGACCTCTCACCAATAGCAACGTGATTTAATTTAATATCAGAAAACCATTTATTTCTGTAATATTTTATCCCTTTCTTAAATTCCCACGATTTATAAAAAAAATGTGGCTCAGGTCGCATATTTTTTGGCAGGAATATATCGGGATGTTGAATTAATATTTCTGATAAAAAGCTGGTACCACTAGCAGCTGCCCCACCTATTATAAAGTTTGGATCGTTCATTATTAAAAATTTTATAAATAAAAATCTTGTTTAACATTAATAATTCAAAGATTAATTTCAAGAACAATTGAATTGCTTTCCATATAATGGATTTTGGCTAACAACAATAATTTCAAGAAAAAACAAAATTATTTGTAGAAGTAATTTTTATTTATTAACGAAATGTATAAAATAAATCTTCTTGATATAAACTTATTATAAAATGATTAATTGGTTAAGAAATAAAAAATTAATTAGTTTCGTAAATTTAGTGTTTTTTTTCACGTATTTTGAAATAAAAAACGAAAATTCAAACACTATTTTAGGCATTTTTTGGATAATCCTAGAACCATTACTAATAATTACAACTTACATAGTTTTTTTTTCTTTTATTCTAGGTATTAAAAGCTCTGTATTCAGTACAAACGACTCAAAGTTTTCTTATTCAATTTACATACTAATGGGTCTAGTTCCATGGTTTTTTATGAACAAAGTAATAAGTGAGGGTATAAATATTTTTATTAAATATAAAAAATTTATTAGGAAACCAGGATTTCCGATTGAGATTTTACCTTATGTATTAGTGCTTAAGAGTCTTATACCTTTTTTTATATCATTCATAGCTTTATTTTTAATAGTTTTCATTGATAACAGTTTAGATCAAATGAAATTAATATTACTCATATCAACGTTAATTCTAACCATTATTTTTATAAGAGGATTTGCTGTTTTTGTTGGGTTTATTTGTTTAATTATAAAAGACCTACATAAAGTAGTTCCAATTATCTTAACAGTACTTTTATTTGTATCTCCAATTTTTTATTTGCCAAAGTCTTTAGGTAACTTAGTTATTTTAGGAATGTCTAATCCTTTATCATATCCAATAACCTGTTTTAAATTTTCTATGACTGGCAACATTGAATATTTAATTTTTAGTGGTTCATATTTAGATTTTATAATTTTATTTTTTCTTTCTATTTTATTTTTTCTAATTCAAATGATCATAATTAGAAATGTCAAAAATTTTACATGGTTTGAAAGAATTTTATGAGAAAAGTAGTTGTTGATTGTAAAAATGTAAATAAAACTTTCAAAATTTATTCTAAATTATTAAGAGGTATATTGTTCCAATATTTTCAAAGGAAAAAAAAAAACCCATATTCAAAAGAAATTAAAGCGTTACAGAGTATTAACCTTAAGATTTATAAAGGTGAAATAGCTGGTTTTTTTGGTCTTAATGGTTCAGGTAAAACTACTTTGCTTTCCTGCATATCAAAATCATTGCCCTTAACTTCTGGTTCAATTAAAACCAATGGGTCCATTACTAATTTAAATAATGTTAATGAAAATATTAATGAATCATTTACAGGAATAGAAAACATTATGATGAATTTAATTCTTGCCGGACAGACTTTTAAAAACGCATCTAAATTTGTAGATGAAATTATAGATTTTGCAGAATTATCTCATTGTGCCGAAAATCCCGTTTATACCTATTCCTCAGGTATGAAAACAAGACTAATTGCGGCTATAGCTTTGCATGAAAGTAACATTAGTGATATAATAATTATAGACGAATTTTTATCTGCTGGGGACGCCTCTTTTAAGGGTAAAATATCTGAAAAATTTAATAAGATATGTAAATCAGGTAAAACAATTTTAATTGTAAGTCATGATATTGGATTTATCGAAAATTTTTGTGATAGAGCGTTTATAATAGATAAAGGTAAAATAATTTTCTCAGGAAAAACTCGCGAAACCTCTGATAAATATAGAATATTTGTAACCACAAAAAATTTTAAAACTTTTAAATATTCAAATAATTCTAAATTCTTTTCCTTGGATGAAAGCGTAAAAATTACTGGCGGGAGTATTGAAGGGTTTAAAGGCAAAGATTACCTTTTGTGGAATAAGCCATTTAAGTCTACTATTAATATTCAATCGAGTAAAAAACAATTTTTATCATTTAAATTTGAAATATATGATCTTTATAAATCACTTCCTATTTGTGAATTTAAATCTGGAGTTAAGGAATTATCAAAAAAAACAGATATTAATATAAACTTTGTTGGAAAAAGAAGTTTTATTTTTACTTTTCCAAATTGTCCTTTTGGTGGTGGAATATATTCTTTATCATTTACAGTTTATAATAAATATTCAAAAGTACTTGCAAAAGCAAATAAACTATTAACATTTAGTGTTAGGTCATTCGACCATTCTGTATCCAGAACAAATTATACTGAACTCGAATATAAATTTAAAATAATTAAGAGTTAGTGTGCTAAAAAATCTTTTAAATAAAATAAAATCAACAAATATTTTAGAAAAAAAAAAAACTAATAAAGAAATTTGTATTAGAAAATATCCCTTCCCCTTTAAATGTTTGTTATCAATTAACAATGACACAGATGGCTTTCACTATTCTTCATTCAAATCCTTTCATGAATTTGTCAATGGGAAGAAATCAACAATATTTGGTGAAGGATTGAATTTAGAGATTTCTGATAGTTTTTGGATATACTCTAAGAGAAATATTTCTTTATACAAAAATCTTCCTTGGGAAAGTAATAAAAAAAATAAATATTTTGAAGAAATATTAGAACTTTGCAGATTAGGTATTTTAGATACACTCCATGGTTTTGGTGATTGGATAGAAGATTTTAACCTTGAAAGAAAACAAATTGATAAAATTTTAAACTTTCTATCAAAAAATAATATTAATCTAGAGGTTTATGTGAATCATGGTGGTTACAACATGAGCCATAATTACGCTGGTATATGGTCTTATTACCAACAAGCAGATAATATAAATCATAAGTCATACTGTTTTGATTTACTTATAAAGTATGGCTTTAAATATTTTTGGGCTGATCCTTTTTATGAATTAACAAAGTTTGGCGATAATTTAAATCTTAGTAATAATGACTTAGAATTTTTTTTAAAACAATATGATTTTTCAAAATTCTTATATAGGCCAAATCCAAAAGATTTTTCTAAAAGCGAAGAAGTTTTAAATAAATTTAATAAAATATCTTTACAAAATTATAAAAGAGATTTGTTCAATAGTACTCTAATTAAAAATATAAGCAGAGATGGTATTAAAAATTTTATGTTTAAAAGATTCAGGGGTATCGACGGTCCAACTTCAAGTAATTTTGTTCTTCAAGTTAACCCAGATAACCTTGATGCTTTAGAGCGTTTAGAGGGCACTGTAATTTTATACCAGCATTTTGGAATTAGAAGAGCTATTCTAATGGGAAAAGGTCATGAATCTCAAAGTTATACAACAAACAAAAATGTATTAGATTTTAATAATATTGCTGCATTTAAATTATTAGCAAAAAGATATAATGAAGGAAGAATTTTAATTACAACTACTAGAAAATTATTAAATTACACTAGAGTAAGAGATTATTTAGATTTTAATATTAATAATATTCAAGACCAGACTTTTATTAATATTAAAGGAATAAATTGCCCAGTTTATGGTTATCAAAAAATAGAAAAAAATATGTTAAGTGGAGTTACTTTTCAAATTAAAAAAATAAAAAAAATCCCTATAGTCCTCTTAAATAATAAGCAAGTAAATGTAAAAAAAGTAATAGATAAGAAAAATGGAAAAACTTTTATATACTTCCCTTGGAAAAAAATAGATTGGCCGTTCTGAATCTTTTATAAAGTGTTTGAAAAATATTTAAAATAAGAGAAAAAAATATATATAATTGCTTACAGTAGGGTCAAATATTTAAATATTACTAATCTAGGAAAAGATGTTGCAAAGAATCCAGGTATTTGGAGAATAGCTTTAGCAAAAAATTCTTTTTTAGATAAATTAACTAAATATTTAATAAAGAAAGTAGATTCAAATGGATTTTAAAATTAGTGATCTTACGAAAAAAAATTTGGATGCAGTGTTTACAAATATAGAAAAATTATCAATTGTAGAACTCTTCATCATGAAATTAAAAAACAGGATAAAAAGTTTACCACCAGAAGATAACCTCTCTATAAGACAAATAATTAAAGCTATGACTTACGATAAAATTGTATGGCTAAAGAGTTTTTTTTATCTCTTTAATTTTAAGAAAAATAAAGAGATTAAAAAGATATTAAATGATATTGATTTTGAAGAAAGAGCAAGCAATTTAGAAAATGTAAAATTAAATCTTAAAAAATATTCTTTTAGGCTTGGGGGTGATCAAGCAAAAAAAAGAATATTTTATATTACAAAAAAAATTGATAAAATCAATTTTAAACACATTTTGAAGTCTATTTTGAAAAAAACTTCCAATGACCCTCTTTCAATTGTAATTTGGGTCAAACGTAATATTATTCATGTTGACGCGTCTCCATGTGTAATAAACAATAGAGCTTTCAATGCCATTGAAACATTGATAATTGGTATAGGACAATGTACTAATACTGCTTTATTGGCTGGCTCATTAATTCAATCAGCCGGTTACTCCGTAAGATACTGGTCTACTAAGACTCATACATTTTTAGAATGGTGGAATCCAAGAAGTGAATCTTGGCAACTTGAAGATAGCAATTTTTTTCCTACAGAAGTAAATATACCAAGAGGATTATCATTAAGTCAATTTTACGAATCTAATTTTATTTGGAAAAAAATTTTTGAGACTCTTCCATCAAGGAATATGCTAACTCAACATTCTGTATTCACACCTGATAAAACTTATGGACTTAGTTTATTAAAAAATAATATTATCGAGCCAAATTCTTTTGCTAACATGAATGTTCCAATAAAAATAAATAGTCCACTAAATGTTTCAAAAAGAAACGTCGAGGTTAAATACGTTAAAAAAGGTAAAAATAATTACTTAGAAATAATTAATTTAGAAAAAAAGAAGGTTTTATTGATTGTAATAAATAAAAGATATCCAGATACTAGAATTTTAGAAAATAATTTATTTATTAATCACAATATTTTTACTTTTAAATCAATTCCTGATTATTTAAAAGATATTGAAGATAATAGCTTAACAAGAAAATTATTTATAATTAAAGCGGGTGAAAAAGTTGTTAAAAAAATAGAATTTTTTAATACTTCCTTTATTTCAGTTTTAGTTAAAGACTACGAAAATAATTTATGTAATCCTTTTTTACTTAGTGAAATTAAAATAAATAAAAAAAAAGAAATAGTTAAAAAAAAGAAAAAAAGAAAATATTTAAAAGAATCTAAAGAAATACAAATTGCCTATAAAAAGAATTACAAAAAAAATATATATCCTAGAGCTATATTATATTCAAAACTAATGTCTTTAAATGAGATTATAAATGAATTTAAAACCTTTGTTCCAAATAACATTAAAGGTAAAGTCCTTGATGCTGGATGTGGTACGGGGGAATATAGTATTTTGATGTCAAGATTTGTAGATGAGATCAACGCAGTAGATTATACCGAAGAAAGAGTAAAGTTTTTTAGTGATGTGATCAAAGAAAAAAACTTAAAAAATACGGAAAAAATTAAAATTTCAAAAGAATCAATTGAAAAAACTAATTTTTCAAACGAATACTTTGATACAGTTTTTTGCAAAGGTACTATTTGGCAAACGAATGTGAAATCAACTTTTAGAGAATTTTTTAGAATTCTAAAGCCAGGAGGAAATATTATTTTTGATTTTAATACCGATGCATGGAACCATTATCTAATGAATGATCATCAAAATAAAAATAGACACAGAAGTGGAGCTGAAACACTATATAATTCTATCTGGAGAAGATACTCAGGAATTTCGTTAAAGTACTACAGAAAATCAATGAGAAGGCAAAAAGTATCATTAGCAAAAAAATTTTTACTTCAATTCAGAAAAAATGTTCCCTTAGAGTATTTAATAAAGGAAAGAAATAAAATTTTAGAGAATTTAAAATATTCAGAAGTTAATTACGCAAATAAATTAGAGCTTTATACTCGATTAAATCTGGGTGAATCTTATTTGACAAAAGTTCTTAATGATATTTTTTTAAATCTTCATGGACTTGCAAATGGTCCGAGCACATCAATGAGTTCAGAAAGCTTTGAACCAGATGAAATTAAAGATTTAGCTTATGAGGCGGGTTTTTCAAATTATAAATATTGGATAAAGGATGAAAATAAGAAAATTTCTAATGAATTTGATTCTACAAATAGTTATTATTTTAGATTGCAATATTTAGGAAAAATAAAAACTTGGAATGCATCATTAGAAAAACCTTTTAAGTCTTAAATTTATCTTTAACTTTTTTTTTTTTTTAATTAAATGTTTGAACTTTATTAATTTGTCGATAATTAAATATTAAAAAAGTCGTTTATTACATTTACAATGAGTAATTGTTGTTTCTTTTTAAGATTATGAAATAAAGGAAGGGTTATTGAGGAATTCTCACATAATTTAGAATTTGGAAAACTATTTTTCTTAAATAAATATTTTTTTGAATAATAATTGGTATGAGGAATAGATATAGTTCCTAAGCTCGTTTGTATGCCTTTATTAAGGAAATTTTTCATTAGATCATTTCTTGTTTTTCTATTTCCATCCTTGACTAATATTACAAATGACTGATACGTATGGCCTGTTAATACCTTTTTTTTTAAGGATGGTAATTTTAAATATTTATTTTTTTCTAAATGATCAATATAAAACTGAGCCTGATTAATTCTTTTTTTTAAAATTGAAGTTAATTTAGAAAATTGTATGACGCCAATTGCGCCAGCTACGTCTGACATTTTTAGATTAATTCCAGGAAATGAAAAATCATTAAATGTCCACGGACCGCATTCTTCAGAGGAATTACTTTTTATTTTTTGCATACCATGATTGATTAGTCCACGAGCTAAATTAAAAAGTTTATTATCATTAAATGTTAACATTCCTCCCTCTCCAGTTGTAATAAGTTTTCTTGGATGAAAGGAAAAGCAACCAAAATCTCCAAAATTTCCAGTAAATTTTTCTTTGTATTTTGTCCCTACAGCACACGCCGAATCCTCAACAAGTTTCAGGTTATACTTTTTGGTAATTTTAAGGATTTCGTCTATATTGGAAGCTAATCCAAATAAATGAACAGTAATAATAGCTTTAGTTTTTTTATTAATTTTTTTTTCAATTTGTTCTGTATCAATATTAAAATCATCCTTATTAATATCAACAAATATAGTTTTAGCACCAAGAAATTCAACTACGTTAGCTGTTGTAGGCCATCCAAATGCAGGAACTATAACCTCATCATTTTGCTTAATTCCTAGAGCCTTTAGTGAGATTAACAGTGCTGAAGTACAGGAGTTCGTAGCTAGAGAATATTTTGATTTTTGAAAATTACTAAATTTTTTTTCAAATAACTGTACTTTTTTTCCTTCTGTGACCCAGCCAGAATCCAGAGTCTTTTTCAATAACTCATATTCTTTGTTATTAAAACTTGGTTTAGTTAATTGAATAGACATTAGGTTTTATTAATAATTTTAATTTCTTCTTGAGGCCAGTAAAAAGCATCTTTATATTTTTTCAATTTAAATTTTGTATTGATAAAAATATGTTTATATTTGTTTTTTAATTTAATTTTTATTCCATTATTTATTTTATCACAGTTTACATCATATTTTAAAATATTTGAGCACAATGGTTTTATAAACTTTCTATCAGGGTGTCTATTATAACTCCATCCTCTGGATTTACTGCTAATAAATAAACTCATGAATATTTCATTATTAATTTTTGTATTTGATTTTAAATATAAATAGTTTTTTTCAAGTTTAAAATAAATATCTAAGGGTTTAGGTGGAAATTTTTCATTTTTATTTTCCAAATAATAACTAGAAATGAAAGGGTTATTCCAAATCTCTTTTTTATCAACATATCCATTAAAATTTTTTTCGGTTATATTTTTGTTAGTCTTTTTATCAAACAATATAGAAAAGTTAAATGACGGTGGTCTATCAATAATTAATGGATTTTTTTTTACATCATTTAGTGATGCCCACTCATCTTTGTTATTTTTTGGATAAATACCAAATTTAAAAAAATGTGTATCAATAATCCTCCATTTTTCTTTGTAAAATACTTCACAAATAACATGACTTTTTAATTGGGTAATTTTACATTTGAATCCAAATTTTTTAAATAAATAGCTAGCTAATAATGAAGAGTTGCCACACTTTCCTAGCCCAAAAAAAAGTATAAGGTATGGTTTATTAATAGTCTTATTACCAAAGTAATTTAGTATAGGATGTTTAATAATACTATCCTGTATAAAACAATATATTTTGTAAAATAAGGAGCCTTTGTAGTTATTTATAATAATGTTCTTAAGATGTTTAATAAAATATTCTTCATCAAGATTTTCAAATAGGGTATAAATATACTCAAGATATTTATTTACAAGTATATTTGAATTATTTGTAATTAGATCATCAAATAAAAGTTCTGAGAGTCTGTGGCTTTTTTTATTATAATTTTTAAAAAAAGAATAATCATAATCGTTTAAATCAATCTTTTTTAAAAGAATTTCACATGAATGACTTATTTTTTGATTTTTTAGTTTTATTTGATTAAAATAATGTGGATTTATGTTGATTACATTTTCATCCTCAAATCCTAAAATACTCAAATTCGTTCTTTCAAGATTATTTAATATATTATTGGAAGGTAACTCATAATTATTATTGAATTCCTTAAGCTTTAAAAAAGTCTTTAATAAACCTTGAGTTTTTAAAAAGACCTCTAGAAGAATATTATTTTTTAAATTTTTTTTATGAGAACCAACATACTGCGCATTTAACAGCCGAAAATATTTATTAAATAAAAATTTTTTTGCCTTATTCAAATTTTTAGATATTTCAACCAAGTTTATAAAAAGATTAAATTCATTTCTTTTTGTTTCCGAAGCGTTAGGAAAAGTTTCTACTAAATTAATAAAATAATTATCAATTATTGAATTTAATAAATTTTTATTATTTTTATATAATCTCTTGCAATCTAAACTTTTAAATAAATTTTCTAAACTTAGAATATTTCTGTAAATTAAGCCATTACCCTTAAGAATTCTTGAACATTCTAAAAGTTCCTCATTACTTATTTCTCTGAAATAATTATAAAATATTATTAAATCAAATAGATTATTTGAAAATGAAGTTTTTTTTAGATTTAATTCTGAGTTTTCCTTTTTAAAATTACTATTGATGAAAAATCTGTTTTTTTTAATATTAACTAAATAATATTTATTATAATTTGAAACTATTTGTTTTAAAAAAAAATTCTCATCATTTGATATAACAAAAATATTTCCGTTGGTTTTATTAAAGCGATTTAAAAAATTTTGTTTTTCTTTATGTTGCATTTTTCAATACTTACTATTCGACATAAAATAAAATATAAATTCATAAATGTTTAATTATAAGGAAGGTTTAATTTCTTTAATCCCTCATCTGGACTTCTAAATTTGTAATAACTCTTATATATTTTTGTTTTTTTTAAACTAACATATGTTGCTGATGTCATTTCATTTTTTTTAATAAAAAATTTTACCTTTTTATTAATTTTTTTTGCAATTCTCTCTGATAAAGTTCTAATACTAATTCTTCTTTCAGGTGCTAAATCCAAATAACCAGATTTTTTTTTTCTCATCATAAATAAGATAAAATTTGCACAATCTTCAGCATGTGTAATGTGAATTAAATCGCCGTTTCTTGAACCATTTAAAGTAATAATTTCATTATTATTTATTTTTTTAATTAAAGAATTAACAAGACCATTATTTTCTATATTTGAATATAAATAAAAAAGTCTGAATGTACTTACATCAAGTTGTTTATCAAAATTAGCAATTAGTTTTTCAAATGAAAATTTAGTATTTTGATAGAAATTATTAGTCCTATTTTTTTTTTTAGACAAATATTTTATTTCACCAGTTGATGTATAAATAAATCTTTTTATATTATTTTTTAAGCAATACTGAAGTAACCAGAATGGAATTATAATATTTATTTTCAAAATATCCTCGCTTTTTTCGGGAAAATTTCGATAGTTTCTCGACTGAGCCAAATATAAAATTGTATCGATACCTTTTGGTATTTTTTTTATAATTTCTTCTTTCGTTTCATTTCCCAAGTCACATTTAATTTCTTTGATATTTTCATATGTAAAAAAATTTTTTCTTTGTAGAGAATATATGTAAAAGTATTTATTAAGTTTTTTTGCTAGGTTTTGTCCTAAATGTCCAGTAAGTCCAGTAACTAATATTTTCCTCATTATATTTTATTATAAACTAAGTTTAATTTCTCTAAAATTACCCTGTTTGAATGATTTTTCTCATACCATTTTTTCCCTGAAAAACCCAAATCCTTTAAATAACCCCTATTTTTATAAAACTTAATGAGTAGTGAAGAAATCTGTTTACTATTTCCAGCGTTAATTATTGGTGGTATTGTTTTAAAAAAACCCTTTATAGATTTTGGATCTATATACGTCATTACAGGTTTACCATGAAATAGAGCCTTAGCAGTTATACTACCAAATGCTCCAAGAATAAACTGATCAACAATTATATCGGATATAGAAAAATACTTTGTCATCATAAAAATTGACTGTGGTTTAATCCATTTAACATTACTCGTGATACCAAGTTGTTCAACTAATTCTTTACTTTCATTAACCTTTTTCCCCCACTCTACAGTAATAATAAGTGGATTAGAATCTGTTTTTTTAATAAAATTTTTTACACCACGATAGAATATGTCATTTCCTTTTAGCCATGATTTATCATAGCTTTTATCTAAAGTTTTCATATCCTCCCAATGTTGCCGAGGTGGGTGAAATAGAATAAAATCATTTTTTGAATTTTTAAACAACTTAGTTTTAAGTTTTTTAATATTCTTATCTAATTTCCATTTTTCATTAATAGGATGGGGTATAAAAGAATAAGATTTACATTTGACTTTTTTTACATTTTTAACTGTATCGGAATTTGTAATAAATAGATGTTTTGTCATGCAATATGAATTTAAGACTAATTTACCATAAAAATTATTTTGAAAAGGTATTGATCTTAAAGTTCCATGTTCATAACAAACATATTTAAAACAATTATGAATTAAAGGCTGAATTACATCTGTTCCATAGCAATGAATAATATCATAAAACTTAAATAAGACTATTATTTCAGGTTTATAATGTTGAATGAGATGTAAGTAATCTTTGAAAGTAAAATTAATTTTCCTGTTTGGAAAGTTTTTTTTCAAGGATTTGTATGCAAACGGCAATAAGTAATTTGGAACTCTTAATTTTAAAATTGTATTGAATGAAAAAAAAGAATTTAAACATGTGTTTATAAATTTTGATAGGAATAACTTAACGTTAAAGACAAACAATTCTGAATTATTTTTTTTACCAATTTTATCCTTTAAAATCTTTTTTAAAACTTCATTTTTTTTACCTTGATAATACCATTTTGGTCTAGAAAAATTAATTTTACTTGTTTTCCAGTCAGGATTAAATTCATTGATATCTTCATTAAGCTTTGAGTCTTCCCACTCTGGACAACCCATAATATGAAAATAATCCATGACTAGGACATCATTAATTGTATTTCCCGATTGGTTAAGAATTTTTGCATTCAGATAAGCGTTATTAGCAATATTACCAATATGTAAAATTCTTTTTTTCACTATTTTAAAAATAAATTTCTAATAATTTTTCAAAATTTAAAATATTCCAAATTATAGCTTTAAATCTATGTGGATCTTTTTTTTTAAAATTATTTATTTTTAAATTTAAATTATCTATGTTTATAAATTCACTTGAATGTTTTAAGTTTAAAAAATTATCAAAGCTATTTTTTTTTAATTGACTCTTATACCATTCAAAATCTGGTGCAGCGAACCCTTGTTTTTTAAATTTACTAACATTTGATAAGTGTTTTTCTAATAATTTCCTAATAATTAATTTTCCTTTAACGATTGAGTTATTTTGAACTTTTAACTTATGTTTATGGCTCAATTTCATTGAATATTCAAATAAATCGTTTTCTAAAAAAGGAACTCTTGTTTCTAAACTATTTGCCATTGATAATTTGTCTTCTACATTTAAATAACCTTGAAGAAATGTATTGCATTCAAAATTCTGAATTTGGTTCATATAATCTTCTTGAGAATTATTATACTTATCAGAGTTAAAATATGAATAAAATGACTCTTTTATTCTATCATTATAGGAATTATCGTAATTATTAAATATAGAAGATAGGAGTTTTATATTGAGAACACGTTGACATTTTTTAAAATAATGTTCTAAAAATTTATTTCTATTATTTTGAAAAATACTATCGTACCTCCAAATATAACCAGCAAATAATTCATCACCTCCAGCTCCTGATATTACAATCTTATGTTTTTTTGATACCTCTTTAGCGATTAAATAATTTGGGTATGATTGCCCAAGTTTCAAATCCTCCTGATGGTAAACCAACTTATCTAAATATTTCACATTGTCATTAGAGCTTACTAAAAGAGTATTATGACTTGAATTTAATAATTTTGCTGTTTTTTTTGCTTCCTTTGATTCATCAAAATGCTTTAATTTTTGGGTATCTATACTAAAACCACATGAATAAGTATTAAGTTTTTCACAATAATTATTTGCTATTACATTAATAAGGGTTGAATCCAGTCCAGAGGATAAATAAAAAGCCAATGTCACATCCGCAACTAGATTTTTTTTTATTGAATTTCTTAATAAAAAATCAATTTTTTCTAAATCATTAGAATCTGAAGATTCATTTAAAAAACAAAAATCCCAGTACCTTTTTATTTTGAGATGCTTACTATTCTTTATATTAAATTTTGAAAAACAACCATGTGGAAATATATTTATGTTTTTAAAAAATGTTTTATTTCTCAATAAATTTTGAAAAACAAAGTATTCATAAATAGATTCAGTATTTATTTCAACCTTTGACAGATAATTTAAAATTCCCTTAATTTCCGATGAAAAAATAAGCAGATTATTATAGTTAAAATAATATAAAGGTTTTACTCCAAATCTATCCCTTCCAACAAACACCTCTTTACTTTTTTTATCAAATATTACAAAAGCAAACATACCGTTAAGTTTTTTAATAAATGACTCTCCCCAAAAAATATATGAATTCAGTAAAACTTCTGTATCAGAATTTGTTTTAAATTTAATCCCTTCTTTAATAAGTTCCTCCTTAATTTCCTGAAAATTATAGATTTCTCCATTATAAATTATGGTATAATTGTTATCTAAGGATGTGAAAGGTTGATTGGCCTCAGGTGATAAGTCAATAATCGAAAGTCTAGCATGAGCCATACCAACATTATTTTTAATGAATATAGATTGATTGTCTGGCCCTCTATAAGAAATCTGATTAATAGTTTTATTTAAAAGTTTTTCTGATATTTTTTTATCTCTATCAAAAATAAAGAAAATTCCACACATTAGACATCTGATAAATATTCAATTATTTCACTTAACCCTTCATCAAGAGATATTTTTGCTTTAAACTTGAGTTCATTCAAACTTTTTTTTGGACAACCAATTCTATTTGTCACAAAGGTCTGACCTGATTTTTTAAATTTTATTTTCAGATTTTTATTTGAAATTTTTAATATTTTTTGGGTTAATTCAAGAATTGAAGTTTTAATTCCTGTACCGATATTGTAAAATTGATCCGAGAAATGTGATTTCATAGCTAGTATATTAGCCAAAGCGCAATCTTTCACATTTATGAAATCATATGATTGTTTTCCATCACCATAAACAACTGGTTCTTTGTCTGTTTTTAAGTTTTCTAAAATTTTCATTATGACTGCAACATATGCTCCTTTAGAATCTTGTCTTAATCCATAAACATTCATATATCTTAATCCAACATATTCAAATTTTTTAAAATTTCTATGATAATAAGACCTTATAATTTGCTCGGAAGCTACCTTAGTAGCACCATAAAAATTTGTATTATTTAATGGATGATCTTCCTTCATTGGTTCACTTAAAGCATCTCCATAAACAGACGCTGATGATGAGTAGACAAGTCTCTTAACATTATTTTTAATTATTGATTCAACTACATTTAGCGTTCCTCTGATATTTACCTCGAACGCAGACTTAGGGTAATCCCAACAGTGTAAAAGCCACAAAGCTGCAAAATGAAAAACACCGTCAATTCCTTTCATAGCCTTATCTAATTGATCAAATTGAGTTATATCTCCTCCGATATCAAAGATTTTTACTCTTTTATCTTTAAGCGCATTTTTTAAATTTGTTAATTTTCCTCGACAAAAATTATCAAAAATAAGAACTTCTTTAATATTTTCTTTTAAAATAAGGTCAACTGTATGAGAACCAATTAATCCGGCACCACCAATAAATAAAAATCTTTTATTATCTATATTCAAGTTAGTTTTTCATATTGATATTGCACTAAATAAGAATTCTAAAAATAAAAGTTATTTAATATTTGTCAATTTATTTAATTTTTCACAAACATAAATAATTTCTTTCTCACTCATTTCTGGATAAATTGGAAGGCTTAAAATAGATTTTGAAATTTTATCGCAAATTGGGAATTGATCATTCAAAAAAAGCTTTCTATATAATTCAGTTTTGTGAATAGGAATAGAGTAATTTATTCTAACATCAATATTATTTTTTTTTAAATTATTAAAAATCATATTTCTCTTTTTAACTCTTATTGCATAGTTATGAAAAGAATGTTTGTTATTAAGGCTAGTTATAGGTTTTTTTATGTTAGAATTTAGCAATTTATCGTACAATTTAGAAATTTTAATTCTTTTGTTAACCCATTGGTCTAAATATTTTAATTTTACTCTTAATATCGCTGCCTGTATTCCACTTAATCTCTCATTGAAACCTAATACATTAAAGTTATTTTTTGAAAACTTCCCATGATTTCTAAATTTCTTAATCTTTTCAATTAAACTTTTATTGTTACTCACAACACAACCAGCATCTCCAAAAGATCCAAGATTTTTACTTGGGAAAAAACTAAAGCATCCAAAATCTCCAAAAGTACCACAATATTTTTTTTTAATTTTTGAACCATGAGCTTGAGCAGCATCTTCTATGATTTTTAAGTTATGCTTTTTTGCGATAAGTAATATCTGACTCATTGCTGCAGGATTACCGTAAATATGAACAGGAATAATTGCTTTAGTGTTTTTATTAATTTTAGGCTCAATTTTATTTGGATCGATATTGTAGGATTCTTCATCTATATCAACCAATACTGGCTTTGCGCCTGTATTGCTAATTGCCTCAACTGTAGAAATCCAAGTAAAAGGTGAAGTTATTACTTCATCACCTTTCCCTATACCAGATGCTAAAAGAGAAAGAAATAAAGCTGATGTGCCGGATGAAACTCCGGCACAATATTTTACATTTAAATAATTAGAAAATTTTTTTTCAAAATTTTCCACTTCATCGCCCAAAATAAATGAACTGTTATTAATTACTCTTT
This sequence comes from uncultured Alphaproteobacteria bacterium, assembly GCA_902536485.1. Lineage (GTDB taxonomy): Bacteria > Pseudomonadota > Alphaproteobacteria > Methylaequorales > Methylaequoraceae. The sequence continues at coordinate 583 of CACAXP010000022.1, read as the reverse complement.
TTATAGCATTATCTATTTTGCTTTTTGTTGATAAATAATTTTTTTTAAGATTATTAGAAGGTACTTTCATAGAAACATTTAATTTTTCATAATTATTTTAAAAATGAGTAATATTTTTTTTCATATTCACAATAATAATCCTTGTTAAGTTCAAACCCTGATTTGCTAACCCATGATATATGTTTAGCTGGGTTTCCAACAACTAATGAATAATTTTTGACATTTTTAGTAACAACCGAACCAGCGCCAACAAAACTATAAAGTCCGATAATAACTCCACATATAATAGTTGAATTAGCACCTATTGTTGAGTTTTCTTCAACTAAGGTAGTTTCATAATTTCCGCCCCTTGATAAAAAAGATCTTGGACGTTTAACATTTGTAAACACACACGAAGGTCCACAAAAAACATTATCCTTTATTTCTACACCAGAAAATATACTTACATTGTTTTGTATTTTAACATTGTCACCTATAATTACTCCCTCACCTATAAAAACATTTTGACCAATTACACAGTTAATTCCAATTTTTACACCTGAAGAAACATGTGACCAATGCCAAACTTTTGAATTATTACCTA
>CACAXP010000021.1 GCA_902536485.1 uncultured Alphaproteobacteria bacterium | reverse complement strand
GGTAATACCGGCATTTTCAAGAGACCTTTCAGCGGCCTTTCCTGTCAGTTTTTTTGGTCTCAAATCAACAAGCACCAAGTGGGTATCCGTTCCACCAGATACAACAGCAAGGCCCCTTTCTAACATAACATCAGAAAGAACTTTGGAATTTCTTACTACTGAGTCAATATAATTCTTAAATTCAGGTTTAAGAGCTTCACCAAATGCAACTGCTTTAGCACATATAACATGCATAAGTGGACCTCCCTGAAGACCTGGAAAAACCGCGGAATTGATTTTTTTTGCATGATCAGGGTTGTTAGTTAATACTATTCCTCCTCTAGGACCCCTAAGTGTTTTATGAGTAGTAGATGTAACAACGTCTGCAAATTCAAGAGGATTAGGGTAAACACCTGTAGCAACTAGGCCAGCAAAGTGAGCCATATCCACAAGAAAAAGGGCACCGACTTTGTCAGCAATTTCTTTGAATTTTTTAAAGTCAATGATTCTAGGGTATGAAGATCCGCCAGCAATAATTAATTTGGGCTTATGTTCCAGGGCTAGACTCTCAACCTCATCAAAGTCAATAAGTGTTGTATCTTTATTAACACCATATTGAACTGCATTAAACCATTTTCCTGATTCGTTTGGGGGAGCTCCATGAGTAAGATGACCACCTGCGGCAAGAGACATTCCCATAATTGTGTCGCCAGGCTTTAAAAGAGCAAGGAAAACAGCCTGATTAGCCTGTGAACCTGAGTGAACTTGAACATTAGCAAAATCTGCATTGAATAATTTTTTTATTCTATCGATACATATGTCTTCAACAACATCAACGTGCTCACACCCTCCGTAATATCTTTTACCAGAGTATCCTTCAGCATATTTGTTTGTAAGTATCGTACCTTGTGCTTCTAAAACCGCTTTGGAAACAATGTTTTCTGAGGCAATAAGCTCTATTTGGTCGTTTTGTCTGTGATATTCGTTTTTGATAGCATCTAGAACCATTGGATCTGTTTGCGTTAAACTGCTTTCGAAAAAAACTTGTGGTGTCATAATATCTCCTATTTGGTTGATTCTACATGATTAAACTTTTCAAGTCTAGCTTGATGTCGTCCGCCTTCAAATTCTGAACTAAAAAACATAGTAAAACATTTAATGGCTTCTTCGGAAGAAATCAACCTCGAACCTAAAACTAAAATATTAGCATCATTATGCTGTCTAGACAACTTTGCCATATTTTCATTAAAACATAAAGCTGCTCTGACTTTTTTGTATCTATTTGCAACCATTGACATTCCCACACCACTTCCACAAATAAGGACACCTGATAGATTTTTTGTTGATATCTCATTTGCTAGTTTGTGAGCAAAATCAGGGTAGTCTACTGATTCTTCTGAATGTGTGCCAAAATCAATGAATTCAAATTTTTTTTTAAAATAGTTAATTAATTTATTTTTTAAAAAAAAGCCAGCGTGGTCACTTGCTATTAATATTTTAATCACTCTGTTCTCCAAGTATTTTCAAATCTTTTTTTAACTCTGAGGATAAGAAATAAAGTCCTATTATATTTGGGACTGACATTGCAAAAATCATGGAATCAGAAAAATTAATTACACTTCCTAAATTCATTGATGTTCCGAAAATAGTAAAACTTAAAAATATTAGTTTAAATGAATAATCACTTATCTTACTAATACCAAAAAGATATGTCCAACACCTTAATCCGTAATATGACCATGTAATGAGAGTTGAGATTGCAAACAGAGTGATTGCAACAGCTAGCAGAATTGGAAACCATGAAAATACTGACTCAAACGCCTGTGATGTTAACTCAACACCTTGAATTCCATCTGCATTATTATACACACCTGTTATAATAATTACTAAAGCAGTCATGGAACAAACTAAAATTGTGTCTATAAAAGGTGATAAAAGAGACATGAAACCAGTATTTAAGTGATTATCGCTTTTAGCTGGAGCATAAGCAATTGGGGCTGAACCAATACCAGATTCATTTGAAAAAACTGCCCTTTTTATTCCTGCAATCATCGAACCAATCACACCCCCGGTTGTCGCCTCAAGACTAAAAGCACCAACTAAAATCAATTTAAATGTTTCAGGTAATGAAGAAAAATTATTTCCAATAATCAAGATACAGGAGGATACATAAACTAAAGCCATAAGCGGAACTAATTTTTCGGTAACTTTACCAATAGACTTGATTCCACCAAAAATTATTAAACCAACAATAACTGCAAAAACACTTCCCCCAAGCCAACCCTTGTTGTACAGAGGACTATTTAAACCTCCAGATGCCTCTACTATTTGCTGAAAAGCCTGGTTAGCCTGAAACATATTACCACCTCCAAAAGAACCTCCAATGCAACAAATTGCAAAAAAAATAGCAAGAAATTTTCCAAGTTTAGGTAACCCACAATTACCCAATCCATCAGATAAATACCTAATTGCTCCACCTGAAACTGTGCCATCACTGTGAATAACTCTATATTTATGACCTAGGCTAACCTCAACAAATTTGAGAGTCATTCCAAAAAAAGCAGTAATGATCATCCAAATCATCGCACCTGGACCTCCAATGGATATCGCAACTGCAACACCAGCTATGTTACCTAAACCTATGGTACCTGACATAGCTGCAGTGAATGACTGAAAATGAGTAATCTCTCCGGGATGACTCTCATTATCATATTTTCCAATTGCAACACTTATTGCTCTCTTGAAATATCTAATATTTAGAAATCTAAAGTAGATTGTGAAAAATAGACTTGCAAACAACAACCAACACACAATAAATGGAACATTCTCACCAAAAAAGTTGAAACTACTAAAAACAAAATTAGTAATCAAATCAGAAACAGGCCCAAGTATTAAATCTATTTTTTCATCAATTGATTGTTCTGTCATAAAATTTTATCCTCAGAATTTATTTTAATTTTTCAACCTAATATCTCAATAATTTTTTGGTAACAGTTGTAAAGTGAATTTTCTTCAATGCAATATGGTGGCATAATGTAAATCGTATTGCCAAGAGGCCTTAACAACAGACCATTTTCTAAAAACTTTTTTTTTAAAATGTCACTTTCTTTGGACCCATATTTTGTATCAATTTTATTATAATCAAAGGCGGCTATGCTTCCTATTGTTCTCACTTTTGATACGCTGGTTTTTTTTGAAATTTTTTCTAAACATTCCTTATGAATCAAACTAATTTTTTTAATCTTTTTAAGAGTATTTTCTTTTTTAAATAAATCTAAAGAGGCTAATGCTGATGCACAAGCAACTGGGTTAGCAGTATAAGAGTGACCATGTAAGAAAGCTTTAGAAATATCACCACCAAAAAAGTTATCATGAATTTTTTTGTCAAATACCGTTGCTGCGAGAGGAAGGTATCCTCCTGTTAAAGATTTTGCCAAACAAATTATGTCTGGTTTTATTTTTAAATAATCCGCTGCAAACATTTTTCCAGTCCTTCCAAATCCAGTCATTACTTCATCAAAAATAATTATAATCCCAGAATCTTTGAATTTCTTTAAAACTTTATCAAGAAATTCAGTCCTACAAATTTTCATTCCTGACGCTCCTTGAATTATTGGTTCCATAATAACGCCAGCGATTCTTTTACCATTTTTGTCTATAATTTTTTCTGTTTCTTCTAATGCAATCTTTTCAGCTCTCTCAATATCGTTTTTTCCACTCCAGTATTCAGGAAAAGGAATAAAAAATTGTTTTTGGATGACGTCTTCAAAAGGCTTATAAAACCCTGAACTATAACCTACAGACATAGCTCCGAAAGTATCTCCATGATATCCACCGGTCATAGAGACAAATTTATTTTTTTTTTCTCCAATATTTGACCAATACTGGATAGCTATTTTCATAGCAATTTCTACTGCAGTTGAACCATTATCAGAGAAAAACACTCTTGAAAGATTTTTAGGTAAAATTGTAACTAACTCTTTTGCGAGATCAACTGCTGGTTTGTGGGTAAAATCAGTAAATAAAACGTGTTCAAATTTTTGTAACTGTTTATCAATAGCTTTAATAATTTCTTTTTTACCATGACCATGAATGTTAACCCACCAAGATGAAATTAAGTCGAAATACTCTTTTCCATCTATATCCACAAGTTTATCGTCTTTAGCTGATGAAATTACTAATGGGTCGTAGTCATTTGAAAGCTTTGTAAAGGGGTGCCAAATATATTTTTTATCATCAGATTTAATTTTGTTTTTCATATTAGATTTCAATTTTTTGAGTAAAAGCTTGAATAGTATTTTTAGACAGTTCTTTCGCTACCGGTAATCTGCCAAGTATTTTTATATTTTTTTTTAAAATTTTTTTTCCAAAGAACTTGATTGTTTCCATCGTTTCTAACTCTTTTTTTCCAAAAAAAATTATTCCCAACAGATTTATTCTTTTTTTTTTAATAACCTCCAAAGACATAAGAGTATGATTTATAGTTCCTAACTTTGTTCTACTTACTAATATTAAAGGAGTATCCAATTTTTGACATAAATCACTCATTAAATAATTTGAATTAATAGGAACATTTAATCCACCAGCACCTTCAATTACAAGTTTTTTTGTTTTTAAGTTTTTAACAAATTGTAAAATTTTATTAACATCAATTTTTTTTTTTTCTTGCTTAGCGGCTACAAATGGACTCAATGGTTTTTTTAAAAAATATAATTCATTTAAAATTTTTGCCTCGCTAGATAAAGATTTAACAACCTCTGAGTCTTTTAAGTTCATTTTATTTAAGCCACATTGTATCGGTTTAAAATAATAAGCTTCAAGTTTTGTTGCTAATACCGCTGAAACAATTGTTTTTCCAACATTAGTATCAGTTCCTGAAATAAAATAGGTTCTGGACACTATATTTATAATTTTTTAATTAAAACAAAATTAATATTATAAAAAACTGAAAGTTTAGTTTTTTGTTTTCTTAATCTTATGAGACTTTTTTTTTTATTTTCAGTATTTACATTCGCACCAATGCTTCTAAGTTTATAAAAAAAACTAAAAAGATTATTAAAATTTTCTTTGAAAGTAATATTTTTAGATTCTAAAAAATATTTATTCTTATCTAATTGATTTAATAAGTTTTTAATATCAGGAAATTTATTCATTAAGTTATCAAAATTATAAAAAGGTTCTTTTTTTTCAAAGTAAATTGAATTAGGTATTGAAAAAAATAAAAGGGTATTATTTGAGATTTTTTCAAGAAGTTTTTTTAAAAGTACATTAAAGTTCTTTGACCAGTGTAATGACATATTAGAAAAAATAAAATTAAATTTTTCAATTTCGTTCAAATTCTCAAAGTCCTTAACCTCATATGTAACAAAGCTTTGTTTTATTTTTTTTTTTGCAAGGTCTAACATTTTATCAGAAAAATCAATCAGATGAAGTTTTTCAAATTTTATAAACTTTAAAAGTTCAAATGATAAAATACCATTGCCTGCTCCCAAATCCAATCCTTTAATATCTTTAGATAACGTGATTTTTTCTTTTCTCTCAAAAAAAAAATTTACTAATTGATGACAAATTAACCTTTGAATATCACAATTACTTTCATAACTACTCGAACCTTTATCAAAAGATTGTTTAATTTTTGTTTTTGTTTTCATGGAAGTGATTGAATAAAATCATATATAAGTTTGGCGGTTAGTTTAGGTTGATTGAGAGGGTAAGCATGATTAGCCTCAGGTATAAATTTAATAGTATGTTTTTTTGAAACTAAAGAATTAAACTTTTCTAAAGATGGTTGAAATATTTTATCATTTTCTGATAAAAAAGATAAAACTTTAAAATTCAAACTTTTAAATTTATTAACTAAGTCATCATTTTTTAATTTAATTAATTGATTTTTAAGTTTCTTGTAATCTATTTTTTTTTCAGGAAAATAATTGTCATGAAGACCACAATTGTAAAAAAATTTTCTCAAAACTTTTTCAGGTTCTATTTCAAACTTATTTAACATTAAATCAAAAGATTTTTTAGACTTTTCAAAATTTTTTTGAAAGCCTAAAAAATTAGGAGCTGAAAAAAAATTTATTAATGCCAAACAATCAACCTTCATTTCTAAAAAAAAGTTGAGACCCATAGAATGCGTTATAAATATTGTGTTCATGGGAATTTTTTTTGGAGCTTTCTTGTTCAGGGAGTTCTTATCTAAAATTTCTGTTGAACTAACAATATCTTTAAAGTTAAGTAAATCACACGTAGGTTTCCAAAAATTACTCTCAAATCCCCAACCGTTTATAAAAAAAAGATGAAAGCTCATATTTCTTGGAACTTTTTTATTAAATTTAAAAAATTATTGATTATTTTTTTGCTCATAGTTGCTGTCAATGAGATCCGTATTCTTTCACTACCTTTAGGTACTGTAGGTGAGCGAATAACTTTTACAAAAAAACCATTTTTTCTCAAAAAGGATTGTAATTCAAAACATTTTGTTTCATTACCCAATATTATCGGAATTATTTGTGAATTTGAGGAACCAGTATTTATGTCGATTTTATTTAATTCTTTTATTAGAAACCTAGAGTTTTCCAGAAGCTTTTTTCTAGAGTTTTTAAGTGTTGGAACTATTTTAATTGCTTCAGATATTGCTGCATAATTTCCAGGTGGTAACGCAGATGAATAAATTAAGCCACTGCATGTACTAATTATTTTGTCATAAATTTTTTTTGAGGATGAAACAAATCCTCCGTAGCTCCCAAAACTTTTACCGAAAGTTCCAATAATTACTTCATTTTCATTATATAGATTAGAGGCTATTCCAAAACCATTTTTTCCCAAAACACCCATTGAATGAGCCTCGTCAATATAAAGGAAAGAATTAAATTTTTTTGCTAAAAATCTCACACCCTCGATATCGACTATGTCTCCATCCATACTAAAAAGAGTCTCCGTAATTATAATTTTAGGAATTTTGTTTTTTGATTTTTTGAGAAGGAATTCAAGATGATTCAAATCTAAATGTTTGTATCTAATAATTTTTTGTTTAGTTAAAAAACTTCCAAAATTAATACTGGAATGATTATATTTATCTGAAAAGATAAGCATTTCACTCCTTTGGCCAACGTTATTATCTGTGAGAGCAGGTATTAAGGTAGAATTTAAAAGAAATCCACTGCCAAGAATTAATGTTTTCTCACAATTAATGTTTTTACTGATTGAATCTTCAACATCATTTATTTTATCAAAATTTCCAGAAACTAACCTCGAGGACGAAAAGCTAGTGCCATAAAGTTTTGTCCATTTTAACGACGAAGAAATTAGTTTTTTATTTTTAGAAAGACCAAGATAATCATTACTTGAAAAATTTAACAGTGATTTACCTTTAAATAAGATAGAATCTTTATTTCTAATTCCAGTTCTGTTGGAAAAATTTATGTTCTCAAGCTTTCTTTCAATTTTTTGCATTTGAATTTAATTTTTATCTGTTTAGTATAAAGTAAGTTTATTTTATTATTAATAAAACAAGTAAAAAAATGAAAGAAGAAACAATAGTTTTACATACCGGTCACCGTAGAGATGAAACCACCACTTCTGTAGCCGTTCCAATTTATCAAACCACATCTTATCAATTCGATAATACTGAACATGCATCAAAACTTTTTTCGTTACAAGAACTCGGAAACATTTATACAAGAATCATGAACCCAACCTGTGCGGTTCTTGAGGAAAGAATGGCAAAATTAGAGGGTGGTGTTGCTGCAATGGCTGTTAGCTCTGGGCAAGCCGCATCTACATTTTCAATTCAAAATATTTGTCACTCTGGTGATAATTTTATCAGTTCCACCGACCTATATGGTGGAACGTGGAATCTTTTTAACAATACAATGAAGGAAATGGGTATCGAATGTAGGTTTGTAGACCCCAAAAAACCTGAACAATTTGAAAATGCTATTGATGAAAAAACAAGATGTATCTATGGGGAAACACTTCCAAACCCAAAACTTCAAGTTTTTCCAATTGAAGAGATTGGAAAAATTGGAAAAAAACATCACGTTCCTTTAATTCTGGACAACACTGCAGCCCCGTATATTTGTAAACCTTTTAATCATGGTGCCAATATAGTTGTTTACTCAACAACGAAATATATCGGGGGACATGGGTTGTCAATTGGAGGCTTATTAATCGATGGAGGGAATTTCGATTGGGAAAAAGCTGGTGATAGGTTTAAAATGTTAAATACCCCAGACCCAAGTTACCATGGAGCAGTTTGGTCAGAGGCTGCGAAGCCATTAGGTCCAATTGCATATATTTTAAGAGCAAGGGTAATTTTACTAAGAGACCTTGGATCTTCAATGAGTCCATTCAATGCCTTCACATTCATTCAAGGACTTGAAACTCTTCCATTAAGAATGCAAAGACACTGTGAGAATGCCAAAGAAATTGCTGATTATCTGTCTAAACACGATAAAGTTGATAAAGTTATTTATCCCAAACTAATGAGTGGTGATCATTTAGAAAGGGCAAACAAATACATGGAAAAAGGACACGGAGCATTGGTAGGCTTTGAACTCAAAGACGGAGTTGATGCCGGTAAAAAATTTATCGATAGCCTTAAACTTTTTTATCATGTAGCAAATATTGGTGATGCTAGATCTCTAGCCATTCACCCATCCTCTACAACCCATTCTCAATTATCAGAGGATGAAAAATTATCCGCGGGTGTTACACCAGGCTACATAAGGTTGTCAATAGGTCTGGAACATATTGATGATTTGTTGGAGGACTTAGAGCAAGCCCTCAACAATTCTTGATGTCTAATTTCAATTCTAGAGGATTCCCTTATCATAGAGGAAGAAGACTTAGAAGTTCTTCAAATCTAAGGGATATTGTTTCACAAGTAAAGTTATCTTTAGATGATTTAGTTATGCCCTACTTCATAAAAGAAATTAAAGATAATTCAGAAGTTAAAAATATGCCTGGAATTTTAAGGTACGATGAAAATGAAATATTACATCAACTAGAGAAGTTAATTAAAAAAGGAATTAAATCAGTCGCATTGTTTCCGAAAATAAGTGAAGAAAATAAAACACCAGATGGAATTGAAGCACTTAATGAAAACAATTTAATTTGCAGAACTCTAAGAAATATAAAAAAAAAAATACCTGAAATACTAGTTTTTTGTGATGTTGCCCTTGATCCATACACTTCAACAGGACACGATGGTATTGTTAACAGAAAAGGAGAAATTGATAATGATATTACAGTAGATACTTTATCCAAAATGTCTGTATTATTAGCAAACAACGGATGCGATGTAGTTTCACCTAGTGATATGATGGATGGAAGAATTAAAGTTATAAGAAGTGAATTAGAAAAATCTAAAAATATAAACACTTGCATAATGTCTTACAGCGCGAAATTTGCCTCAGGTTTTTATTCTCCTTTTCGCGATGCATTAGGTAATGCAAAAAATTTAGGCAAAACTGACAAAAAAACCTATCAAATTGACTTCAGAAATCAGAATGAAGCAATTAAAGAATCACTAGAAGACATTTATGAAGGTGCTGATATTATTATGGTAAAACCAGCAATTTATTACCTTGATATTGTAAATATTCTTAAAGAAAAGTGTCTAATTCCTATTGCCGCTTATCAGGTTAGCGGTGAATATTCTATGATCAAAATAGCAGCAGAAAAGAATATGATAAACCTAAAGGATACTGTCTTAGAAAGTTTAATTGGTATAAAAAGATCAGGAGCTGACATAATTTTTTCATATTTTGCAGAAGAGGTTTCAGAATGGTTAAAATAATAAAATCATAATGAACTTGATTTTTGAAAATGATAAGATTAAAAAATATGTTAATACCACTTAGAATTAGGAGAAAATAATGACAAGAACACATCCAGGAAGATTTCATATTGCAATTCCAGGGCCCACTAATATCCCCGAAAGAATTTTAAATGCAATGCATATTTCATCAGAAGATCAAAGAAACCCCGAGATCCCAGATCTAACAATACCATTGTATAAGGATGTCAAAAAAATTTTTAAATCTGAAAAAGGTACAGTCTTTCTCTTCCCAGGGTCAGGAACAGGTGCATGGGAATCAGCGATCATTAATACAATGTCTCCAAATGAAAAAGTTCTGATTTATAGATATGGTCAATTTAGTCATTTGTGGGCGGATATGTTTAAAAGACTTGGTCTGGACACCCAATTGGTTGAAAGAGAATGGGGAACTGGCACACCTCCAGAGGAAGTTGAAAAGACATTAAAAGCAGATACAGATCATAAAATTAAAGTGGTTTGTGTTACACAAAACGAAACTGCAACTGGCGTAACTTCTCACGTTGAAGATATCAGAAAAGCAATGGATGCGGCAAATCATCCTGCTCTTTTATTTGTTGACGGTGTTAGTTCAATTGCATCAATTGATTTTAGAATGGATGAGTGGAAAGTTGATTGCGCAATTTCAGGTTCCCAAAAAGGATTTATGTTACCTTCTGGCATGGCAATTATGTGTGTAAGTGAGAAAGCACTTGCAGCGCATAAAACAGCCCAGCTAAAAAGATGCTATTATTCTTGGGAGGATCAAATAGCCACTAACAAAGATGGTTATTTTCCATACACGCCACAAATTCCGATGCTAAGAGCCTTGCAAGAATCTTGTAATATGATATTTGAGGAAGGACTCGAAAATGTATTTCAAAGACACCATAGAATTGCGGAGGGTGTGAGAAAAGCCATTTTGGAGGGTTGGGAATTAAATTTATGTGCTAAAGACCCATACTGGTATTCTGATACTGTGTCAGCAATAGTTGTACCCGAAGGTAAGGACGCAAAAGAGGTGCTAGCAACAGCCTTTAAAAAATATCACCTATCTCTTGGAGCTGGGCTTACGGAGGTTGCTGGTAAGGTCTTTAGGATAGGTCATCTGGGTGATTTAAATGAACTTCAAGCTTCAGCTTTTATTAATGGTGCTGAAATGGCAATGATTGATTCAGGTATTAATGTAAAACCTGGAAGCGGTGTTGCTGCTGCTTCTGAATATTGGAGAAAGGCCTTAGAAAATGATGCAAAAGTTCAAAATATTAGTAACAAGGAAGTGGCCTAAAAAAGTTGAAGAAAGCTTAATTGCAACATTTGATACGACATTAAATGTTGATGATAAACCACTTTCTGAGTCAGAATTGATAGAAGCAATGAAATCTTACGATGCTCTGCTTCCCACTGTAACTGATCCAATTACAGACAAAATAATTTCAACATCTGACAGACAAGTTAAAATTATTGGAAATTTTGGTGTAGGATTCAACAACATTGATATCGATTCTGCAAAAAACAATAATATAGTTGTAACAAATACTCCCGAAGTCTTAACTGACTGCACAGCAGATATTGCTATGTTACTTCTACTCGGAGTATCCAGAAGAGGATCTGAAGGGGAGTTTCATGTTAGAAAAAAAGAATGGGTTGGATGGAGACCTACTCACATGATGGGTACAAAAATTACAGATAAAACTCTTGGTTTATTTGGAATGGGTCGTATCGCTCAGGCAATGGCTCACAAAGCGCATTTCGGCTTCAGAATGAAAATCATCTTTTATGATCCTTACTTTAATGACGAAAAGACAATTAAAAAGTTTAATGCCGAAAGATGTGAAAATATTGATGACCTTTTTAGTAACTCAGATTTTGTTTCTCTTCATTGTCCCTCAACAAAAGAAACTAAAGGAATAGTTAATTATGAGACAATTTCCAAGATGAAAAAAACTTCCTACCTTATCAATACTGCTAGAGGAGATATTGTTGTTGAAGATGATTTAGTCAAAGCACTCAATGAAGAATTAATCATGGGAGCTGGTCTTGATGTATATGAAGCTGAACCCAAAGTAAATGAAGGTTTATTAAAATTGAAAAATGTCTTTCTATTACCCCATCTTGGCAGTGCAACTACTGAGACCAGAGAAGCAATGGGTATGAGGGTATATGAAAATATTAAGGCCTTCTTTCAAGATAAAGAGCCTAGAGACAGAGTTGTCTAATAAAATAAACTCTATAGAACTGAGTAATAAAAAGTCTAATTTTAATCTTCTATTAGAACTTTTTAATTATGGTGTAGGATCAGTTCAACCAAAAAATATACTGAATAAATTCCTGTTTGTTCAAAAAAATAAAATTACTATTAAAGAAAATAATAAAATTAAGATTTATAAAAAAGTCAAAAATTTATTCGTAATTTGCATTGGAAAAGCCTCCGTTGACATGGCGCTTACTGCAAAATCAATATTTTCTAATACCTCTTTAAAAATCAAAAAAGGAGTTGTAGTTGTCAATAAAGAAAATTTTAAAGATGTTAAAGGGTTCAAATGTTTTTCCTCAGGACATCCAATTCCAAACACTAATGGTTTAAGGGCAGCAAAATTTATAAAAAATACATTGAAAAACTTAGATAAAGATGATCTTGTTTTGATGCTTATTTCTGGTGGTGGCTCTGCCCTACTTCCGTTTCCTGTAAAGGAAATAAGTTTAAAAGATAAAATTTTAACAAACAAACTATTACTAAGCTCTGGTGCCAATATCAAAGAAATTAATTCAGTAAGAAAACACTTATCTCAGGTTAAAGGAGGCAATTTAATAAAAATGTGTTATCCAGCCAAAGTTCATGGATTGATTCTTTCAGATGTAATCGGGGATGACTTAGGTTCTATCTCAAGTGGTATGACAACCTTTGATGAAACTAATTTTTCAGATGTATTGTCAATTCTTAAAAAATACAAACTATGGCAAAAAATACCTATTAAAGTTAAAAATTTTATTTCCAAAGGGTTAAATGATATAAATTTAGAAACTCCCAAAAAGAATAACAAAGTTTTTAAAGAAACAACTAATACACTAATTGGAAGTAATAGAATGTGTTTAAAAAATATAAATAGTTACTGTAAAAAAAAAAAGCTTAATTCAAAAATAATTTTTTACGACATTGATATGAATGTTAAAAAGTTTTCTGAATATTTTGTTGAGAAAATAAAAACAATTAAAACTAAGAAGCCATTAATACTCTTATCGGGAGGAGAAACTACTGTTAAAGTAAAAGGCAATGGAAAAGGTGGAAGAAACCAAGAGTTCTCTTTGCATTTTTTAAAAGAAATGAAAAGAAAAAACCCAGAAAAAGAATTTTTTTTACTCTCTGCAGGTACGGATGGCAGGGATGGACCAACAAATGCAGCTGGAGGAATAGTTGACACAGAAAGCATTGAGGAAATTAAAAAAAAAAATATAAATTTAGCTGAAGAGCTTAATAAAAATAACTCTTATGATGTATTGAAAAAAATAAATTCACTTGTCATAATTAAAGGAACAAATACTAACGTTGCAGATATTCAAATACTGCTACTTTTATAGAAATGAACGAATTTAATGAAAAGAAAATAGAGTTTAGAAAATCTATAAGTTTTCCTTGCTCCTATCTTGCGGGTAAAACTGAAAGAAGACTCTATGTAAAATTAAAAAAAAATGAAAATAATAAACTATTAATATCAGAGTTAACAAAAAATGGTTTTAGGAGAAGTCATGAACATATGTACATCCCTGTTTGTGATCGTTGTAACGCTTGTGTTCCCTCTAGAATCAATACAAAAGATTTTAAATTTTCAAAAAGTAACCTAAGGGTTATTAAACTTAACAATGACCTACGTTTTAAAAAAAATTTCGATAATTATAGTCAAAGACACTATGAATTGTTCAAAAATTATTGCTTTGATAGACATGAATCAAGTCAAATGGTTGATATGAACATTAAAGAATTTAAAAACTTTTTTTTTGAATCGATAAATAAGAATCAAATATTTGATTTAGTTGATTCATCAGATAATCTTTTAGGGTCGATATTAGTTGATATTTTGAATGACGGTTATTCAGCTGTTTACAGCTTTTTTGATCCACTAAAAAGCAAAAGGAGTCTTGGTAAACTATTAATTTTAAAATTAGTAAATGAATTAAAAATAATTAATAAACCTTTTTTATATCTTGGGTATTGGATAAAAAATTCACAAAAGATGCTCTATAAAGCTCATTTTGATAATGTAGAGTTTTTTTTTGAAGGAAAGTGGAAAAATAAGGACGTTATAAAGTTTTAAGTTTATTTATTAAATGAGTCCTAAAAACAAATTTATTTAAGTCATAATCAAAACTTTTCCTTAGAAAATATGTTGTTATTTTAAGAGCGTCAATATAATCAACAAAATTATTTGATACAGCTTTTTCTTTCAAACAATAAGGAAGCTTAAAAAGTTTATTTCTATATTTATAGCCTACTGAATAGATTACAGAATTACCAGAATTTGGAGAAAGATAGTATAATTTTTCCTTTGACCCGCTCACAGAACATTTCTCTAAATTAATTCCATAACCAGTATTTTTTAAAAAAAAAATTTCCCACCATACATAATTAAAAATAATTAATTCAATTTCTTTATCTAAACTATCAATTAATCTTTGTAAGTCGTTGTAAATTTCAAAATTTTGCTGCCATAAGGGCAAGAATTTAATACATAGTTCACTCGCTGAAGACTTAATAAGAGAGCTTATAAAAGTGTCATTTTGCTTAATAGAAGCCTCTAAGTCGAAATTTATATAACCTAAACTGTCTCTTTGTTTTGATTGCCAGGTAAAATTAACTTCATCTAAAATTCTAAAACTTAATCTTTTCTTTTTTGAATATTTTGAAAAACTTTTTATAAGCCCGTTATTTTTAGAAAGAATATAAACAATCATTGAATTCTCTCCATATTTTTTATTACCTAAAAAAAAACCTAAATCGTTAACTTTCATATTTTTTTGGGTTGAAATGAAACTTTTAATTCAAGAAAGACCTTTTTTTTAAAAAGTTTTTCCATTTCTGGTCTTGTATCAGTGCCGATATGCTTTATTTTTTGTCCTGCTTTCCCAATGAGTATTGCTTTTTGAGAATTTTTTTTTACTAAAATGATTTGGCTTACTTTCACAAAGTTTTTGTAAGTTTCAAACGATGTTTTAACTTTCGCAGAATAAGGAACTTCTTTGTTAGTAAACTTAAAAATTCTTTCTCTCGTAATTTCTGATAATTGAAATTTTAAATCATTATTTATTAAATCATTACCTTCAAATACCCATTGTTTTGTTGGAATATTTTTAATAATTTTTTGAAGCAAAATATCTATACCTATTTTTTTTTTTACTGAGATTGGAAAAGTTTCAGAAAAGCTAATTTTTTTATTAATTTCACTAATTAATTTAGCTAATTTTTCATTTTGTATTAAGTCAATTTTATTTAAGACCAAAAAATTCACCTTAAAATTTGACACTAATTCTTTTATTTTTTTCAATAAGCTGTCGTTAATTACTTTCGAGGAATCTAAAATAAAAAGATTTAGATCACATGAATCAAACTCTTCTAACAACGTTCTTGACATTTTCTTATCAAAAAAACGTTTATCAGCTATAATTCCTGGTGTATCAACAAAAATTAGTTGACTTGATTTTAAGTTTAAAATTGCTCTTATTTTTTGATTCGTTGTTTGAACTTTGTGTGAAACAATAGAAACTTTTTTTTTTAAAAAAAAATTTATTAAGGACGATTTCCCTGCATTAGAAAACCCTGATAATAATATTTTACCACATTTTTTATTCACAAATTTTTTTTAGTAGTTTATTAGCTGCTTTAATCTCAGCATCTTGTTTACTCTTACCTTTAGCAAAACTTGAAAATTTTTCATCTAATGTCACCTTTATTGTAAAGGTTGGACTGTGGTCTGGTCCTGATTTATCCATAATTTCATAAGTAGGTAGCTTTTTTTTATTTTTTAAGCTCCATTCTTGTAGTTGAGACTTAGGGTCAAAAGAGGATAAATTTATATTTTCTAAAAAACTTTTCCACAATTTTAACACAATCTTTGATGCCTGATTAAGATTTGAATCCAAATAAATTGCAGCAATTAAAGCCTCTAACGTGTTTGCAATAACTGAATCCAGCGAATTTTTTTTTAAACTTTGAGTACAATTTACAAATTCTCGCAGTTTAATATTATTAGCGACCTTTTTTAGTGTAGTTTTACATACTAAAAAAGATTGCTGCTTCGCCAACTCACCCTCAGTGCTAGATAGATTTTTTTTGAAAATCTCACTTGAAATAATTAATCCAAGAACCCTATCACCTAGGAATTCTAAACGTTCATTATTTTTAATTTTATTTTCTTTTGAAAAACTAGAATGTGTAAGCGCTATTTTAATTAAAGACTTATTCCTAAAATTATATCCAATAATTTCCATTAGTTTATTTATATCAGTCATCAAAAACTATCTATGAATCTGTCTTTGGTCTTAAACTTACTAAAAATCTATCTTTCCTTAGTGCAGGAAACCATGTCCAAAATTTAAGAAAACTTCCTATCTCAGTATTAAAAGAAATGAATACTATCTCAGCTCTACCTACTAAATTTTTTTTTGGAATAGGACCAATATACCTGCTATCTTGAGAATTATCTCTATTATCACCTATAACAAAAAAACTATCCTCAGGAACAATAATTTCGTCAAAATTATTCGTATTAAAAACTGAAAAAGTTTTCTCAAACTCATAAACTGAATAAGATTTTTGATTTGGCAATGTTTCTCTAATTTTCTGGACATTAAAGGATTTATAATTTTCATTATTTATGAATTCGCTTTGAATTTTGTTTCCGTTTAAAAATATTTGGTTTGATTGCATACTTATTTTATCACCAGGGAGTCCAATTAATCTTTTAATATAGTCAGTTCTGTTATCTTCTGGAGTCTTAAAAACAACAATATCACCTCTTTTAGGCTCTTTATAAAAAATTCGTCCAGGTATTAAGGGAATACTGAATGGTAAAGAATTTCTTGAAAACCCATAAGAAAACTTTGATACAAATAAATAATCTCCGACTTTTAAATTTGGATACATTGAACCTGATGGGATGCTAAAAGGCTCGTAAAGAAAGCTTCTAATCACAAGAGCAGCAAGAATTGCATAGAAAATTTGCCAAAAATTTTTTTTTATTTTACTATTCCTTTCATTCATTTTTTTAAAATTTATCATTTAATGACATCTAATCAAACAATATCAATTTATTATTTTGATTTAGGATGATCGATAATTTTCATAAACTTTAAAATTGTATCTTTTAATCCAGTATACAATGAATGGCTAACAAGGAAATGTCCCACATTTAATTCTAAAATTTCATCAATTTTTGAAATATCTTTAACGTTTTCAAAATTAAGTCCATGTCCAGCATGACAATCAAGTCCAATATCACTGCATAGT
>CACAXP010000020.1 GCA_902536485.1 uncultured Alphaproteobacteria bacterium | reverse complement strand
CTCCGGCAAATTCTTTTAGAATCTTAGTCAGCAATTGTTTTGGTACAGAGTACTTACCTTTCTTATCAATCTTATTTATCAGATCAGAAACTTTCTTTCTATCTTTTAAAAAATGATGAAGCAATCTTTCAAAATTACTTGATACTTGTATATCCATACTTGGGCTTAAAGATTCTAGTGCAACTTTTTTTTCCATGATACCAGTACTAAAAAACCTTGTGAGAATATCGTTTTTGTTTGAACACACAATTAGCTTTTTAATTGGTAAGCCCATCCTTTTGCTTATAAAACCTGCATATACATTTCCAAAATTTCCTGTAGGTACAACATAATTAACTGGAGTCATATTTTTTTCTACCTTAAAATAAGACCAAAAATAATAAATCACTTGACCAAGAATTCTAACCCAATTAATAGAGTTTATTGCAGCAAAATTATATTCCATACTTTTGGTATTGTTATTAAATAGATCCTTCACTAATTTTTGACAATCATCAAAATTTCCTTTTACTGAAACATTAGTAACATTAGATGCACCAAATGTTGTCATTTGTTTCCGTTGTACTTCACTTACTTTACCTTTAGGAAAAAGAATAAACATGTTAATCTTTTTAGATTTTGAGCACCCGTATATTGCCGCAGATCCTGTATCTCCTGAAGTTGCTCCAATAATAGTTAAGTTAAGTTTTTTTTTTTCTAAAATAAAGTCATACAAATTACCAAGTAATTGTAAAGCGTAATCCTTAAAAGCGAATGTTGGTCCGTGAAATAAATTCAATATAAATTCGTTATCATTTAATTTGTCAATATTGATAATCTCATCACCAAATTTTTTACTATAAGTTTTTTTTAAAATTAATTTATACTCTTCCTTTGATATATCTTTAGACACAACAAAATCTTTGGTTACTTCGTAGGCTAAATCTACATAAGAAAGATTTTTTAGTTCTTCTAATTTTTTTTTTGAAATTTTGGGTATATTGTTTGGAACATATAATCCTCCATCTTTTGCGAGACCATTCAACATTACCTCGACAAAGTTAATATTATTGTCGTTTCCACGTGTTGATGAATAAAACATCATTTTTTCTTTATACTTGCAAAGAAATAAACTCCAACAAGGCCTAAAGCCAACATTAACCAAGTAAGGGCATATTGGAGATGATTATTTCGTAGGTAGATCCTTGTTTGATTTCCTAATGGAAAACCGTTTGGACCATTATTAAATGCGTCAAGATAAAAATTTTTTTCAAGACTGAATTTTAACTGTTTTTCCATTAATGTAGGCTCAACAAAAAACCAAAAATTTTTTAAGGGATCATTCTCTGGTTGAAAATATCCTTTTCTTCCTGGAGTTCTTATAACTGCAATAAATTCCTTTTCTTCATTGTCAATATTATTAATTCTTTCATTTCTATCTTTTTTTAACAATGGCACCCAACCAGTGTTAAAAATTATAAATTTATTTTCAAGAGTTTTTAATGGAACAAGAATATGAAATCCATTATTCCCTTTTTTGCTTAATGCTGGCATATAAAACTCAAACTCATTTAAAAGTTTTCCTTTAACTGACGTTTTTTGGAATTCTGATTTTGCAGGTTCACTTATATCTTTTAATGGCTTAACTTCACCCTCATACATAGAAACCCTTACATCAATGAGATCGTTTTTCCATTTTAATCTTTTAAATTGCCATAATGAAAAACCAAGTAAAATTGATAAGGCGACTACAAAAGCGATTAAAGGGACTGCTTTTGTTTGAAAAATATATTCTTTGTTTTTAAATCTAAATATCATCTATGGTATGGCTTAAAAAGAAGCCCACCAGTAAACGAATGTGAAAAGGAATAACCACACAACATCAACAAAATGCCAATACCACGCAGCAAATTCAAAACCAAGGTGTTTTTCAGGTTTGAAATGACCTTTAGCACCTCTAATGAAACAAACAATTAAAAAAATAGTTCCAATTATTACGTGAGCTCCATGAAAACCTGTTGCCATGTAAAAAGTAGATGGATATATTCCTTCATCAATACTAAAAGTTGCATGAAGATATTCGTATCCTTGAAAGCCAGTGAATATTAGACCTAATAAGATCGTTAAGAATAAAAATATTAGAAAGTTTTTTCTATCATTTTCTCTCAATGCATGATGTGCCCAAGTTACGGTCCCTCCGGAAGCTAATAAAATAAAAGTGTTTAGTAAGGGTATGCCAAAAGGAGGTATCAATTCAATATCTTCTGGAGGGAAAACACCTCCAAGTGCTTCTTGACGGCCAATCAACTCCTGACTATTTTCTCCTGGGTAAAAGGCTACATCAAAAAATGCCCAAAACCATGCCGAGAAAAACATTACTTCAGATGCTATGAAAAGAATCATTCCATATCTCAACCCTATTTGAACAACTTTATTGTGAAACTTTCCACCTTCTGATTCAGACACAACATCTCTCCACCAAAAAATACTTGAAGCAATTAGAGCTAATGTACCTATTATAAATAACAGTGACTTATCTTGGTGCATGAATATGATAAATCCATAAGCTAAAATTAGAAGTGAAGCAGCTGTTACAAGTGGCCAAGGGCTAGGGTCAACTAAATGGTAGGGATGCTTTTGGTTTTCACTCATATTCTTCTTTATCTCTTATGAACATTGTATAGGACAGAGTTATCTCACTCAAATCATTAATAAATTTATCATCTTTTATTGAAGGGTCAATAAAAAAAGAGACGGGCATCTCAACGGCTTCATTAGGAGATAATTTCTGTTCCTCAAAGCAAAAACATTCAATTTTATTAAAGTATTTTCCAGCATTTAATGGAGTTACATTGAAAACTGACATGGTCGTTAAGGTTTGATCCGTATTATTTTTAGCATTATAAAAAGCTAAACTATTTTCCCCTATTTTAACTTTGATTGTTTTTTTTTGTGGCTTAAAAATAACTGGTGAATTTTTTTCTGTTGAAGAATCAAATCTTACTTTTATGTCCCCAAACTCACCAGAAATAGTACTTGATTTATTTATCATTGGGGTTCCACCATAGCCTGTTACCTGACAAAAAAGTTTATAAAGAGGAACAGCTGCATAGCTCATTGTTAACATGAATAATGCAAAAAAGACCAATGATGTGGCGTGAAATTGAATTTTATTTTTTTGCATTCTAAAACTTAAGTAAAGTTACACAGTAAAAGATAGTTGCCAATGCAAAAAGAAAGAGTCCTAAAGCGATATTTTTTTTCTTTTTCTTATCCATAGGTCTATACATATTTATCAATTACCAAGATTAAAAATAGTAAATAAAGATATAGTATTGAAAATTTGAACAACTTAGGAGCATAAATCGTTTTATTTTTATCATTTGAACTAAAAATTTTGTAAGCTAAATAAACAAAATAAGCACCTAGCATTGCAGCGGAATAAAAGTAAATTATTCCGGAAAATCCTAAATAATAGGGTGACAATGACACTAAAAAAAGCAGAAGTGAGTAAACTAATATTTGTTGTTTTGTTTTTCTTTGACCTTTAATAACAGGTAACATGGGAATTTTAGCTCTTGAATATTCTGTATCTTTATATAAGGCTAATGCCCAAAAGTGAGGTGGAGTCCAAATGAAAATCAAAACAAATAAAATGATTGGAAAGGTACTTACATCTCCTGTGGCGCATGACCAACCTATAACAGGAGGAAAAGCACCAGCAGCTCCACCTATAACGATATTTTGAGGTGTTCGTCTTTTAAGCCAGATAGTATAAACAAATATATAAAAACCAATTGATAATGCTAATAAAAAAGCAGCAAAATAATTAACAGATAGTCCTAAGATAATGACAGAGACAAGTGATAGGATTATACCAAAACCAAGTGCATCTCCGGCCATAATTTTTCTTGAAGGGATTGGTCGGTTCTTAGTTCTCTCCATCATTTTGTCAATATCTCTATCAAACCACATGTTGATTGCTCCAGAAGCACCTGCACCTAAGGAAATACAAAAAATTGAAAGAACACACAAAAAAGGGTGAAGAGTAACTGGTGATAAAATTAGACCACTTACAGAAGTGAAAACCGCTAATGACATGACCCTAGGTTTAAGAAGAGAAATGAAATCTTCTAAAGAGCTTTGAACTTCTGATTCACCTAAATCGTTTATGACAGATTTCGAACTCAATGAGCACCTAGAAATTAGTTATTTAACCTTAGGTATATCATCATAAGAGTGAAAAGGTGGAGGAGAACTTAATTTCCACTCAAAGGTAGTTGCTCCCTGACCCCAAGGGTTTTTAGATGCTTTTCTAGCTCTAACAAATGCTTCAATGATTACAAATACAAAGAAGAAGGCAGCAAAAACCGAGATATATGCACCAATGCTTGAAACATAATTCCATCCAGCAAATGCATCCGGATAATCAGGAATCCTTCTTGGCATTCCAGCTAAACCAGAAAAATGCATTGGGAAGAAGGTAATGTTAACTCCAATAAAGGTTAACCAGAAATGAATTTTTCCTAAGATCTCACTGTACTCTATGCCGGACATTTTACTAAACCAATAATAAAAACCAGAATAAATGGAAAATAATGCACCCATCGACATAACGTAGTGAAAATGTGCAACAACATAATAAGTATCGTGAAGAGCAACGTCGATGCCAGTGTTAGCTAAAACAACCCCAGTTACACCACCAAGTGTGAATAGGAATATCATGGCTATTGCAAAAAGCATAGGTGTTTTAAATTCGATTGAACCTCCCCACATTGTTGCGATCCAGCTAAATATTTTAATTCCAGTTGGTACTGCAATGACCATAGTAGCTGCTAAAAAATAAGCTCTAGTATCTACATCTAGACCAGTAGTGTACATATGGTGTGCCCAAACAACAAAACCGACAACACCAATTGCAGCCATAGCATAAGCCATACCTAAATACCCAAAGATTGGTTTTTTTGAAAAAGTTGAGACGACGTGACTTACTATTCCGAAACCTGGAAGTATTAAAATGTAAACTTCTGGATGACCAAAAAACCAAAATAAGTGCTGAAATAATACTGGATCTCCGCCAGCCTCAGGGTTAAAGAATGCTGTACCGAAGTTTCTATCGGTTAACATCATTGTTATTGCTCCAGCTAGAACTGGTAATGATAATAAAAGTAAAAAAGCCGTAATGAGAATAGACCACGCAAAAAGAGGCATTTTATGCAAAGTCATGCCTGGTGCTCTCATATTGAATATAGTTGTTATAAAGTTTATTGCACCTAAGATTGATGAGGCTCCAGCAAGGTGCATTGATAATATCACCATATCAACTGCAGGTCCTCCATGTCCTGAGGTAGAAAGTGGAGCATACATTGTCCAACCAGGACCTGCCCCGCCCTCAACAAAACCTGAGCCAACAAGTAGAATTAATGAAGGTACCAATAACCAAAAGCTTAGATTATTCATTCTAGGAAATGCCATATCAGGAGCGCCTATGAGTAAAGGTACAAAATAGTTACCAAAACCACCTACCATAGCCGGCATTATCATGAAAAAAATCATTAATAAACCGTGTGAGGTAATCCAAACATTGTATGTTTGATAATCGTCACCTACGATTTGCATTCCGGGCTCAGCTAGTTCCATTCTGATTAATAGGGAAAAGATACCACCAATTAAGCCAGCTATAATCGCAAAAACGAGGTAAAGAACACCTATATCTTTATGATTAGTTGAATAAAAATATCGTGTAAAAAATGATGGTGCGTGACTTGACATAATTCCTCCCTATTTTGCTACTATTATATCATTATTATCGTTAGCGAATTCAACCTTTGCATCTTCAACCCAACTCGCGAAATCTTCTTGTGAAACTGCTCTAATAGATATTGGCATAAAACCATGACCTGGCCCGCATAACTCAGAACATTGACCATAATACATGCCCGGTTCATTAACATTGAAATAAGTTTCATTTAATCTCCCAGGGATAGCGTCCATTTTAACTCCGAGAGAAGGAACTGCCCAAGAGTGAATCACGCCTGCCGGGTCTGACGTTATCTGCATTTTTATATTAGTATTAACAGGAACAACTAACTGATTATCAGTAGATAAAAGTCGTGGCTGACCTTCCTCAAGCTCATCCTCTGTAAGCATAAAAGAGTCAAAAGTTATGCTGTCATGATCAGGATATTCATAACCCCAGTACCACGTATAGCCTGTTGCTTTAATTGTCATGTCGATTTTTGAAAAGTCATTTTGATTGTATAATAATTTGAAAGACGGAATTGCAATAACTACCAATAACAAAACTGGTATTACAGTCCAGGCTACTTCAAGCAATGAGTTGTGAGTGGTAGTTGTGGGCTTCTTGTTGTTCTTAGCGCTAAATTTGATGCATACATAAGCGAGAAGGAAAAAAACAAAAATTGTAATAAACGTTATAATCCAGAACACAAAGTCGTGAAGATCTATTAAATTCTGCATAAGAGGTGAAGCCGCATCTTGAAAACTAATTTGCCATTCTGATGGTTGACCTTTAGAAAAAGAATTACTACTAATTAAAGATATTAGCGGGGCTATTAAAATAAATAAAATATTGTGCATCATCCATTAAAATATATATGTTAAATAATATAGTAATGATTTACCAAAAAACAATCTTAAATAAAATTAATATTTTTGTAACTTAATTGGTAGCATTTAAACAATAACATAGGTATTTACAACATCTGTGTTCATTGATAATTTTAAACTTTGTGAGAAAAATTAATGAGTGTAATTAAAAAAAAAGACTGGGATGATAAAATCGTTTTATCTAAGATTGATGGAATGTTATCAAAATTTGATGATGGTGAGCTTTTTGTTGAAGAAGTTTTTTCAGAAAACATTCTTTTTGATGAAAACAAAGTTAAAAATGCAAGTTATGATCAGGACAGAGGTTTTGGACTGAGAACTGTAAAGGGGGACGCAATCAATTTTTTTCATAGTTCAGAATTAAATGAGGAGATTTTAAATCAAGGGCTAAAAGCTGTAAATAATAGTATTAAGTATGGTTGTAATGGTAAAAATAATATGAAAAGTAATGAAAATTTATATGAGAGCAACAACCCTATATCAATGTTTAAACTTGATAAAAAAATTAACTTATTAAAAAAAATAAATCATTACGCCAGAAGTTTTTCATCTGCTGTTAAACAAGTCTCAATATCCCTTAATGGAAGTCATCAAAACATTGAAATTTCAAAAAAAAATGGTGCCTTTTTTTATGACTCAAGACCTTTGGTAAGATTAAATGTTAATATTTCAGTAGAAAAAAAAGGAAAAATTGAAACAGGATCCTATGGAATGGGAGGAAGATATATGTATGATAATCTTTTTCTATCAAAAAGTTGGAAATGCGCTGTTGACAATGCATACAATCAAGCTGTACTAAAATTATCATCTAAACCAACTCCAGCTGGTGAACAAACAGTTGTTTTAGGTCCTGGCTGGCCTGGAATACTTCTTCATGAAGCTATAGGGCATGGACTTGAAGGAGACTTCAACAGAAAAAAAACTTCTGCTTTTTATGATCTTGTTGGAAAATCTGTTGCTTCTGATCAAATAACAATTGTGGACGACGGTACTATTCCCAACAGGAGAGGTTCACTAACTATCGATGATGAGGGTACTAAATCGCAAAATACAGTACTAATTGAGAAAGGAAAACTTAAGGGTTTTATGCACGATAGGTTGAATGCTAGACTCATGAAACAGTCACCAACAGGTAACGGCAGAAGACAGAGTTACTCTCACATTCCCATGCCGAGAATGACAAACACATACATGCTGCCAGGCAAATATGAGCATGATGAACTTATTAAATCTACAAAAAAAGGAATTTATGCAACTCAGTTCAGTGGGGGGCAGGTTGACATTACCTCCGGAAAATTTGTTTTTAGCGCTTCAGAAGCATTCGAAATCATAAATGGAAAAATTGGAAAGCCCCTCAAGGGAGCTACATTGATTGGAAATGGCCCCGATATTTTAAAACAAGTTACCATGGTTGGTAATAACCTTGAGTTAGACAACGGAATTGGGACATGCGGAAAAGAAGGGCAAATGGTTCCAGTAGGCGTCGGACAACCTAGCCTAAAAATAAAAAAACTTACCGTTGGGGGAACAGTCTAAATTTTTATTTTTTATGAATTTCATCAAAAATCTTTTCTTCGTACTTAATAAAATTTTTAATCATTAAAGTCCAAATTTCCTCGATAAATTCAACTGCTAATCCTCTGTTCGATGCTTCGACTTTTAATTTTTTCAAAATAAACTCAATTCTCTTTTGATCAATTATTTGATCTCTTTTTTTTACACTCACAACTTTTGTAACTAAATCTTTTCTTTTTTCAATCAGATCTAGAATTTTGAGATCGATTTCATCAATATTTTTTCTTAATTCTTCTAAAGATTCATACTTTTTCATTTTCTAACACCTTAAAATAATTAGTCTCATACAGCATATCAATGTCATTATTCCATTCACTAAAAAATAATTTTTTCCACATTTCGCCTGGAGACTTTCCTGATTCTAGGATTTTTTTTAATGGTTCTAAAAAAGTTGATTCATCACCTTTTTCTGATTGAACATTTCTTTTCACTAAACCATCATTGGATTTGTATATGATTTTTTTGGTAAAGTCAGATAATTTTTCTCCATCCGGAGTAACGGTATTAAGTCCATTCTTTCTAACATTTTGGTAAAAATTTACAATTTCAGAGTAAGTCCAATGATTAATTTTAGACCAAATTTCATCAAGGTTTTCTTGGTCATACAAGATTCCAGTCCAGAATGCTGGGAGAGCGCATACCCTTGACCAAGGCCCACCATCGGCTCCTCTTAATTCAATAAAACTTTTAAGTCTAATTTCTGGAAATACCGTTGTTAAGTGAATTTTCCAATCTTCAATGGTAGGCTCAGTTTTTTCTAATACTTTATTTTCTAAAAATTTTCTAAATGTGTAATTTGTCATATTAATATATTCGTTATCTCTAACAATAAAATACATTGGAATATCGAGAAGATAGTCAACATATCGTTCAAATGAAAAAGAACTCTCATATATAAAAGGTAATATTCCACACCTTTTTTTGTCAGTTTTAGTCCATATGTAAGATCTAAAACTTGTATAATTTGTTACTTTTCCATCAATGAAAGGTGAATTTGCATAAAGTGCAATAATGACTGGTTGCAATGATTGAGAAACTCTCATTTTTTTTATCATATCAGACTCTGAGGAAAAATCGTAATTAGCTTGAATTGTTGCAGTTCTAAACATCATATCAAGTCCTTTTGAACCAACTTTAGGCATATACTCACTCATAATTTTATATCTTTTTTTTGGCATCAATTTGATATTATTAATTTTCCATTTGGGTAAAAGTCCCATACCCAAAAAGTCAATGTCCATAGACTTGCAAACATCATCCAGTTCATTTTGATGTTGATTTACTTCTTTACAAGTTTCGAAGAGATTATTCATTGGTGCTCCAGAAAGTTCAACTTGGCCACCTGGTTCAAGTGTTATGGATGCCTTTTCTTTTTTTAAGGCTATTAAATTGGTACCCTCAAAAATTTTTTCCCAATTATATTTTTTACTTAATTTTAAAAAAATATCTTCAATATCGCTGAAGTTTATAGGTTCCAGTGACTTTTTCTTAAACCCAAACTTTTCGTGCTCTGTTCCTATTTTCCATTGATTTTTTTCTTTACATCCTTGCGAAAATATCTGAACTAATAATTCTTTACTCAGCATAGAATTCATAACAAGTTCCTTACACTTGACAATGAAACAATACAAGCAGTATCTACTTTTAAGACATTATTTCCTAATGAAACGTTAAAAAAACTTAAATTTTTTAAACTTTTTCTATCATCTTCACTCCAACCTCCAACTGGGCCAATGAAAATTGCAATCTTTTTTTTTCCTTGAATTGGAATTTTTAAAATATTTTTTCCCTTTCTTTCCTCGTCGCAAAAAATTATTACTCTTTCTCTATCCCAATTTTCAAGTAGTTCAGAAAGTTCTTTTTTCTTTTCTATTTTTGGAACACAACAAGATTCACTTTGCTCTACAGCCTCTATACACACTTTTTCTAATCTTTCATAGTTTGGTGTATATTTTTCGGAGTAGGATGTTTCGATTGGAATAATTTTTTTTAGGCCAATCTCAGTAACTTTTTCTATAAGATAATTTAAATTCTTTGACTTAATAAGTGCAAAACATAACCAAATATCTGGGGAAGTCTCGGATTTTTTAATCAAGTGTTCGGGCACAACTTTTTTTTTACCTTCTAGATGTAATCTTCCTGACCATTCCTCGTTTTCGTTAAAAATTAAAATTTTATCATTTACCCTTTTTCTCATTACATTTTTTAAATAGTGTGATTTATCATTATCAAGAATGATTGGTTTATTTTGAAAAAAATTTTCTTTGAAAAATAATCTTATCTTTGGCATTTTAGTACTTTCGTCAATTGTTAAAAATTATCAATGAGAAATTGTTATGAGAATTACCTAACTTATGTTTAGAAAGTTGAAAAAAAAAATCAATATTTTATTAGTATTAGGGAGATATAATTATCCAACTGGAGCTTTTCTTTTAATGTGGCCCTGCTTCTGGGGTGTTTTGTATAATCCAAATTTAAATGGGAATTATACACACACTTTATTTCTATTGTTCATTGGTTCTTTTGTTATGAGAGGAGCTGGATGTTGTATAAATGATTTTTTTGATAAAGATTTTGACAAAAAAATCACCCGAACTAAAAACAGACCGTTAGCTAAAAATTTAATTAGCCACTTTGATGTTTTATGTTTTATTGTTTTTCAATTAATTTTAGGTTTTATAATTTTAATTAATTTTAATGCTAAAGTAATTTTTTTCAGTTTGTTAATATTCCCTTTAGTCATTATTTATCCTCTTTTTAAAAGAGTAACTTATTTCCCACAAATCATTTTAGGTTTAGTTTTCAATTGGGGCGTATTGGTAGGTTTTCTAACTCAAAACAACCAACTTAGCCTTGGAATTATATATTTATATTTATCAGGTATATTTTTAACTATTGCTTACGATACAATTTATGCTTTTCAAGATCTTTCTGATGATAAATTAGTTGGAGTAAAATCTCTGGCTATATATCTGGAGAAAAAACCTCAGGTTATAATTTTTTTAATTTTTTGTATCAGTTTTATTTTTCTTAATTTAAGTATTCTTGAAAGAAAACACACATTTATTGAGACTATAATTTTAACTTTAATAGTTTTTTTATGTTATACACTCCAATACTTAAACTTTAAGAATAAAAAGTCTTATAAATCAATCTTTGATTTTAGTGTTTATGTTGGAGCAATCATAACAGCCATAATTTTTCTTCAAAACTATTTGTGAGGGAGAATTATAAATCTAGTATTACAACTATCAACATTGATCCATGACAGTCTATTCCATTCAAGTTTTGCAGCTTCATAGGAATTAAAAGGACCATATTTTTGGAGCTTTTGACCCAGTTCAAGCTGATCAAAATCCGTGTTTTTATATGTTCCTCCTACTACCCAATAACTCATTATAGAAAATACTTTTCGTTTAAGTTGAAATTATAAGAAATTCAAATATAAATTATTAACTTATGGATAAAAATTTTCTACAAGATATTTTAAAAAAATTAAAAAAAAAGGGGGCTGATGAAGCTGATGTTGTTTTTTCCTCCTCTGAAAATAAAAGTTCATCATGTAGGTTAGGTGAGATTGAAAAAACTGAAGAATCTATAACTAATGAAATAGGTATAAGAGTTATAATTAAAAAGAGGCAGTCAATTATATCAACAACAAATATTGAAAATAGAAATATAAACAGCCTCATTGAAAAAGTTATTGAAATGGTAAAAGTGGTACCAACGGATGAATTCTGCGGTTTGGCAAATAACAACCAAATTTCAACTCCAAGCAAAGAAGACATAGAAAACCTTGACCTTTGTGACACCTATGAACCAGATAAAAAAGAAATTAATGAGAAAGTCTTACTTTTAGAGCAAAGTGCATTAAACAACAAAAAAATTATAAATTCTGAGGGTGCTGAACTCTCATATACCAAAAGTAAATACATCTTAATGGCTTCTAACGGATTAGAATCTGAAATCACTAAAACTCACAGTGATTATATTTTAGCAGTGCTTGCAGGCAATAAAAGCAATATGGAGAGAGCTTACGATTACAAATCTAAGGTGTTTTTTAATGAACTGGGAGATTTTAATAAAATTGGAAAAAAAGTTGCGTCAGATGCTTTAAAAAAAATTGGTTCCAAAAAAATAAAGACATGTAAATGCGATGTAATTTATGACTCCAAAGTTGCTTCAAGTCTTCTAAGTAACCTCTTTAACGCATGTAATGCATCATCAATAATTAAAGGCACGACTTTCCTAAAAAAAAAAAAAAATAAAAAAATTTTTAACGAGAATATTAATATTATCGACGATCCTTTAATGAAAAGAAAATTAAGGTCTAGAGTTATTGATGGAGAGGGTATAGGGACCGAAGAGAAGAAATTAATTGATAATGGATTTTTAAGGTTTTTCTTCAATTGCCTTAGCACTGCTAAACAGATCAAAGAAGATCCTTCTGGTCACGGAACGAGATATGTATCGTCTATTCCATCGGCTTCATACACTAATTTGTATCTAAAAAATGGAAAGCAAAAAAAAAAAGATATGATAAGTTCATTAAAAAAAGGATTGATTATAACTGAACTGATGGGTAGCTCCGTTAATTTGTCAAATGGTGATTATAGCCGAGGAGCGTCAGGTTTTTGGATTGAAAATGGACAAATATCCTACCCAGTATCTGAAATAACGATCGCCGGCAATCTAGAAAATATTTTTAAATCCCTTGTTCCTGCAGACGATCTTGAATTCAATTTTGGGGTTAATTCACCTTCACTATTTATTGAAAATCTCACAGTTGGTGGAATTTAATTGAAGAAAACATTGGTTTCTAATGAATTACAACAAAATTGCAAATTTGCAATAATTGAGGCTGGAAAAATTGCATTAGATTTACAAAAAAAGATAAAAGTCCAGTATAAGTCAAAAAATCAGCCAGTAACTAATGCAGACATTGAAATTAATAATTTTTTATTAGATTTTTTTCAAAAAAAAACCCCTAACTTTGGGTGGTTATCTGAAGAATCATTGGATGACAAATCCAGATTTGAATGTGATTTTTTTTGGTGTCTAGACCCTATTGATGGAACTAGGTCATATATTTCAGGAAAACCTGAATACACAATATCACTTGCATTAATAAATAATTTTCAACCAATTCTTGGGATTATTTATAACCCTACAACTAACGAGTATTTCCATGCAGAAAAGAACAAAGGAGCTTTTTGTAATAACAGACAAATAAAAGTTAATTCAAAAACAAATTATGAGGTTTGTTCACTAGCTATAAGTAGCTCAGAAATGAATATTTTAAAATCTTATAATTTTTTTAATAGTAAGGATGTAAAAAAAATAGGATCTATCGCTTACAAAATTGCTTTAGTAGCAAAAGGTAATATTGACATCGCCATTAGTTTAACAAAAAAAAATGATTGGGATTTAGCTGCAGCTGATTTGCTAATAAGAGAGGCACATGGAAAGATAATGCAAACCAATGGGGAAAAAATAATTTATAATACTCAAAATCTAAGTATTAATTCAGTAATGGCTGCAAACGCTGATATTATCTTAGACCTAAAAAAAAAATTTAACAGTTCATAATGAATACACAAGTTTCCACAAAACAAATCCTAAAAAGACTCTTTAATTCTTATATAAAAAAACATTATACAAAAATATCTATATCGATGGTTTGTATGGTCATAGTGGCTGGAGCAACTGCAACTAATGCTTGGTTAATGCAACCAGTTCTTGACGATATATTTATCAATAAAAATAAAGACTACATCATAATCATTCCTGTTGTAATTCTTTTAATAGCATTTGTTAAGGGAGTTGCATCTTATTTTCAATCAGTTCTTATGAGTTTTGTAGGATATAAAATAGTTGCTGATCTTCAACGCCATATGCTAACAACATTACTTAAGTGTGATTTATCTTTCTTTAACACAACCAACTCAGGTACACTTGTATCAAGATTTTTAGCAGATGTTGGAGCTCTTTCACGAGGAGTACATAATGTGATAATCAACATTGTTAAAGATTCCTTGACATTTATTTTTCTCCTAGGAGTTATGTTTCATCATGATCTAAAATTGGCAACTATTACGTTATTAATATTTCCACTTGCTATCTATCCTATCTCAAGGATAGGAAAAAGATTAAGAAAAATTTCGAAAAATACTCAAGTAGGTTTTGGTTTACTAACCAAAAAACTCACTGAGTCGTTTCAAGGTATTAAAACAATTAAATCTTTTAATGCTGAAAAAATTGAAATTAGTAAAATTGACAAAGAAATTGAGAATTTATTTTTTTTAACTTTAAAATCAACAAAAGTAAATTCTATTTCAAGACCACTAATGGAAACTTTAGGAGGGTTCGCAGTTGCATTAATCGTTTTTGTCGGCGGAACTCAGGTAATCACCGGAGAAACAACTCCTGGGACATTTTTTTCATTTTTAACTGCATTACTAATGGCCTATCAGCCATTAAAGTCTCTTGCAACCTTGAACGCAACTCTTCAAATATCAATGGCGTCTGCTGAAAGAATTTTTGAAATAATAGATCAAAAACCTACTGTAATCGAAAGAAAGCCAAATAAAGATTCTATGCTTAAAGCTAATAATTCTTATAATCTTAGGATTGAAAAAATAGACTTTAAATACGAAAATTCACGAAATCTAATTTTAAAAAATATAAATATTGAGATTATAAAAGGTCAAAAAGTTGCTCTTGTGGGACACTCCGGAGCAGGAAAAACAAGTTTGTTAAATTTAATTCCAAGATTTTTTGACGTTAAAAAAGGGCATATTTTTCTAGGAGATATTAACATAAGGGATTTAAGTTTGAAATTTTTAAGAGATCATTTTTCTATTGTAAGTCAAGATGTGATCCTATTTGATGAAACAATTAAAACAAATATTGCGTACGGCAGAGAAAATGCAAAATTACATGAAATTCAAACTGCTTGTGAAAAAGCTAACTGTAATGAATTTATTGATAATTTACCTAACAAACTAAATGAATATGTCGGGGAAAAGGGAGTAAAACTGTCTGGTGGTCAAAAACAAAGAATTGCAATTGCACGTGCCTTTTTAAAAAATTCCCCTTTTCTTTTGTTAGACGAAGCAACCTCATCATTAGATTCTAAATCAGAAAGAAAAATTCAAGTTTCCCTTTCGAAACTTATGAAGAATAAAACCTCACTAGTAATAGCTCACAGACTATCAACAATCTTAGATGCTGACAAAATTGTGTTTCTTCATAAAGGTAAAGTGGAGGCAGTTGGAAAGCACAAATTTCTTTTAAAAAATTCAAAAATATATAAAAATTTGTATGAAATTCAATTTGAGGAAAAAAAATGATAAAAAAATTCTTGCAAAATAACTATATCCAAAATCTTGTTGGTTTTTTGATATCTTTATACATAAAAATTTGCTTCCATACATCCTTGTGGTATGTAAGAAATAACAAAGAACTAGAAAACCATATTGAAAAAAAATCAAAAATAATTGTTATTTTTTGGCACAACAGATTATTAATGGCTCCTTTTTGCTGGGAGTATAAAAATAATTTCAAAATGCTAATTTCAAGTCATCGAGATGGAAGAATCGGTTCAATTGCAGTTTCTCATCTTGGAATAGATACCATTGAAGGATCATCCAATAAAAATAAAATATCTTCAGTAAAACAAATTATTAACGAGTTAAACCAAAAAAATATTGTAGGTATAGCTCCTGATGGGCCACGAGGACCAAATCAAAAAATCAGAGAGGGTTTGATTGCAATCCAAAAAAAAACTAACTCTGTCATTTTTCCTTTATGCTATTCAGCCAAATTTTACAAAGAACTCAACTCTTGGGATAAATTTATGTTCGTTTATCCTTTCAATAAATTTGTAGCAATTTGGGGCAAACCAATTATTTATGATAAAAAAAAGTCACTGAGTCAAAATATTTCAATTGTACAAAATGAACTTGATAGAGTAACAATGCTCTCAAAAAATTTATCAAAATGATTGTTAGATTTTACAAATATATATCAAATTTACTTTCTCCAATTATTTTTTTTTATTTTGTATTAAGGTTTTTTTTTTCTAAAGAAGATAAAGGTAGTTTATTAAAAAAATTTGGTTTAAGTAAAGTTAAAAGACCCAACGGGAAATTAGTATGGATCAATGGAGTCAGTATAGGAGAAGCAAAATCAGGTATTAGTGTAGCTGAAGAAATACTCAAAAATAACTCGAACACTACAATACTTTTCACTACATCAACTCTCACAGCTTTCAAAGTAATATCGGGCTTAAAAAAAAATTTTATTATCACCTACACTCCAATTGATATAAACTTTATTGTCAAACGTTTCATCAAATCATGGAAACCAGATTTAACAATTTTCATGGAATCAGAAATTTGGCCAAATATAATTTCAGAGCATAAAAATAATAATATTAGTTTTTCCATATTAAATGGAAGAATTTCTAAAAAATCATATTTTTTTTGGAAGAAAATATCGTTTTTATCGAAAGAAATTTTTACAAATATAAATTTATGTTTTGCACAAAATAAAGAGTCTAAAAATTATTTTGAAAGCTTAGGTGTCTCTAATGTAAAACTAATTTCAAATTTAAAATTTATTAATAATTCTCGTAAAATAGATGAAAATGAATACGTTTCGTTAAAAAAAATTCTTTCAAAAAAATTAGTTGTTACCTTATTTAGTAGTCATGAAGAAGAAGAGTTAATACTGATAGATTGTTATAAAAATTTAAAAAAAAAATTTTCAAATTTATTTTTTATAATTATCCCGCGTCATATTCATAAGAGCAATCAAATAATGTCAAATTTAAAAAATCATAGCATTGATTTCGCTCTCAGATCTAAAGATAAAAATAATATAAATGAAAAAAATTTTTACATTGTAGATACTTACGGTGAGTTGAATTTATTTTTCAAGCTTTCTCATGCTGCAATTGTTGGAGGATCTTTTAAAAAAATTGGCGGACATAATCCAATTGAAATATCTAACTATGATTGTGTACTGTTTTTTGGACCTGAAATGTTTAATTTTAATCAAATTAAGGAAATTATTTTAAAAAAAAAAGCTGGATTTGAAGTAAATAGTCATGAAGATTTGACAAAA
>CACAXP010000019.1 GCA_902536485.1 uncultured Alphaproteobacteria bacterium | reverse complement strand
TGATCCTAGATCTATTTTAAATTTATTATTACTTCCAAAAATTTCAATATTATTTTTTTTTATTAAACTATCTGAAATTGTAAATTTATTATTTTTTTGAATTTTAAATTTGTTATAAAAAACTTTAAAAATCCAAAACTTAATATTATTATAATGTTTTTTAATCATGTCAGATATTTTTTAAAAAATTCTTCATTAAGATTTCTTTTTTTATTTTCTAAAGCCCTTATCAAATGTTTTACATTTAATCTTATTCTATTT
The DNA here is from genome assembly GCA_902536485.1 of uncultured Alphaproteobacteria bacterium. GTDB lineage: Bacteria > Pseudomonadota > Alphaproteobacteria > Methylaequorales > Methylaequoraceae. The sequence continues at coordinate 17,078 of CACAXP010000019.1, read as the reverse complement.
CTTTTATCAAAATTAGCTTTAACAAAATTGCATCTTTTTCTGAGAGATTTCAGAAGGCTTTTATTCCAATTTTCCAACCCACAATCTATATAAATTAGTTTAATATTAGAACAAATTAAGGGAATAAATGCAGATGATAAACCATATTGAAAAATCACTGTGTTCGCTAACCCCATAACCTTGGGGTCTTGAATATCACCCTCAACAATCTCTAAATTATCAAATTTCTTAAAAAAGTAAAATTTCTTTATTTTTTTTGATTTCGGTCTTTTTTTAAAAAAAATTTTATAACCTAATGAAGTCAAAACGGTGCATAAATAAAAATAAAATTCATATAATATCATAGTTTCTGGCAATTCAAATCTAATATCATCACACCATAATTGAAGTTCTAAAATCATTACAGATTTAATTTTTCTTGGTAAATTAAATTCATATTTTTTTTTATATTTATAAAAAATGTTACTATCTTGACTTAAAAATTTTATATTTTTTTTTGAATTTTTTTTTAGATTTAATTTAAATAAGGAAATTTGTGCCTTATTAAAAACTACAAATTCATCATAAAATAAAAATTCATTGTAATGTGGTCTTTTACTCATAGTAGGACATATCCAACTTCCATGGGGCAGGCCTACAGGTTTACCTCCATTATTCTTTACTACACAACTTATAGCTCTAAGTGGAGTTTTAGGAGCATCAAAAAAAAACTTTGAACAATTTTTAATCCTTTTATTTTTTGATAAATTACTTAGAAAGCAAAAAATATTTTTATAATACTTATATTGATAATCAAGAATATCTGAATCAACAAACTCCGGGATTTGGATATTAAGTTTTTTTTTTGCAAAATAAATATTTTTAGAATGTATAATATCTATTTTTTGTTTAAATTTTTTGAAAGTTTCTTCTTCAAAATATTTATCTGAACTTATTAAGCTCTCAATCGATACAATTTCTGTCCAATTTTTTATTTTTTTAATATACTCATCCTTAATAATCCCTTCGTTATTAATCGCATAAATTTCTTTCGAAAAATCAAATTTTAAGTTTTTAAAATTATAAAAAATAGTTTTAATTTTGTCTTTTATAGGTCTTAGAATTTTTTTTTCATAATGAAAAGATTCTACAATTAGTGGAAATTTGTTTGTTTTTTTAAATAAATAATTCATGACATTTGAATTATCTGAAAACTTAATATTACATTTTTTTGCCACTACATGTTCTTTGAGCAATATGTAGTTATATAAAACAATGTATGGGTTCCAATTGTGGTTATATGTAATAAGACAATTTTTAAATAATTGGTTTTTTTCCTCTTCGACAATTTTAAAATAAATATCAAGAATTTCGTTCAAAATATTTTGCGTTTTTTGAGGAGTAACTGGCCAGAAAAAATGATTAATCCAATCGTCAATTAAACTCTCATTTAGTGTAAAAAGATCGTAGTAAAAGTTTTTCTTCATTATTTAATTGTTATATTTTATTAATACTTATCTAAAAAAGAATCAAACAAGGTAAAAATAATTTTATAAGGGATCTAGTCTATTTTTTTATTTAACGTTTAAAAAACAATTTAAATAGTCTTGTAATTTTTAAACTTTTTAAAATAATATAAATTTGTTCTACAAATTTTGAAATTATTTTAAAAATAAAGATTTTGGTCATAAAAATAATTGAATAATCTCTACCTTTAGAATAAAAATTAAATTCTTTTTCTACTGAATATTGAATATCTTTCTTTTTTTTAGCTTCGACGATAAGTTGATCGTTTCGTTTTTTATCAAATCCATAAAAAAAAAAATCATCATTACTTGATATTTTTATATCATTAAACTTTAATTGTCCTGTTAAATACTTTTTTCCATTTATCATTATGTGTTGAAATTCTCTCATCTCCTTAACACTAGATTTTCCAGGTGAACATTCTCTAATTTCTGAAAAACCCCATTTTTCTAAAAAGGTTTTTAACATTTTAAAATCAAATGCAATTAAATGAGCATAGCCACCAAAATACTCATCCATCTCTCGACTAAATAAGATACTTTGAGATCCAGGAGAGACTATTAACCTAACAAAGCTTGCACCGATTCCTAAATCATCAGAATAATGTTTTGAATTTTTAAAAAAAGTTTTATTATTTTTTACATAAGCAATTGCTGCTTTGCGCAAAGATGGAACAACAATTCTTAGAATCCCTTCCTTTTTTAAAATTCTATTAAACTCCGAGATTGTTTTTTCTAAACGAAAATGTGGAACATGCTCTAAAGTATGACTGGTAAAAATAATATTAAAAGATTTATCATCAAATTTTGAGTCCCAGCATTTACCAAAAAATTGATTTTGTTTTAATTTCCCCTTGAATGGTGCATTATCAAGCGTACACCAACCATTTACTTTCCAATCATACCCCCCTCCAATATTTATTTTTTTTTCCATTTCAAACAACCAATAATTATTTTTGAGTGAGATTATTTATTTCTGAATTATACATTTGCCTAAAGAAACCCTTTTTTTTAGTTAATCTTTTAAATGTGTCATTTTGAATTAACTTTCCTTCGTTAATCACAATGATAGTATCACAGTTTTCTAATAAAGATATCTTATGAGAAATAATAAAAATTGTTTTTTGATTTTTTAACTTTTTTATTGTTTCTTTAATAATTGATTCTGATTTGAGATCAAGTGAACTAGTGGCTTCATCGAAAATAAATAATTGTGGGTTTTTATAAATCTCTCTAGCGATTGATAATCTTTGTCTTTGTCCACCAGAAAGTCTTCTTCCGTTTTCACCAACATCAAATTCTAATCTTTCAAATAATTCCGAGCACCCAGCTAAACTTAATGATTTTTTTATATTATTTTTAATTTCTTCAAAATTCTTATTATTTTTATTTTCACTAAGAATTACATTTTGTATTATCGTTCCATGAAAAAGTGAAATATCTTGAGATACATAACCAATCTTCGATCTTAGAGATTTATTATCAATATTGCTAAAATTATCATCTCCTAAAAATATATTTCCAGATGAAGGTTTTAGGAGCTTTGTGACCAGATAAATAAAAGAAGACTTTCCGGAGCCAGAAGGACCAAAAATACCAATAGTTTGTCTTGGGGCAATTTCAATAGAAATATCTTTTAAGATTTCTTGTTTATTAATATTCAAATTAACTTTTCTGAATGATATTTTTTTTAAAAAATCTGCGTTCTTTTTACCTAAATTCTCCTCTTGCATATTTTTTAAATCCTTAAGTGAGTTTTCAATTTCAAAAACACCGCCTATTGAATCATTTACTCTTTTCAGGAAGTTTTGTAGGTCAATTATTTTTTGTGTAATTCTGTATACAATAAAAGCAAGAATAAATATTTCTCCAAACGACTGACCCTCTTTGACTACAAAATTATAAATAATTAATGAGAAAAAAGTCACACCTAATGGCTCCTTAGTAAAAGTAATCACAGATGAAAATATGTTAAGTCTAATTGAAATTTTTCTTAATGCCTCAATTCTTTCTTTTATATTAATTATTAAATTACTTGTTAAATTTGTTGATTTTAAATAAATAAAGTTATTAATAAGCTCAAATAATGAACTTTGTGTTCTTGAAAAATGTTCAGTATTTAAAATTGAATAATCTTTTGTTTTAGAAATGATAGGCAGAAAAATAATTGAAGTACTTGCAAACAAAATTAAAATAAAAAAAACTATTTCAAAACTTATCGAACTAGCAAAAAATAAAAATATACAGAAAGAAATTAATGAAACACAAACTTCTACAAAATTACTAACAGTAGAAGTATATCTTTCTGCCTCAAGAGTTAAAACGTTGGTATTTTTTCCTGACCTTCCCTTTGTATGATAAAGGAATTGAGCATTTTCAATTAGCTTTAATAAATCAATTCTTAATTCATTACTAATATTTGTGCGAATAAGATGAGTAAAAAGTGTTATAGAAAACATTAATAAGGCCTTAATTACAAAAGCTACTACAATAAAAGTTAATATAGTCTCATAAGAAATTGTAAGTTTAAAAAAACTAAAAAATGATTGAAAAATTCCTGAAAACCGTGAACTAATTGAGTTATTTTCAGTAATTAGGTCAAATAATGGAATAACCAAACCTATTCCAAACATTTCAACTATTACTGCAAGTAGAGATAATAAAGAAAGAACATAAAATCGAATACCAACTCTTTCATTGGTAATTACTAATAATTTTTTAAAGGATGATATCATTAATTTATATCAATTATTTTAATAAAAAAAAGTAAATGAATTTTTTTACAGTTAATAATGGAAAAAAACAAAAATCCAAAAATTTTTTTGAGGCTAAAGGGTTTATTTTTGCTAATAAAAAAAAAAAATTACTTAAAATAAAAATAATAAAACTTAAAAAGTACTTTTGACAATTTTTTTCAGAACTCGTCAATTTTTTTATTAAATTTACATCACTTTCCTTAAAAAGATGATTCCATTTTTTGTCAGGACAAAATGTTCCTTTTTGTTTATCATAATCAAAATAATTCTTTTTAAAAAAGGATTTTTTTAAATTAAATCTTTCCTTAAAGAAAGTCAGGTTATCGGCTGAGTTTTTTTTTAATTCATTAAAATAAATAATTTTTACTGAACTTGGAAATTTTTTTTTTAATTTTTTTGCAACAAATAGTGTGAGTTTCCAACTTAATAACTTATATAAAAAAACTTTGTTTGAGTTTTGACAAATATTTGGATAGCTTCTCCAATATAAAGATGCGCATATTGCTTCAACCGGATTCCTCATCAAAACAATCAAAAATAAGTCTTTTTTAATTTTTTTCAAACTTTCAAAAATCATTTCAGCATTTAAATCAGCTGCTACCCATTTTTTTCTTTTATTATATGATGTTACTTGGTCAAGTAAGTCAATAATATAATTTGGCATTACCTTTTCTTTTTCAAATTTTATTTTTTGTATTATGTTCTTGAATTTTTTATTTTTAAAAAGCACTAGGGGTTTTTCTTTTTTAGAATCAACATATCTTGTTTTAAGCGCGTAATTCGTTAGTTCCTTATGCAATTCAAAACTATTTTTTGGTTTTTGAAAATCTAAACTTTGAAGTAGAAGTAAATCTACTTTATAAGTGCTGTTGGTCTTATCTTCCTTAATATTTTCTGTGAGAAAGGTTTTTCCACATCTTGCTGTTCCAGAAATTATTATTCCTTTCATAAAATATATTTAATTTTCGATTATTCTTTTTAGCTTTTTTCTTTGAATCTCTTCGATATCTAAAATTTCTTGCGGTTTATTTTGTAAAGATTTAGCCACAAGCTTCAAGTCTCTTGATAATTTTCTCATTCCATCAGGTTCAAGGCTAGCCGCATGATCAGTTCCTTTCCAGGTTCTATCTAAAGTAAAATGTCTTTCGAAGTATCTTGCTCCAAGGGTTAATGCTGCAATATCGGGGGCAATACCTTTATGATGACCAGAAAAACCTATCCCTTTCAGTTTTTTATTATATTTTGTGTTTAGTTTTTGAATTTCATTCAAAAATAAACTTTCAGTCTCTACGGGATAACTTGATATACAATGATAAAAAATCATATCTTTTTCTCTTTTATATTTTTGAGCTAGCTTTAGTATATTTTTTTCTTCCGACACTTTTGTCATTCCAAGCGAGATATGAATTTCTCCGAAATAGTTTCTGAATAAGAAGTCAAGAAGTTTCAAATCAGTATTAGTTGCAGATGGAACTTTTATCAATTTTGGATTGAGTTTAACTATTTCTACTGCTGCATTTAGATCCCACACAGATGAACTGTAAATAACATTAAATTTTTCACATTCTTTTTTTAAAATTTTGTGTTGTTCAAATGTAAATTCTAATTTTTCACGATGTTCCCCATATGTTGAACCATATGAATTTTCTGGTACGGGATGAGGTGCATTATACTCATCATTTGAAAGTAGATCTTTATTTGTTCTTTTTTGGAACTTAACTACATGAACATTACAATATTCAGCGGCCACTTTAATCATTTTTTTTGCTGTATTCATATCTCCACGATGATTACAACCTATCTCACAAATCAAAAAAATCTTTTTACTCACAATATTCTCCTAAAATTAATTCAACTAACTCTCTGATAGCACCACACCCACCGTTTTTACTTAATACAAAATCGCTTATTTTTTTTATTTTTTCATTACCATCTTTTACTGTCACAGAAATTCCACATTCTCTCATGGATTCAAAATCATTTATGTCGTTTCCAATATACATAGCTTCATTAAATTTAATGTTATTTTTTTTAAGATACTTTTCTAAAAAGTCTAATTTGTTATCTACTCCATAAAAACATTCTATTCTAAGTTTTTTACATCTTTGAAAAACTACCTTATTTTTTTCAGATGAAATAACTATAAACTTTAGGTTTTTTTCTTTAAGCATCTTTATTGCCATACCATCAGAGCGACTAAGCTTTACGCTTTCAATACCCTGATCATTTAAATACAAATTATTGTCCGTAAAAACACCATCAAAATCTGAAACAATTATTTTAATTTTATTTAAATTAACAATTTTATTTTTTGGAAGAATAGAAGAGATAATTTTTAAATCATGAGGTTCATCAATTTGAAAAGAACTAAAAATATTCATTTCATAGAAACCAATTTTTTCACTCAGTCTATTCATATTGCTTCTTAACTTTTTTGTTTTAGTAATATATATAGATCCATTTTCTTCGTAAAAGTTTGTAAAATCTTGTTCCCTAGGTCTTTTTTTATAATCATAATTAACTGGCTTAAATTTTTTTTTTTCATACTGCCAAATAAACTTTTTTGAATTAACAACTGAAAGTAAAGAGTCATAGTTTCCTTTTTTGAACTTATAAAATGCATTATCTATATCTTTTTTATGTCTGTAAGGAGAAGTACACTGTAAAAAAATAATATTAGTTGGATCTTCAAGTTTCATCTTCTTTCTAAAATCTAATACATCTATTAAAGCAAGCTCACTTGGTGAACGATCACTAGAAATTCTTTTTGGTCTTGTAATAATATTAATTTCAAATTTCTTTAAATGTCTCTTCAGAACTTCAGAATCTGTAGATACATATATTTGTGACTGAAATGATGAATCTAACGCATGTTTAATCGTATAATCTATTAGAGGAATTCCATTAATAGGAACTAAATTTTTATTTTTAATTCTTTTCGAACCACCTCTTGCTGGAATTATAATAATAGTTTCAGTTTTTGCCATTTCTTCCAGTCAATTTAAAAATTAATGCTATAAATCTTTTCAATAAATAAATAAAGTAATTTCGTTTATTTAAAAAAAAATTTAAAAAAATAATCCAATAACAATTTATAAAAGCATATAACTTATTGAAGCTAGAAACATCTACAAAATTTTCTTTTTTAACCAAAATTCCAAATAAACGTTTCATATCTTTTTCTTCTTGAATTTCGTTAATTTCTTTTAACTCAAAGCCTAAGTCTTTAAAGATTTCTATTCTCTTCAAAAAAAATCGATCAATAGAATTTAATGCATGACTTTCAAAAATTATAATACCATCTGGTTCCAATAAAGCTGACAGTCTTTTTATATATTTAAAAAAGGAACACTTAACCCAATGATGAACGGCAAAAGAAAAAATTAAATTAAATTTCACATTAGTATTAAAATCATCAAAAGTGCTATTAAAAAAAAAACAATTTTTAATTTTTAGATGATCTTTAACTAAGTTTGCTATTTTTATTAATGTCTTATTAGGTTCAACCGAATGAACAATTTGAGAGTTTTTGGCTGTAATAAGTGAAAAAAAACCACAATTACAACCGATATCCAAAACCTTGGATTTATCATTTAACAATTTATCTAATTTATAAACTTTAAATCTTTTAGATGATGACCTCTGCCCTTGAATTTTAAGGTCTGGAAATGATTGATAAAAAGTTCCTCTCCCAAACATTTGTTCATTTGGATTTAAAATTTCCAAAAGTTTATTTTCTAAATTTCTCATTTATTTTATTAATTTTTAAGAACCTATAAATTGATAATAAAAAATTTTTGATTCTAAATTTATTATAAATTTTTATAATATTTTTTACCTCATAAGAATAATTATATTCATATTCTTCTATTTTATTTTGTCTTTGAAATAGAACCATTAAATAGTTATTGGAATTGTAAATGGCTTTTTTAATAGGTTTAAAGCCATTTCTTACACAGATACTAATTAAAGTATTAAATGAAAAATAAAAATTATGTGCTAATTGAACCGAAGGCATTATATTTACAAAGCCAGGAACACCAATATACAGATACTTAATATTTTTTTGGTAAATTTGTTTTAAAAGTTTTTCAGGGTCAAACAAATGTTCAAAAACATGCTGAATGATCAATAAATCAATATTCAACGGAATAGAATCAAAATTAGAATACAGAAGTTTAATACCTTTTGTATTTGCAAATTTTATTAACTTTTTACTTAGTTCATTTCCACCTATCTTTTTATTTAGGCCCCTAAATGGAAGTAAATTGGCACCACCGGCAGCCCCAATTTCAAATACTCTCTTGTATTTAATTTTAGATTCTTCAATAAAGTCTACAAATCCAAAAGGGTCGTAATTGTGTAACTGAAGTTTTTTTTTTTTATATGATTCAGCTAATTTCCATTTATATTGATAGTTGTCTATTGAATGATATATATCTCTATAGAGGTCGCTTTCGTAAAATTTTCTCAGTGACTCTTCGTCAATTCTTGGGTTTAGATAAACAAAACCACAATTTTTACACATCAATATTTTTAAATTTATACCATTTCTATCATTATTGAATAAAATCTTTTCACTATTCTGTTTACAGCAAATACAACTTCTATGAATTAATCTAAATTCTCCATTTTTTAATTTTACATTTAGTAGTTCAACATATTTTTTTATGTTTTTAATATTTCTAACTGGAAACTTTTTTGCAAAATTCATCTTAATTTGTATCCATATTTTTTTAGATCAAGTTTCAATTCTTTTTGAAGCCTTAAATTATTCAAACAAAAATAATTTTTACAGAAATAATCAATCTTTTGTTCTAACCTAAACTCGGTTTTTTTTAGAACTAAATCCGGAATAACACTATTTATGAAGTATTTAATAATATTGTAATATTTTAAGTTTTTATTATTCTTTTTAGATAAGTCTAAAATTGGATCCCTTGCATGAATTTTATTTATTAATCTCTCAATCTCAAAAAATCCAAATTTTGATGACTCATTTAATTTTTCAAATTTTATTTTTTGAATGTTAATTTTAATATCAAGAAAATCTGCTATTTGACTTACAAAATTAATCGGTTCGTATTTTAATAATTCGAAAGGCAACGCCAGGACTTTATCATTTCCAAACTTTTCTTTGTATTTGGAGATTATATCATAATAATTTAGGTATCTTTTTTTAAAAGAAATATTATGAATTGATTGTTTTTTATTTAAAAAATAATCAATTTTTTTTTTCCCTCCTTCTCTAATATATTTTTTATATATTGATTTGATATGATCTCTTTGTTCTCTAAATATAATAAGAATTGAGGAATTAGGGAACATTACCTTTAATCTTTGAAGAATTTCATTTTGGTTTATTCCACCAGAGTAAGGGTGCCCAGACAAACATTCATAGGAAAGAATTTTTATTTTTTTGTTCGGTAAATATTCTTTAAAAATTGGAATAGTTTTTTTTTGGTTAAAAGTTAGTGAATTTGCGTATACTAAGTTATCTAATATCAACCTCAGATTATGTTCAAAGTTAAAACTATCGTCAATTATTGGAAAAACTCTTTTTTGGAGGAAGGTAGAGGCGGTTCTAAAAAAACCTATATGAATCAATAACATTTTAAAATGAATACCCGTTATATTAAATTAAATCGTTCCAAAAAATATTTAATAAATATTTTTCCTGCATCATGACTTTTTTCTGGGTGAAACTGAACCCCTAACAAATTTTTTTTTACAATCAATGCCGGGATACTTTTTTTTCTTGTTAACGCACTAACTGCCTCTGATTTTTTCTCTAATGAAAAGCTATGATCGAAATAAAAATAATTTGTAATTACTTTTTTTAAAAGTTTATTTTGTAATTTTTTACATGGCGAAACATATTCCCAACCTACATTAAGATATGATTTTTTTTTATATTCATTTTTACATACATTTCCCTTTAGCCAGCCTAAACCTTCTATTGTCTGACTTCCTTCTTGGCTTGATTCCATCATTAAATGCATACCCAAGCATATTCCTAAAATTGGTTTTTTTTTAATTAAAGCAAATTGATATAATTTTTCGTTTATTTTTTTTTTCAGAATTTTTTTCATTACTGCTTCAAAGGAGCCAACACCAGGAAGTATGATTGCATCAAAATCATCAACATTAAATATTTGTGTCTTAACAGCAATAACACCAAAAGAATTTAAACAATTCCTTATAGAAAGTAAGTTTCCAGTACCAACACTTAATATTCCTATTTTTTTTTTTATTTAAATCCTCTTCTTATTTTTTAAAATACTGTTAATTATGTAATCAAAGTCTTTTGGAAGCTTATAATAAGTTTCACTGTAATTAAAATTCCAATGTAATGGATTAATTTTCATGGCTCTTTTAAACTTTATTTTATCAATAAATAAAAGAATTCTTTTGGGAATAAAAAAGCTACTTTTCATTTTATTTTTTTTTAAAAGATTTGAAATTTCATTAGCTATAATTAAACATGCTGATTGTTTTCTTGGCCATAAATGAAGTTTTTTTAACTGATTCATTATTACAGTACTAGATGATGTTTTAATCTTAAAATTTTTAATTAAAAGATTAACTAAATTTTCTACTGATTTCGGACTTGTTAAAGAATCAATAAACTCTTTACTTTGATCAGATTCTTTAGCTGAATAAATTACACTTGGTGATAGTTTTTCAATGCTCACAATAGGGATATTTAATAATGTTGCCTCATAAATAGAAGTTGTAGTAGGACTTAGCATTACATCAATTTCTTTAAACCAATCTACAATACAAATTGATGAATTTATCTTAATTCTTTTTTTATAATTTTTAAAATATGGAATCACATAATTAAAATAAGTATCAGCAGCTTCATTAGGATGAGGGCGAATATTTATTTCTAGATCAGTTGTTTTCAATAATTTTTCAATAATTAGCATCATTGTATGAAAACTAAACATTGAAGCAAATGTAAAATTTGTAGCGATTTCTCTGTTAGGTAGTAAAGTTCTAACAACAGGAATACCTTCATGATGATTAATTGTAGAGAATCTACAAGAAATACCTATGGTTTTTATTTTATTTTTTTTTTTTATAGGCCTATTAAATTGAACAATATCAAGCTTGGGATTTCCTGATACACAAAATTTTTTTTCATCAAAAATTTTTATTTTCTTTTTACATTCATCAAGGGAATACTTACTCCATAAAAATGTTAAATCAACTGAATTATAATGATTCATCCCTAATTTATTCCATAAACTTGCAATCGAATTTTCATATAACTCAGCTCCTTCTCCTGGAATAAATATAATTTTGGAGCTAGGGCTCTTTTTTTTAAGACTCAGGGAATCACCTTGAGTATTAAAGATAATTGCATGAGGTTTCCAAAATTTTATAAAGAAGTCAAAAGATCTAAGACTCGAAATTATAACATCACAATTTTTTTTTTCTAAAAGTTTAGCAATAATCTGAAAATACATTACATCTCTTCTTGCAGTGAAAGCTCTTATTAAAATTCTATACTTCATTGTTACAGACCTTCTATTTATTAGCCCAGGATTTATCAAATAGATTATATTTAATTTTATCTTTTTTTATTGAGGATTTTGTTTTTACAAAACTAAATTTCTTTTCAATTTCCTCAAGATTATATTTTTTAGTTAACTTTCTTTCAAATTTAAGAGAAAAATTATTTTTTTTCTTTTGCCATAATTTTTTATTTCTTATTTTTTCACATACTTTATTGAATTTTTTGTAAGATATTTTATTAAAATTTAATAATAAATTTAAATCTGATGTCCCTCTAGTTTCATAATGCTTAATAAGAAAAGCACCTTCTTCACTTGTCAATCTTTTGAATCTCATCTCTCTAACAACATGATCAGTAATTTTAGAAAATCCACATTTAATAAGTTTTATATAATCATGAATTCCATTATAATGAATACAGTCAATATTATTATATGAGTCAAAGGTTCTTTCTTGTAGAACAGTCTCATACTTATATTTTTTTAACATTTCTTCATGTTGTTTTTTTGTATCCCATTTTATATAGTTACTCAGATAAATACCAATTACACCAACTTTACAAATATCCTTATTTGATGGATAATAATAATTAAGTAAATCATTTTCAGTTAAGTCATTACTCATCTCTAGTAAATTCTCTGCTTCAAATCCCATAAGATCGTGCTCTTTTCTGTATTTACGAGTCATTTCCACTTCATCTAAATGAGAAAACATACCTACTTGATCACATCCTTGGTGAACACCCCAAATTATTAACGGTATTTTATATTTTGTTGCAATTTGAACTGGAAAAGCAGTAGAACCAGCCAAAACGTGCCAATAAATACTACCAAATTTTTCAAAAGTTATTTGATTGATCTTTCTAATTTTTTTTGGTTCAACTGTTTTTTGTATATAATCACAGTCAAAAAGCGTTCTAAGAAGACCAATATTTCTTAAACCATTTAAGGTATTGTGATGAATATTATAATTTACTAATAAAGGATTCAAACCTAATTTATTCTTAACTACATCTAAAATAAAAAATGAATCCTTCGCGCCAGTTATAGGAACAATACAGTCATAAAAGTTTTTATTTTTAAATTTGTTGACTATTTTTTCTAACTTTTTAAATCTTTTTTCCCAATCAAGCAGGAATTTTTCCTCGTGTATTCTGCATCCACTACAGATACCTTGTGAATCAATTGTAATTTTTAAGGGATGAAGAGAGTGGTAAAAGCATTTTTTGCAAAATTTAACTTCTGGAAAATTTTTCATTTTATTTTTTACTTAAAATTTTTAAAACGGTATTTATTAACAACTTTCCAAAAGTCTTCTTTTGAAATTAGTAAGAATTCACAAAACTTTTCAATATAAACCTCTGAACATTTTCCATCAAAATTATCGACAAGTTTTTTTGCTTCATCTTTTGATAACTCTTTATCTCTCACAAAAGCAGATACTTGCTCCGCAACTTTACCCATTCCAAATTTATAAAATTTTATCATTTGATTGATAAATACAAAATCGTCATCTAATGCGTCATAATTTGTTACAGTTCCTGTATTTTGAGGATCTGCATCAAATCCTTCCCTTACCTTTAAACCCCTTTTTATCGAAAATTTACTATTTTGCTTATCGTTAAAATCAGGAATGTAATAACCTAAAAATATCATTTTTAGTTTACTGGAATTAAACAATTTCTTATCTGGATAATCATACCAGAATAATTTATTTTTTCTAAATCCATCTTTTATGTAATTACTAATATCACCACCTGATAATGTATTATTATTTTTAAGATTATTCGCGTTTCCATTTTTTGAGACTTGATTATCACCGCCCCATTGAAGAGATACATTTTCTCCATAAAAAATTAATTTTATATTTTCTCTTATAGCCACAATTGGTGCTGTTGCAAACAAAGCAAGCTCACACGACTTAAATATATTTCCAAATTTAAAAAAACAATATTTCATCATTTTTTTCCATGTTTGTGGAGATGGACTTATATAATGAACATCAAAACCATGACGAATTAAATTTTCCATATTATATGCCCCCCTTTCAGTTTGTTGCTCAGGTGGGTATGCACATGAAACAAGAAGGGGATTCATCTTTAGATTATCTCTTACATAGAAAGCCTGCCTTGTGCTATCCTTCCCTCCACTCACAGGCACTATACAGTCATAATGATTTTTTTTATTACATCGATATTTTTTACATATTTTTTTTAAAGAAACTAATCTACTTTTCCAATCAATTTTTTTAATTTTTTTTTGTTTATATAAGCATGCAGAACATAAACCCCTTTCATTAAAAACTGACCCAGGAAGCTTATTTGTTACAAAACAATTTATACAACGATTCATTTTTTATAAATATAGGTTTTGTATGAAAGTAGAAAAAGTTTTTTTATTTATAATAATTTTTTCCAATTTATTTGAGGCATTATAAAAAAAATCTCTAAAATATTTATCTATCTGTTTGGAGGAATGAACGTGATAAATAAATTTTCTTATATCTGAATTCAGCCAATAATACTCTTTTTTTTGAGGTGTAATAGAAAGACAAGGAATACTTAATGTCCTCAATTCACATAACATATTAGTTGTAATACCAACGACTAAATCAAAATTCGTAAAATTCTTTATAGAACCTTTTGAGGGAAAAATATGGTGATAAAGATTTTTATATTTTGTGTAAGAAGATTTTTTTTCTTTTGGGTGTAGTTTTAAAGTCAAAGAAAATTGTCCATCATATTTTTTCAGAGCAAGAATAAGTTCCTCAAAAACAATTTCTGTTCTTTTTTTACTTTTCGTAAACCCAGATAAATTATAATTACTATTTTTCAGGAATTTTTTTTTATTTAATCCAGTTGATAATTCACTAAGAAAAATAATTTTTTTCTTTTTTGATTTTTTTTTATAAGTTTTTCTTATTTTTTCCATCCAACAAAATTTTGGATTTAATACTTCACATATTTTTTCTTTTTTTATTTTAAGTTTAATTAACTCTTTTTTTGTAGTTTTATCTGCAACTATAAAAAAATCTGCTTCTATTTTAAGATTTTTATTTATCTCTTTTAATCTTTCATTAATTGAGTTTGGAGCATCTATGATAATACCAACTTGTGAACCTTCGCTTTTGAATTTATTTAAGATTTTATAAAGATTACTATTTTTATTTTCAGAAGTTCCATAAAATATAAAATCATAATTATTTTTTAAAGATGTAATTTTGGATGAAGATAAAAATTTTTCTTTATACAGTCTTAAATAACTTCTTGAAGTTCCTACTGCAAAAGTATCACAAAAAATATTTTTTTCATAAAGTGATTCTCTAAGGCCTAATGCAAAGTTTGCGACACCAGGGTCCTCTACCATCAGCAATATTCTTTTTTTAGATATCAACTTTAATTTTTTTTGAATTTGAATTTAAAGATTTAAAAATTAAATCAACTATTATTTCATTTTTCGTAGCATTATAAACATCAGAGAAAGGTGTGATATTTTTTTTTATTGATTTATATAAATTGTCATAAAGATTATAGTATGAGATTCCACATTCTGTTTTTTCAATAGATGGCCTATCTATAGATATTTCTTTTGTATCAGCTATTGCTCTATGTTTTTTTATATTAGAATGTCTGATAAACAAACCCTCTTGGAAGATTTCAATTCTACCTTTTGTTCCCCAGATGTCTAAATAAACATCTCTGTAGAAATTAAAATTAATTGGCACGAAGTTTATAATTGAACCGTTAGAAAATTCTAAATTAAAAATTAAGTTTTTATCTTTTTTTATTGTGGTAGTACCACAACTTACTTCAGAAATTGCTGTTATGTATTTTATTTTTCCAAAAAGAAACCTGACTAAATCTATCATATGAATTGCATTATTTTTCAAACCATTTCCATACACACAGAATCCAGCTTGAAGGTTACCTATTTTTTGTTTTTTTTTTTTAAATAAACTTTTAATTGTTGAATCAAATCTTCTAAAGTAATTTACTTGTACTATAAGTTTTTTTTTATCACATATTCTTTTAAATTCATTACATGATGCTAAAGACAAACCCAATGGCTTTTCAACTAAAACGGCTTTTTTATCATTAATTTTTTTTAAAAAATTTATTCTTCTTTCAGGTGGGGTTGTCAAAACCACTACATCAGGATTATATTCTTTTGGAAGTTTTGATGGACAGTCAACAACAAAGGGAATCTTCCACTTTTTTTCAGCAACTTCTCTTCTTTTTCTATTGCTGTCTATTACTGCATCCCACATAAAGTTTGGATGTGCTTTTAAAACTTGAGCATGAGATTGAAACTTAATAAATTTTTTCATCATCTTATCATTGCCAATTTTTTCAGCAACATTTCCAAATCCAATAAGAAGGGTTTTAAGCTTTTTTTTCATTAATTTTTACTTTTGCTTTTTTTTTAAGTAATGCTCTTTAGTTTCTTTATTCCATCGTTCAAAAAAATCTAAAACTTCTCTATGGTTGTCACCAGAAATTTTATTATTTTCTTTCTCTTTTTTTGCAATAATACAAAGCCAATCTTGATCAATATATCTATTTACATAAAAAACTTTGAACCCATTTTTTTTTAGAATAAGTGAAAGTGTGTTTTTACTAAATCGTGTTGGATGTGTATCAACAACAGAATCATCTATATAATAATTTAAAGGTTTTTTAAAGGGAACTAAAATTCTACTTCCAGTCGATACAACTAGAAAACCATTGTCTTTTAAAATATTACCAGAAATCTTCAGCATCGCATTAGGTTCAGATGAATTTTCTAAAGTCCACATAATAGTTACGATATCAAATGACTTCTTAAAATCAGATATTTTTTCTATATCTTCGATTGTTCCACAGAAACTCTTAATATTTTCCTTTTTTAATTCTCCGCATAATTGTTTTGATGGTTCAATTCCAAAAACCTTGGCTTTGTAATCATCTCTAGCAATCTTCAGAAATTGACCTTGACCCGTACCTATGTCACATAATTTTTTATTTTTTAGTCCAATTTCATTGTCAATCAAATCTGCAACAAAAACTTGTCTCGCTTTTACCGCAGGTATTCTCGCTGAGTAGTGATTTTTTAAAGATTGGTTTTTAAAAATATCTTCAGACCAAACCTTTGCTACTTCTGATGATGTTCGTCTTTCTCTAACATAAACAAAACCACAATTTTTACATACATGTATTTTTTGGTTATTAGTGTAAGTTCTAAGACATTTGATTTCAGCAGGATCATCTGCATCACAAACGTCACATTTGAATTGTTTAATCATTTATTTTTGAACT
>CACAXP010000018.1 GCA_902536485.1 uncultured Alphaproteobacteria bacterium | reverse complement strand
GGCTTATGAGACTTACAATAGTTTATGGTTTTTAAAATATTAGTTCTATTTTTTTCTTCATCTTTAGGTTGAAGAAAAAAATATTTGAAATCTAAATTTATGATTTTTTTTAAATCAAACTTATGCTGAGGGTACACAACTTTTAATTCATCACCTTTTCTTAGATTCCATTCAGCGTTTTCTTTTGGACTAACAGTTATCCAATCAAACTTTAAATCGGTTTTAATAGTTCCATTAGTTTCCACGGCAATAAAAAAATTTTCTTTTTTTAATTTTTCAACAAGTAAATCATCAACTTGAAGTAGTGGTTCACCTCCAGTTAGAACTATAAATTTTTCTTCAGAAGTATAAGTGTGGTTCCATACCTTTTTAGTAACAGAAATTAGTTTTGCTAAATTATATCTTCCTCCATTTTTTCCATCAGTACCCACAAAGTTAGTATCACAAAAATTGCAAATTGATTTACTCCTATCTTTTTTTCTTCCATTCCACAAATTGCACCCAGTAAATCTTAAAAATACTGCTTCCTTACCTGAGAAAAAACCCTCGCCCTGAATCGACTTAAATATTTCTTTCACTCTATACATCATAAACCAAAGGATCTTTTACTTTTGCATCCTTGAAACCTTTTTGTCTTAACAAGCATGAATCACAGAGTCCACAACTTTTTGATTTTTTTGGATTATAACAACTTGATGTTTTTGAAAAATCAACATTATTTTTTTTTCCAACTAGTACAATCTCACGTTTACTCAAATTTATTAATGGGGTTTTAATTCTAAAACTCCTTCCCTCAAGACCTTTTTTGGTACACTTGTTTATTAATTTCTCAAAAGAAACGATAAATTCTTTTCTACAATCAGGGTATCCTGAATAGTCTACTGAGTTAACTCCAATATAAATATCGTTTATATCAAGCGATTCAGCATAACCTGCAGCAATCGATAAAAAAACAAGGTTTCTACCTGCAACGTAAGTAACAGGAATTGTTTTAGGAATTGAAGCAACATCTTTATTTTCTGGAACCTTAATATCATCTGTGAGTGCTGAACCACCATATAAATCTATAGTAAAAATTTTATGTGATTTCACATTATGTTTTTTTGCTTGCCATTTGGCAAGATTAAGCTCTTTTGCATGCCGCTGTTTATAATTAAAAGAAATTGCATATATTTCATATTTTAACTGATTACAAATAGATAACACAACGGAGGAATCCAGACCTCCACTCAATAATATGACACATTTTTTTGTTCTTTTTTTCATTTTAAAATATAATTATTAACATAAAAACAAATGGATAAATTTAAAAATAAAATTAGAAAAAAAATTTTAAATATTGGTTTTGATTCTGTAGGTTTTACAAAACCAAGAGTGAATTTAAAAACATCAAGAGAATTTAAAAATTTTCTTAATAAAAATTATCATGGAGAAATGAAATGGCTAGAAAGACATTATGAAAAAAAAACAAATCCAAAAAAAGTTTGGGGAAAGGTTAAAACCATCATAGTGGTTGGTCTCAATTATGCACCTGAAGATAACCCTTTAAAAATTAATAACTTTAAGGAAAAAGCAAATATAAGCGTATATGCAAAAAATAAAGATTATCATATTATAATTAAAAATAAATTAGAGGAATTTAAAGATTGGTTTGATAGAGAATTTAAACTTGATTGTAAAATTTTTGTTGATACAGCTCCAGTAATGGAAAAATATTTTGCTAAAGAAACTGGTGTTGGATGGCAGGGTAAACATACAAATATTGTTTCAAAAAAATTTGGTTCATGGTTATTTTTATCAGAAATTTTTTTACCCATAAAGCTAGAAAATGACAATCCTTCTAAAGACAATTGCGGATCTTGTAATGATTGTTTAACTATTTGCCCTACTAACGCCTTACACAAAGACTCAAAAATAGATGCGAGAAAATGTATTTCCTATTTAACTATTGAATACAAAGGTCCTATTCCAATAAGTTTAAGAGAAAAAATGGGTAACAAAGTTTATGGATGTGATGATTGTTTGTCTATATGTCCATGGAATAAGTTTTCAAAACCTACTAAAGATAAAAATTTTTTAGCACTCGAAAGAGAGAAAGATTTAAGGTTTTTTCTAAATTTTGACGAGATTTTTTTTAAAAAATACTTCTTTCAATCACCAATTTTAAGAATAGGTTGGATCTCTTTTATAAGAAATATTTTAATAGCAGCTGGTAACAGTCAAATTAAAAGCCTAAGTTCGAGTATTAAAAAATATTTAACACATCAAGAACCTCTATTAAGGGGAACGGCTATTTGGTCAATCAATAAATTACACGATTTTAAAAACACTAAGCTTTTTCTAAAACTTAAAGCAACAGAAAAAAATGACTATGTGAAATTTGAATTAAACTGCCTTAATTAGTTTTTCAAGACTTAATTGCATATTTTCCATCATTCCTTCATCTGATGAAGAGTGACCAGCTGTATTAATAATTTTAAGTTTTGAACCTACCCACTTTTTACTTAAATTATATGCATTAACTGGGGGGCAAATTAAATCATATCTTCCCTGAATTATGTACCCAGGGATATTTTTAAGCTTACTTGCATTATTTAAAATCTCATTATCATCCATAAAAAAATTATTTTTAATGTAATGGAGTTCCATAAATGGTGAATTGGGAAGGCCAACTCTTTCTTCAATTTTCTTTTTTTCCTCAAAAATGGTATTGTCAGGATTGATTTGTGAAAGAATTCGCTCATAGTCATGCCAAATCCAAGAATGTATTTTTGAGTTTTTTACAAATATTTCATCGTAATATTTTGAAATTAAATCCTTAGCGTTATCTGCAGTTTTTGAAAAACTTTCAAAAAGTTTAGGGGCAAAAATTTTAGGACCATTTATAAATGCCCAATCAATTTCTTTCATCGTCCCCAAGAAAACTGATCTTAAAAGAATTGCTGATATATTTTTTGGGTATTTAATTGCATATTTTAAAGCTAATGTGGCGCCCCAGGAACCACCTACTATAAAAAATTTTTTTACCTTTAAGAATTCTCTAATTTTTTCAATATCCTCAACTAAGTTTTCTGTATTGTTACCGCTGAGTGATCTGTAAGGTGTACTTTTCCCACAACCCCTTTGATCAAAAATAACAGATTTAAAAAATTCAGGGTTAAATAAAGAATGATGTTCACTTCTGCAATGACCTCCAGGACCTCCATGAACAAAAAAAACAGGTAAACCGTTTTTTTTTCCACTTACTTCGAAATATATTTTATTATCTTTGTCTACATCTAATGAATACATTTCTGGTAAAGACATGTGTTTAAAGAGTTTACTTTTCATCTAAAGATACTATTAATTAAATATGGAGAAATTTGAAAATCTTAATGAACTAATAATAGCATTACTTCTCTGGATAACAAGTAATACAGATTATATAAATCCAAAACAATTACCTGAGGTAAAGTTTTTAGAACAAAATGAACTTTCTCAGCTTGCGTGTAAGAATGACTGTGAAATTTTGGCTTACACACCTGTAGAACCAAAATACACAGTTTACTTATCAAAAAGATTAAACCCTCTTAAAGACGTATGTCACAGAGGAATTTTACTGCATGAAATTATTCATGTGCTTCAGGATGACCAAGGTTTTTTTATCGACTATGATGATAGAACAAAAAAACATCTTAGAGAAATGAATGCGTTAGTTAATCATAATATATATTTGAGTCAGTATGGTAAAAAAATTTTATACAGCAATGGTTTTGCCGCCAAATTTAAAACTGAGTCAAAAAATAATCTATACTGTTAATTTTTTATATGAGAAACTAATTCATCGTAACCTATATAACCAAAAAATAATTTATCATTGACTATAAAAGCTGGCGTACCCCTTAAAGATAGTTTCTCCGCAAGTTCACGATCCTTTAATAATTGACTTTTTATATACTCACTATTCAAATTATTTTTTAATTTACCTTGATCATAACCAAGATCACCCAAGATATCATTTAATTGGTTTTTGTTAATAAGTCCTTTCCTACTCATGATAAGATTATGAAATTTAATAAATTTTTTATTATTATCTTTGGCAATAAGTAACGCAATTTCAGCCAATTTTTTTGAATTTTCAGAAAGAATCGGAAAATTTTTATATATTACTTTAACGTTCTTTTTATTTTTCTCAATTTTTAGAATATCTTGATGTGCTTTTTTGCAATACGAACAATTATAATCAAAAAATTCAATTATAACATTTTTACTTTCCAAGTTCCCGCTATACATCCCATTACTTGTGTTTACGATTTGTTTTCTATTATCAGCAATAATTTGATTATTAAACTTTTTTTTTTCGGCAATTTTTTTTTTTTCATAATTTTCTAAAGATTGTAAAATTATCTCAGGGTTATTGAGAAGAAATTTTTCAATTTTTTCATCTAAGTTTTCTGAAGAAACATTTAAACTAAAAAGTAAAACTAAAACAAAAATTAAATAATTCATTTTATCAAGTGTTTATTTATTAATATTGGTGCGAGCGGTGGGACTTGAACCCACAAGGGTGTTACCACCCGCAGGATTTTAAGTCCTGTCTGTTTACCAATTTCAGCACGCTCGCAATGTTAATGTCTCGTTTTTCAATAATTACTTTATTAATTTTAAAGAATCTACTAAATAAAATCTTTAAGTAAAGTACTATTTAAAAAGCTTTTTTACATGCTCACTTATAATTTCTTTAGTAATTTTTTCTGCATTATTTTTAATCCAGTCATCAATTATTTTTTTTTTTGCGTTGGAAACATTATCAAAATTGCTATTAGTTTTTAGTTTTTTTTCATTCGATTTTTTTGATGATACTACATTTTTTACCTGATCTAAAATTTTTTTATTATCGTTCATAGTTTAGACCCATTTTAATTCTTTTATCAACATCGCTTATTAATTTATCAAGATCACCAATATGTTTTTTTGAAGGAGTTTTTTCAATTTTTTCACTAATATTATTTTTTAATCTTTTATAAATATGTTCATCTTTTGTTTTTACCAATTCTCTTACATTTTTTCCAGTTAGCTTTGAGATAGATTGAGCAACTAATTCCGTTTTTTTTACATACATATTTTTATCTATCAAATCTTGACGATAAAGTTCTTTCAAAGCAATAAGTTTTTTTTCGGCATTCTCAAAAAATTCTGTATGTTCGACATAGTCTATTAATGGCATTTCTTTGGTGATAATTACTTCTTTTTTTTTATTTTTTTTTTTTGCGAGAAAAAATAACACAACTACAAAAATAAATGCAAATGGTATAATTTGAAATGAAATATTTGACATACAATAAATATAACGATTACATTAATCTAACATATTTTTAAAATATTTTTTAATGAACAATCAAAAAAAAATCGACAAAATACTTTACTCTATCCAAGAACTAATTTTAGAAGCACAAAATGAAAAAAAATTAGATTTTGTTCAAACAAATGAAGTAATAGAACTAAATAAAATTAATACATCTAAGACTGATAACCTAGAAAATAACCAAAATTATACTGAATCATACGTAAATAAACTCATAAAAACAAAAGAAGTCAAAACAACAGAATTGGAAGACGATTCAACCAAAAACAATGATTATCTTAACAGTAGTTGGAAAAACTTAAATTTTAAAAAATGCCAAGAAAAAGTCTCAAGCTCTTCTGAAATAGAAATTAACAACAATAAGTTTGAAAATGAAATTGAAAAAATATTTAAAGATTCATTAAGTTTATGGATAAAAAAAAACCTTCCGGATATAATTAAAGATGAAACTGCACTACATACAAAAAAAATATTCGAAGACAAACTAAAATAATCTTGGATTTCCTTTATTTTTGTCGAGATATGTAATCAACAATTCACAAGCCTCTTTAATTCTTTTATTACTCTCTCCTGTTATTACCAATGAGACTCCAAAGGAATTTTTCTTAAAGTAAGGGTAACTGCCAATTTCAAGGTCATTATATTTTTCTTGTACATCTGCAAGATATTCGCCAATTATTCCCTCTGATAAAGTGGTTGTAATTATTTTCTTGATAAATTTTTTTTGATTTTTCTTAAATCTCTTCAATACATCTTTTAACATTACCTCTAATATTTTAGGGACACCGGGAAAAACAAAAACATTTTCTATGTAAAAACCAGGAGCAATACTTACTGGATTATCTATTAACCTTGCTTTTGAAGGAACAAATGCCATTTTTAATCTAGCGTTGGTTAGAACATCATCTGAATAATGTTTTTCAAGCCTTTTTTTTGCTTCTTTATTCAAAATTAGTGAGTCATTAAAGGCGCTTGAAATTGCCTTAGAGGTTTTATCGTCATGAGTTGGACCAATCCCACCAGTTGTAAAAACAAAATCAAATTTCTGTCTGAAAAAATTTACTTTTTCTGAAATTATTTTTTCAACATCAGGAATTGTAACTATTTCTTTGCAAACCATACCAACATTATTAAGTTCAGTACATATTAGATGTGAGTTTGTATCTAGTGTCTTTCCTGATAAAATTTCATTTCCTATAATTATAATACCAAAAGTTTTTCTGTTTGATTTCATTCTTTTTTTCTATTAGTTTTAATTTTTTTACTATACATTATTCTTTTTCTATGACCAATAACATCAAAATACATAATCAACATGAATTTCAATGTATGAGAGAAGCTGGGGCACTAGCTGCGGGATGTTTAGATTTCATTACTGATTATGTTAAACCAGGCATTTCAACATTCGAAATAGATGAAATCTGTCATAAATATCAGATTGAAAATGGAGCAATTCCAGCACCTCTAAACTATAAAGGGTTCCCAAAATCTGTATGCACTTCAGTCAATCACGTCGTTTGTCACGGAATTCCTGGAAATAAAATTTTAGAGGAAGGAGATATATTAAATATTGATGTTACACCAAAACTTAATGGATGGCATGGGGATACAAGCAGAATGTTTTACGTTGGAAATGTCAAAATTAAGGCTCAAAAACTTGTTGAGACAACTTTTGAAGCAATGATGAGAGGAATAGAACAAGTAAAACCAGGAAATACAACTGGTGATATCGGTCATGCTATACAATCTTTTGCAGAAAAGAAAAATTATTCAGTAGTAAGAGATTTCTGTGGGCATGGCCTTGGTAAAGTGTTCCATGATCAACCAAGTATTCTTCATTTTGGTGAAAAAGGAGAAGGAGTTACGCTTGAAGAGGGCATGTTTTTTACAGTTGAACCTATGATTAATATAGGTGGATATAAAGTTAAGATTCTCAATGACGGATGGACTGCAGTAACTTGTGATAAATCTTTATCTGCTCAATTCGAACATTCTTTAGGGGTTACAAAAAATGGTTATGAAATATTTACTCTTTCAAAAAAAAATTACTCATTTCCTCCATATTTAAGAAAATGATACCTAGATACTCAAGAAAAGAAATATCAGAAATTTGGAAACCAAAAAATAAATTTAAAATTTGGTTAAAAATTGAAATTTTAATTTGCGAAGCTCTTAATAAATTAGGTAAAGTTCCTACAAAATCACTAAAGGTGATTAAAGAAAAAGCAAAATTTGATGAAAAAAGAATAGATGAAATTGAAAAAGACGTTAAACATGATGTTATTGCATTCTTAACTAATCTCGCAGAAAATATCGGCGAAGACTCACGGTTTATTCATCAAGGAGTTACCTCATCAGATATTTTAGATACTACATTATCAATACAACTTAAGGAATCTTGTTTAATAATAAAAAAAGAGCTTAAGAAGCTATTAGAAGTTTTAAAAGAAAAAGCTGTTTCTTATAAAAAAACACCTTGTATTGGAAGAAGCCATGGAATTTTTGCTGAACCAACAACATTTGGACTTAAAATGCTGGGTAAGTATTTTGAATTTAAACGTTCATATGAAAGATTTTTAGAAGCTGAAAAAAATATTTCAGTGTGTGCGATATCTGGAGCAGTTGGAACATTTGCAAACATAGATCCTTACGCGCAAGATTATGTTGCAAAAAAGTTAAAAATTCGTTCAGAAGAAGTTTCTACACAAGTTATACCTAGAGACAGATATGCATATCTTTTTTCTGTTATAGCAATAATAGCATCATCACTAGAAAATTTAGCTACAGAAATTAGACATCTGCAAAGAAGTGAGCTAGGTGAAGTAGAGGAATTTTTTTCAGAAAAGCAAAAGGGTTCTTCAGCGATGCCGCATAAAAGAAATCCTGTTTTGTCAGAGAATATAACTGGTATTGCAAGAATTATTAGAGCTAATATTTTACCGATTTTAGAAAATATTTCTTTATGGCATGAAAGAGATATTTCACATTCATCTGTAGAAAGGATAATTTTTCCAGATACCCTAATTTTATTAGATTTTTCTTTAAGTAGGATGTCTGATGTAATTAAAAATTTAGTAATTAATGAAGAAAAAATGCTTGCTAACCTTAATAGTAGTAAAGGACTTTTCAACTCACAAAGAGTTTTACTTAAACTTATAGACAAAGGGCTTACCAGAGAAGATGCCTACAAAAAAGTTCAAAAAATTGCAATGGACTCTTGGAATCAAAATAAGAATTTTAAAGACTTACTAAAAAAAAATAAAAGTATTAAAAGTTTTCTTTCACATAAAGAAATTGATAAGATTTTTGAACTTGAATACCATTTTAAGAATATTAATCATATTTTTAAAAAAATTAACAAATGATGCTAAGAAAAAAATTATACGAAGGAAAAGCAAAGGTAATTTATAGGGGAAAGGAACCTAATACATTAATTCAATATTTTAAAGATGATGCCACAGCCTTTAATAATAAAAAAAAAGCAGTGATTCCCGGAAAAGGAGTTATTAATAATTTTATTTCTGAATTATTAATGACTAGGCTAAATGACATAAACATTCCTAATCATTTCATCAAAAGATTGAATATGCGAGAGCAACTTATTCATAAATTAGAAATTATCCCCATAGAAGTTGTAATAAGAAATATAGCTACTGGTTCAATAGTTAAACGCTTAGGAATTGAAGAGGGAAAAGTTTTACCAAGACCAATTATAGAGTTCTATTTGAAAGATGATAAACTTAATGACCCTATAGTTTCTGAGGAACATATAATAGTTTTCGAATGGGCAACACATTCAGAATTAGAGGAAATAATATCTCTATCGGCAAGAATAAATGATTTCTTGACTGGATATTTCTATTCACAGAAAATACGTTTAGTGGATTTTAAAATTGAATTTGGAAGATTTTGGTCAGGTCAGGATAATTCAATTATGCTCGCAGATGAAATAAGTCCAGATAACTGCAGACTATGGGATATATTGACTAATAAAAAACTTGATAAAGATAGATTTAGACAAGATCTTGGTGAAGTAGATATTGCTTACAAAGAAGTTGCATATAGATTAGGTGTTTTGTCCGAAAAAGAATTCAAGAAGGTTCTTAAAAATGATTTTTAGAGTCTTCATAAACTTTAAACCTGGAATTCTTGACCCAGAAGCTGAAGCCATTATGCAAACTATTAAAAATATGGGAAACAAATCTATTGAAAAAATAATAAAAGGTAAATTCTTCGATATTTATGTTGATGATAAAAAAGACTATTTTAAAGAAATAGAAAGAATCAGCAAAAACCTGCTTTCTAATCCAGTAATTGAAAATTTTAAAATTATCAAAAAGAACTAAACTAGTGAGAAAAAAAAAAATAATTTCTATTATTATTTTTCCTGGTTCTAATTGTGACAGAGACCTTATGATTGCTGTTGAAAAAAATTTAGGAATCAAGCCTGATTTAATATGGCACCAAACTAGAAATATTAAAAAAACAGACCTAATTTTTTTACCCGGTGGTTTTTCATATGGTGATTATTTAAGGGCAGGAATAATTGCTACAAAATCACCCGCAATTTCTGAGGTGATAAGACTTTCAAAAAAAGGTACACCAATTGTTGGAATTTGTAACGGTTTTCAGATTTTGACTGAATGTAATTTGCTTGAGGGTGCACTTCTTAAAAACTCATCTCAGCTTTTTAAATGTGAGGATGTTTTTCTTAAAGTAGTCAGTAAAAATAAATTTACCAGTGGCTATAAAAAGAACGAAGTTGTCAGTTATCCAATTGCTCATTCACAAGGAAATTATTTCGTTGACGATCAAAAACTTAAAGAGCTGGAAGATAATGAGCAAATTATTTTTAAATATACTTCTAAAGAGGGTGTAATAAATAACAGTTTTAATCCTAACGGCTCAAAAAATAATATAGCAGGAATAGTTAATAAAAAAAAAAATGTACTAGGTCTAATGCCTCATCCTGAGAGGGCAACTGACAACTTTTCAAGTAAAGATGGAAAAATATTTTTTAAATCAATTTATGAAATGCTATGAATGAAAAAATCACTGGAAAAATAATTCAAGATCATAACTTAACAAAGAGTGAATATAATTTAATTAAAAAGATTCTCGGAAGAATACCAAACATTCTAGAATTAGGAATTTTCTCTGTAATGTGGAGTGAACATTGTTCATATAAATCAACAAAAAAATGGTTAAAAACTTTGCCTACTAAAAGTAAAAAAGTTATATGTGGGCCTGGTGAAAATGCAGGTATTATCGATATAGGTGGTAAAGATGCCATAGTTTTTAAAATGGAAAGTCATAATCATCCATCCTTCATTGAACCTTATCAGGGAGCAGCAACTGGTGTTGGAGGAATTATGAGAGATGTTTTTACTATGGGAGCAAGGCCTATTGCAAACTTGAATTCGTTAAGATTTGGTGATCCAAAGAATAGGAAGACAAAAAATCTATTAAGAGGTGTGGTCAAGGGAATTGGAGACTATGGAAATTGCGTAGGTATTCCAACTGTAGGTGGAGAATGTTTTTTTCATGAGAGTTATAATAATAATATTCTTGTAAATGCAATGTGTGTTGGATTAGTTGATAAAAAAAAAATTTTTTATTCCACAGCTAAAGGTATAGGAAACCCAGTTATTTACGTGGGATCAAAAACTGGAAGAGATGGAATTCATGGAGCTACAATGGCCTCTGCTGAATTCACAGATGACTCCACAAATAATAGACCTCAAGTTCAAGTTGGTGATCCTTTTATGGAGAAACTTCTTCTAGAATCATGTTTAGAGCTTATGAGTCATGATGCAATTATTGCAATACAAGACATGGGTGCAGCTGGCCTAACTTCATCTTCATTTGAAATGGCATCGAAAGGTAATTGCGGTGTAAAATTGTTTTTAGAAAAAGTTCCGTGTAGAGAAGAAAGTATGACACCTTATGAAATGATGTTGTCAGAAACTCAAGAAAGAATGTTATTAATTATAAAACCAAATAAAAAAAAACTAACCTTTAAAGTTTTTAAAAAATGGGGTTTGGACGCTGTAGAAATTGGTAAGCTTACTAATACAGGTACTATGGAATTATATATGAAAAAAAAATTAGTGGGTTCACTTCCTATTAAACCACTTGCTGAATCTGCCCCAGAATATGATCGACCATCAAAGAAAAAAAATGAAGTTACTACACATAAAAAAATTGGTAAGAAAAATTTAAAAAGGACCCTTATAAAAATTTTGTCAAGCCCTAATCATTCCTCTAAAAAATGGATCTTTCAACAATATGATTCATCAGTTATGGGTGACACAATTTTATCATCTGAAAAATCTGATGCTGCGGTAATAAGAGTTCATGGAACACAAAAGGCAGTTGCAATTACTTGTGATTGTAACCCTATTTATTGTAAATCAAACCCAAAAATTGGAGCCGAAATA
The DNA here is from genome assembly GCA_902536485.1 of uncultured Alphaproteobacteria bacterium. GTDB lineage: Bacteria > Pseudomonadota > Alphaproteobacteria > Methylaequorales > Methylaequoraceae. The sequence goes on along the minus strand of CACAXP010000018.1, from coordinate 5,855 downwards.
GCCGTTGCTGAGTCATGGAGGAACCTTATTTCAACAGGTGCTAGTCCTATTGCCATAACAGATAATCTTAATTTTGGAAACCCAGAAAAAAAAGAGATTATGTATGAAATAAAACAAGCAATTAAAGGAATTAAAAATGCATGTGAAAAGCTTGACTATCCTGTAGTTTCAGGAAATGTATCTCTTTACAACGAAACAAATAAAATCTCTATAATGCCTACGCCTGTTATAGGTGGTGTGGGTTTAATTGAAAAACTTGAAAATGCAAAAGGTTTTAAAATGATAGAAAATGCAAACATTTTTTTAGTAGGAAAAACTAAGGGACATCTTGAGCTTTCCCTTTTTCATCAAATGTATAACGTAACTCAAGGAAATCCTCCTAAAGTAGATTTTCAAAAAGAGAGTGAGAATGGAAAATTTGTTAAAACATTAATTTCAAAAACTAAAGGAGTTATTGGTTGTCATGATTTGTCAGAAGGTGGTATTGGGCTCTGTTTAGCAGAGCTTTGTATGAGTAATAATATGGGTGTAAAAATCAACATACCCAAAAAGTTTCAATCAAACCCAGAAAAATGGATTTTTGGTGAGGACCAATCAAGATACATACTTATTATTGAAGAAAAGTTTGATATGAAAAAATTTTTGAATAAGGTTGTAGATATTAACAAAATTGGAATTGTAAAGGGAACCTGCTTAGAATTTACAAATTACTTTGAAATTCCTGTAAAAAACCTTATAAAATTAAGTAATAAATGGTTTAATGAATATTTAAAATGACTCTAACTCCAGAACAAATTACGGAAATGATAAAAAAACAACTTCCTGATGCGGAAATAGAAATTTCAGACCTAAGAGGTGACAACAATCATTATCACGCAAAAGTTCAATCTAAAAGCTTTAAGGGACTTTCTAAAATTAAGCAGCATCAATTAGTGTATAAAGCATTAGGTAAACATATGGGTTCAACTTTACATGCTTTAATGTTAACAACTAAAGAAATATAAGGAGAAGCAAATGACTGAAACAAAAACAAAAATTTCTAAATTAATTGATAGCGATAATGTCGTATTATTTATGAAGGGAACTCCGGACTTTCCTCAATGTGGGTTTTCCGCTCAAGTTGTTGATATACTAAATTATCTTGGAGTAAAATTTTCTAGCTTCAATGTCTTAGAGGACAATGATTTGAGAGAAGGTGTTAAAGAGTTTTCAGACTGGCCTACGATACCTCAGATCTATATTAATAAAGAATTTGTTGGAGGTTGTGACATTTTCAAAGAAATGTTAGAAAATAATGAAATTGAAAGCTTTCTAAAAGATAATAACGTAAGTTATAAAATTTCAGAAATTTGATTTTAATCTGTCTTGGATTTTATTGCGGATACTATGGGATATACTGCATTAAGAATACAAATTAATAAACCCAATTTTCCTTCCTTATAACCTTTTCTCAGAAAAAAGCTTTTTATAAACCTTGAAAAAACCTTTCTATAAGAAAAATACTTTTTAAAATTTTTATTTGTTTTTTTTAATTCAGTGGCGTGTAACGATGAATTTCTATTAAATCTTGCTAATAATTCAGAAATATCTTTAGACATAAAATGATTAATATAATTTTCAAACATCGGACCCTTTTTGCCTTTAAGTGAATATGATGGGTGAACTAAGCCTTTATGCCAATGTTTATTTTTTTTTTTGAAAACGCAAAATTTTCCGTCAGGAGCAAGACAAGCCATCCAGCCATACTTAATAGGTTTTGAATAAATATGATTCATTAGTGGAATATAAAAATAATCAAATTTATGTAATCTAATTTTTTTTTTTACTTCTCGAGCTAAATCCTTTGATATTATTTCATCAGCATCAACTTCAAAAATCCATTCAGAAGAACATTTTTTTATTCCAAAATTTCTTCTTTCTCCTTCACAAGTCCATTTTCCAGTAAAAATCTTATTACTGAACTTTTTGCATATTTTTAAAGTTTTATCAGTTGATCTATCCAATATAACAACAATTTCATCAACAAAGTTTAATGAAGATAGGCATTTTTCAATTTTTTTTTCCTCGTTTCTAGCAACTATTAAAGCAGATATTGTCATTAATATTACTATTATAAAAAAATTAAAAAAAATATAGACAAATATTATTTTTTTATTTAGAACTATTCTAATAATAATTATTAGAATAGTTCTAAATTTGAAAGGAAATTAGTATGCTAAAATATTTACCTAACGTTAACTTCAAAGTAAGAGTTAGAGATGAATCTGTTGGGGGAGACAACCCTTTTAAGTGGGTCATTAAAAATACAGAGGACTACTTTAAAAATAAAAAATCTATTATTTTTTCTTTACCTGGAGCGTTTACACCTACATGCTCAACTTATCAATTACCTGATTTTGATAAGTTATATGATGACTTTAAAAAAATTGGTATTGATGAAATTTATTGTATTTCGGTAAATGATTCATTTGTTATGAACGCTTGGGCCAAACATCACAACATTGATAAAGTTAAAATTATACCTGATGGAAATGGTGAATTCACAAGGAAAATGGGTATGCTTGTAGAAAAAAACAATCTTGGTTTTGGGTATAGATCTTGGCGATACGCAGCGTTAATTGATAATTGCAAAATAATTGAGTCATTCGTTGAGCCAGGGTTCGAAGATAACTGTGAAGATGATCCCTATGAGATGACATCACCTCAAATTATATTGGAATATTTAAAAGAAAATGAAAAGATGGCAGTATAACTATCTATCTTGAATAATATTCAATTACCAGATTTGGTTCCATTACAACTGGGTAAGGAACTTCGTCTGGTTTGGGTCCCTTGACAAAGGTTCCTTTCATTTTGTCATAATCTACGGACAAGTATTCAGGAGTATCTCTTTCTGTAGAACTTATTGCCTCAAGGACAATAGGCATATCCCTACTTTTTTCCTTTACTTCTATAATATCACCATCCTGAAGATTAAACGAAGGTATAGTGACCTTCTTTCCATTTACTCTTATGTGGCCATGGCTAACGAACTGTCTGGCAGCAAAAATGGTTGTGACAAACTTCATTCTATAAACAGCTGCGTCTAAGCGCCTTTCCAAAAGTTCAATTAAATTTTCACTTGTATTACCTCTAATATTAGAGGCTTTTTGAAATAGATTTCTAAATTGCTTTTCGGTAATATAACCATAGTGACATTTAAGTTTTTGTTTTGCCATTAATTGAGTTCCATAATCTGATGGCTTCTTTCTTTTATTCTGTCCGTTTAGTCCGGGTGGGTAGTCCCTTCTATTAAATGGACTTTTTGGCCGCCCCCATAAATTACATCGAAGACGTCTATCAACCTTATATTTAGATTTTAAAATCCTTGTCATAGTTATGTGAATATACTTTTATAAAAACTTATGTCAATTCTATTTGACATTTAAATCATCTAATTTTTTTAAAAATTGATATTAAGGTTCTTACCTCCTCTGAACTCATTTTATATTTACAAAAAATATTTTTTATTTTTTGAAATGTAATTTTTTTTCTTTCTTTAACGTTAAAAAAATTTGAGTTATCCAGAGTTTCCTCTAGAATTTTATAAAAAGACAAGAGTTCATTTTTTTTAGCAACATTTTCTATTAATTTTTCTTTATTACTGTCACCTTTTTTTAATAACAACGTAAACAAATTATAACAAACTATAGCCACGGCATGAGACAAATTAAGTGAAGAAAATTTTTGGTTTGAATTGATTTTTATTGTGTAATCACATAATGACAAGTCCTCATTATCTAATCCTGATTTCTCAGGACCAAAAACAATTGCTACTTTATAATTTTTTGAAATTATTTCTTTTAGTTTTTTAAAACTAATTTCATTCTTTTTTTGAGATCTTACCCTATTTGAAGTTGCTATTACGTAGTTAAAGTCTTTTATTGAATCAGAAAACTTTTCAAAAACCTTTATTTTTTTAACAACTTTATCAGCACCAGCGCAGACTGGAATAATTTTTTCGTTATCCAAAGAAAATTTAGGCTTTATTAATCTTAGTCTTTCAAATTTAAAGTTTAGCATACATCTAGCTGTCGCACCAAGATTTTCTGGTAACTGAGTATTAACCAGTACTATCTCAGGTAAAAGTTTTTTATTAAAATACATTTAATTTATGTCATTAATAAATGGTAAGTTATACTATCATGAAGAGCGATATAGGAAGCGTCTATAACATTATAAGAAACACCTATAGTTGACCATTTGAATTGTTGATTAGAAGATTCGATTCTTACTCTTACAAGGGCTTTTGTTCCATCCTGTGGAGTTAAAATTCTTACTTTGTAATCAATCAAGTTTAATTTCTTTAAACTTGGATAGTATTTTATTAATGCGTGCCTTAATGCTTTATCAAGAGCATGTATTGGCCCGTTTCCCTCAACAGCGCTATAAAACTCTTTCTTTCCGACAAAAATTTTTACCCTGGCTTCAGAAAATGGAAGAAGCTCTCCTTTGGAATTCTTCCTTTTTTCATCAGAAACTTTAAAGCTTTCAAGACTGTAAAATTCTTTAAATTTTGAAAACTTTCTTCTTGCTAATAATTCAAAACTCGCCTCAGCACCATCATACGCGTAACCCAAAAACTCTTGTTTTTTTATAAGGTCTAAAAATTCAAAAATTGGTTGATCTTTCCCCTTTATCTTTATTTTATATTTTTTTAGTTTATTTATTACATTTGTCTTACCAGACTGATTGGAAACAACTAACACTCTTTCATTCCCTACACTTCCAGGTTCTATATGTTCGTAAGATCTTGGATCCTTTTCTACAGCAGAAATATGTAATCCTCCTTTATGCGCAAATGCAGCACTTCCGACAAAAGGCAAATTTCTTGATGACTGTCTATTTAAAGTCTCATCAATCATTCTGCTTACAGAGGTAATTTTCTTTATATTCTTTTCTATATTACATTTAAAGCCCATCTTCATGACCAAATTACATGCAACGTTTACGAGATTTGAGTTACCACATCTTTCACCAAGACCATTAAAAGTTCCTTGAATTTGTTTTACTCCAAGCCTGGCTGCTTCTAAAGAATTATATGTTGCATTATCAGTATCATTATGAAAATGGACACCCAATTTATCTTGTGGAATAATTTTTTTTACCTCATTAATAATCTCTGAAAGCTCATAGGGTAACGTACCTCCATTTGTATCACACAGAACAACCCATCTAGCTCCCGATTCAATTGCTCTTTTAAGTGTATCCATCGAATATTTTTTATTATTTTTAAAACCATCAAAAAAATGCTCTGCATCAAACATTACCTCATCAAGTCTTTTTGATGCGTACGAAATAGAGTCGCTTATCATATCTAAGTTTTCAGCATATGAGACTTTAAGTGCATTTTTTACATGAAAATCCCATGTCTTTCCAACAAGACAAACCGAAGAAACACCTGAATTCAAAACTGCATTTAGGCCTGGATCATTGCTAGCACTTTTACCTGGCTTTCTCATCATCCCGAAAGCAACTAATCTTGACTTTGATTGACATGATATTTTCTTAAAGAAATTATCGTCAGTTGGGTTAGCGCCTGGCCAACCTCCTTCAATATAATCAATACCTATATCAGAAAGTATTTTATAAATCTTAAATTTATCATCCAAACTAAAGTTTACACCCTTAGTTTGTGCACCGTCTCTCAACGTACTATCGTAAAGTTTTATAATAGGTTTACTCACAATTTAGTTCAATCCTTCTCAAAATTTCTTCTCTTTTAAATAAAGTTAGTAAATTGTTCATACTTGGTCCAAACTTTCTTCCAGTTAAAATAAACCTTAGATCCATATACAAAGTTTTGGGCTTTACGT
>CACAXP010000017.1 GCA_902536485.1 uncultured Alphaproteobacteria bacterium | reverse complement strand
CATTAAAGTTTTTATTCAAATTTTGTAGTGTAACTGGAATAGTTGCGCTACTACTTGAGGTTGAAAAAGCGAAAAGAGTAATTTGTTTTATTCCATTTAAAAATGATTTAATACTAATCCTTCCCAAAAATCTTACTAAGGGGATGTAAACAATTACAAAATGAGTGAAAATTACTAGTACAACCCCAAGGAAATATTTTAGCAATTCCAAAATAGATGATAAACCCTGAGTAGCAAATGTTTTTGAGATCAAACAAAAGATACCAATTGGTGCGATTATCATCAGTACTGAAAGCATCTTTAAAACAAGCTCATTCATACCATTAAAAAAATTAAGTAAGTTTTTATTATCTTTTAGATTTGACAAACATCCACCAAGAATAAGAGCGAAAAAAATTACTTGTAGCATATTACCTTCGCTAAGAGACTTAAAAGGATTTTCAGGAATAATACCAAGCAATACTGTGAAAAAAGAAGGAGCCTCATTAATTTTTAATTGAGTGTTTTCAAGATTTATGTTTACTCCCTCACCTGGATTTAAGATGTACCCAATGACAAGAGACAACGAAATAGCTAGCATTGTGGTGAATATATATAAAGATAAAGTTTTAGCTCCAATTCTTCCAAGTGTTGAAATATTTTTCAGATTAGCAACTCCAATTAACAACGAAAAAAAAACAATTGGTACCACAAGCATTTTTATAATTTTTAAGAAAACATCACCTCCAAATTGAAGTGTGTTTAAGATTAGTTTCAATATCTCTGGAAAATAATTTGATAAATTGTTTAGAAAAATTCCTAAAATAATTCCACTTAGAAAACTGTAAAATATATATTTTTGTAAACTTTGCTTCATAAAAATGGTGCCCTCTACTGGTTACGCTCCAGTGGCTGAGTCTTACCAAGACCCTGTTTTACTATTAAACTAAGAGGGCCAGAATACTAAAATAAAGAATAGTTTAAAAATAGATAATTTTAAAGAATATTCATAATCATTTTTCCAAATTCATTGGCAAAAGCTTGTGAATTAAAAAGGATAGACTTTTTTGAATCAATTATAAGTCTTCTTTTTAATTCATTTAAAAACTTTTTGTTTGAAAAGTACTCTGCTTTATCTACATAATCATTTGCATTTTTTGCAATCCAATTTTGCATGCCTAGATTATTATTTATACTCTCCCCACATCGAAACAAAAATGAATTGTTCTCTTTTGTTAATGTTGGGACACCCATATAAGATGATTCAAAAAGTGTAGTGCCTCCATTATACGGAAAGGTATCAAGATTTATATCAACTAAATTATAAGAGTTTAAATATTCCTTGCGATTTTTAGGTCGAAGAAACATTAACCTTTTGCTTGAAATATCATTATTATTAAAATAGAAAATTATTTTTTTTTTTTCATATTCGTTAAATGATTGGTTGATAAAAAAAAGTTTACTTTTTTTAACTCTTATTAGTATATTCATCCATGTACTTAGTACTTTTTTGGTAATTTTTTCTGGTCTTTGAAAACAACCGTAAATTATTAAAGGTTCCGAGTTATTTTCTTTCTTCAAATTTAGATTTTCTAAAACTGACAAAGAATAAGTACACCAAATATTTTTCATTCGTAATATTTTTTCAGTAAAAAACTTTTCGTCTTTTTTTTGTGTGCAAAAATTATCACTAATAACATAATCCATTTCTTTTAAATTAGTAGATGCAAGCCATCCAGCCCAAGATATTTGATTTTTACTAGGCTTTAATTTAAAGACTCCTAAGTTATTAGTTCTTGTCATACCAGATGTATCAATTAAAACATCTACATTTTTTTTGTAAATAATATCAGCTATTTCGTATTCATTCTTATCTTTTAAATTTATCCATTGACAAAGTTTTTTAGTATATATAGAAATTTCATCCTCAAATTCACTGGTATTAAAAATTATAACTTCGAACGCTTTAGATAACTCAGGTAACATATCTTTAATAAAAAATCCAACAGGATGATTTCTTATATCTGGTGAGAGGAATGATATTTTAGGTAGTTTATTTTTTTTAAGATTTAAAGAAAATTTTGAAGAATCTCTAGTTAAATTTTTTATGAAGAGTTTACAAATTTTTTTATATTGTTTTTCATTTCCTTCATAAGAGTATCCAAGTATAAGTGGTATAATTTTTTTTACATTCTCTTTTGAAAGTTGAATAAGTTTGGTTAGATGTTTTTCTGCTAAAGGAAAATTTTTTCTTATTAAGTAAACTTTAGCTAAATTCTCTAAAACTATCTCATTATTTGGGAAAACTTTTAATGAATTTTTAAGAAGTTTTAAACACTTATCTAAATTATAGTATTTTAAATATAATTTGGATAGATTAGCAATTGCTGGAAAATAATCTTTTTGCATATTAAGGCATTTCAGGAAAAGAATCTCAGCTTCTTTTTCTTTTCCAATTTCTAAATTTAAATTTCCTAAATTAAAGTGCGTTAAGAAGTTTCTGTCGTTTAATTTTATTGATTCTTTAAAATAATATTTCGCAGTATTGAATTCTTTTAGATTTTTGAGTGCAATACCATAATTGTTAAAAATTGAGTCAGAAATTATTTTATTTGAAATCAGTTCTTTAAAAATATTTGCTGCCTTAAAATATTCTTTCAAGTTAAGGTAACAGATGCCGAGTAAATTTAATGCATGATAATCTCGATTATTATTTAAATATTTTAAAAGGTTTGATTTAGCTGACGTAAAATCTTTTTTTTGCAAATTTGTTGAAGCGAGCAAATAATATTTATTTGTTGTTTGTTTTCCTTTTGTACTTTGAATCAATTAAATGGAACCTGGTATATAATTAAAACTTTTAGAATTGACTTTATTCCAATAAACGTCGATGCGTGGGTCGGCAATTATTTTCTTTCCCTTTTTAAGAAGCTCTCCTTTTTCAGCTTTAGGATAAATTTGATCTGCTAATCTTATTTCACTTTCTGAAAGTCTTCTTACAATATGGCGTCTATTAAGTTCGGTTGGATGATTGACCCCAACTGATTCTAAAAGCTCTTTTAAAACAAATAATGTATTTTTGTGAAAATTGAATGCCCTGTCAGATCTATCATCAATATCAATAGCTCTATATCTCATTGGATCCATAGTAGCAATTCCGGTTGGACATTCTCCTGTATGACAAGATCTACATTGAATACAACCTATTGAAAACATAAAAGGTCTTGCCATATTAACCCAATCCGCACCTAATGCACACATGTGTGCAATATCAAAAGCTGAGACTATTTTTCCTGATGCACCTATTTTTACTTTGTCTCTAAGATTTGCGCCTATGAGAGCATTATCAACAAATATTAAAGCATCTTTTAGAGGACAGCCTAAATGATCTGTAAATTCCGCAGGGGCTGCCCCTGTGCCTCCTTCTGCACCATCAACAGTTATAAAATCAATATATTTTTTTTCATTAACCATAGTTTTCACAATTGAAATTAGCTCCCATGGATGACCTATACATAATTTAATACCCACAGGCTTACCGCCAGATAATTTTCTTAGTTTCTCAACAAATTTTAATAACTGTAACGGAGAAGAAAACTCTTTATGTTTAGCTGGTGAAATACAGTCTTTTCCAGCTTCTATGCCACGAGTTTGTGCAATTTCCTCAGTAACTTTCGGAGCTAGCAACATTCCTCCGTGGCCTGGTTTTGCACCTTGACTTAATTTAATTTCAATCATTTTTACTTGTTTTTTTTTGGCCTTCTCTGAAAAACTCTTAGGACAAAAATTTCCTTTTTTATCTCTACAACCAAAATATCCTGTCGAAATTTGCCATATTGAATCACCACCTCCATCCTCATGATATGGAGATAATGAACCTTCACCAGTGTTATGAGCAAACCCACCCATCTTTGCGGCTTTATTTAATGATGTAATCGCAGGCGGTGAAATTGCACCAAATGATGTCCCGGAAATATTAAGTACTGACATCTGATACAGATTTTTTCCAGAACCAACTTTCACACGGAAGTCATTATTTTTTATATGTGATGGGCTAATTGAATGATTAAGCCAGACAAAATCATTTTCATAAAATTTTTCTAATGAACCAAAGGGTCTCACTCCGCCCTCATTTTTTGATCTTTCATAAACCATCGTTCTCTGATTTCTTGAATAAGGGACTTCATCATCGTCAGATTCCCAGTAATATTGCCTTAGTTCAGGTCTAATACTCTCAAGAAAAAATCTAAATCTTCCTAAAAGAGGGAAATTTGACAGAATGGATCTTTTTTTTTGAAGAAAGTCTTTTAATGAGATTAAAAAAAGTAAAAAGCTTGGTACAAAAACTATCAGGAATCCCTTTATATATATAGATAAAGTCAGGGAAAAAAGTGAGACTATTGCTGTGTAAACTAATAAAGAGTATCTACCCCAAATTATTTCATTCATAATAATTTATAACAATTATACCAAAAAAAGAAAGAATGAAAAAAATTGAAACTTTTTAAATTAAAATATTTATTAAAAAAAAATTTCAATGTGTTAATCATAGGGTAAGATTTTAAATTAAAAAATTAGCTGTTATTCTATGAATGAAAAGAAGTTACAAAAAATTCTCAGTCAATTCGCACATAAAAGAGACTGGGAGCAATTTCATAATTTAAAGAATCTTGCTATTTCTATAAACATTGAATCTTCAGAGTTACTTGAAATTTTTCAATGGAAAAAAGAAGATGAAATTAAATTAGATTTAAAGAAAAAACTGATTAAAGAAAAAATATCAGATGAGGTTGCAGATATAATGCTATATCTATTGAGATTCTCAGATTTGGCAAAAATCGATATCGAAAAATGTTGTTTGGAGAAAATAAGAAAAAATGAGAAGAAATATCCCGTGTCTCTTAGTAAAGGGAAATCAACGAAATATAATTTATTAAAAAAATGACAAAGAAAAAAAGTACACAAGAACAACGCTTATCAGAAGCATTAAAGAGAAATATTAAGAAAAGAAAGGAAAGTAAAAATGGGAATAATGCCTGATTCATGGATAAAAAAAATGGCTATTGAAAAAAAAATGATAGATCCTTTCGTTGAGAACCTTGTTAAGAAAAATGTTTTATCTTATGGACTGTCGTCATATGGATATGATGCTAGAGTATCCAGTAGTTTTAAAATCTTCACAAATGTAAATTCGGCTACTGTTGATCCAAAAGATTTTTCTGAATCTAGTTTTGTAGACAGAAACGTAGATTATTGTATCATTCCCCCTAATAGTTTTGCTTTAGCAAAAACTGTAGAGTATTTTAAAATTCCAAGAGAAACACTAGTTATATGTGTAGGTAAATCAACATATGCCAGATGCGGCATAATCGTAAACGTGACGCCTCTTGAACCAGAATGGGAAGGTCATGTTACACTGGAGTTTTCTAATACTACTCCGTTGCCAGCTAAAATATACGCCAATGAGGGTGCAGCTCAGTTTTTATTTTTACAAGGTACAGAAAACTGTAAGCTTTCCTACGCTGACAGAAAAGGAAAATATATGTATCAAAAAGATGTAACACTCCCAAAACTGTAGTATGGATAAAATAGAAGTTGAAGGTATAAAAAATCTTAAGGGAAATATCCAGATTAGCGGTTCAAAAAATTCTTCCTTACCAATTCTAGCATCTTCATTATTGATTGATGATGAAATGGTTATATCAAATATTCCTAACCTTTCGGATATAAAATTTATGATAAAAATTTTGGAATCATTAGGTTCTAAAGTGAATTTTAAAAACTCCATTTGTAAAATAAAACCTAATCAACCTCGAAATCTTAAAATTTCCTATGAGCTCGTTAGAAAAATGAGAGCATCATTTCTAATTTTGGGACCACTTTTGACAAAATATGGTTATGCTGAAGTTTCTTTACCTGGCGGATGTGCAATTGGAACGAGACCAGTGGATCTTCATATTAGTGCTTTAGAAAAAATGGGGGCTGAGTTTATTATTGAGGACGGATATATAAAAGGAAAAGTTAAAGGAAGGTTAAAAGGTTGTGAAATCACGTTAAAAAAAATATCCGTTGGAGCTACGGAAAATATTATAATGGCAGCTACATTAGCTGATGGTGAAACAATCATAAAAAACGCAGCACGTGAACCTGAAATTTCAGACTTATCAAATTTTTTAGTAGACTCTGGTGCAGAAATAGATGGTTATGGAACAAATGTCATAAAAATAAAAGGAAAAAAAAGATTAAGAGGATGTGAATTTTCCGTAATGCCGGACAGAATTGAAGCAGGCACATACGCTTTATGTGTAATGGGATGTTCAGGTAATATAATTTTAGAAAATGTCAATGATTTGATTTGTAATCATTTAAAGAAAATTTTTAAACCTTTGAATGTTTTGTTTCTTAGTAAAAAAGATAATGGTAAAAAATTGGTAATAAAAAGGACCAATAGATTTCAAAACAATGTAACAATTTCTACAAAGGAATTTCCCGGGTTTCCTACAGATTTGCAAGCTCAACTTATAGCATCACTTGTTAAATCTGAGGGAAAGTCAGTTATTAAAGAAAATATTTTTGAAAATAGATTTATGCATGTAAGTGAGTTAAGAAGAATGGGAGCTAATTTAAAACAAAAGGGATCAAAAATCATTATTGATGGTGTTAAAGATATTTATGGTGCAGAGGTTATGGCAACTGATTTAAGAGCCTCATCGTCTTTAATTATTGCTGGGCTGATGGCTTCTGGTAAAACAATAGTTAATAGAGTATACCATCTTGATAGAGGCTATGAAAATTTAGAGGAAAAGTTAAGGAACTGTGGAGTCAAAATACGGAGATTTTCATAATGAATAAAATTATCATGGCATTACCGAAAGGTAGAATCTTAAAGGAGTTAGTTCCTTTACTTGAAAAGGCAAAAATCACTCCTGAGAAAGAGTTTTTTAATCCTAATTCTCGTAAGCTTTTGTTCACCACTAATCAAAAAAAATTATCAATTATTAAAGTAAGGTCCTTTGATGTTGCAACATTTGTTGCATTTGGAGCTGCTCAGATTGGTGTAGCAGGTGATGATGTAATTAATGAATTTAATTACGAAGAAATATACAATCTTTATGACCTTAAAATTGGTAAATGCCGATTATCAGTAGCTAAAATAAAAGAAAAAAAACCCACCGTAGATAAAAAGGGACATATTATTGTTGCTACAAAATACAAGAATATTACAACAAATTATTTTGCTAAAAAAGGAATCAGAGCTGAATGCATAAAGTTAAACGGAGCTGTGGAACTAGCTCCAAAGCTAAAAATATGTTCAACAATAGTAGATTTAGTGTCAACGGGCAAAACACTCAGTGAAAATAATTTAGAAGAATCTAATTTAGTGATGCAAATTACATCAAAACTTATTATTAATAAGATTGCTTACAAACTCATGAATGATGATATAACGAAAATACTCAATAAATTTAAAAGGTCTTAAATGGTAAAAATTTTGCGTGAAAATAATCAAAACTTTCAAGAAAATTTTAAAAAAATATTATTTAAAAGAGAGATGATTGATTCCTCAGTTGATCAAGTTGTAGAGAATATAATCAAAAAAATTAAGGATGATTCAGATTCAGGATTGCTGAAATTAACCCAAAAGTATGACAATTTTAAAGTGTCAGATGTAAATCAACTTTTCGTTCGAAGTGAAGAAATAGAGAAATCAAAAAAAATGATAGATCCTAAGGTTCTTAGTTCTCTAAAATCTGCAATAAAAAGAATCAAAGATTATCACAAAAGGCAAATTCCTAAAAATGACATTTTCAGGGATAAGCATGGGATCTTATTAGGAGGGCTGTGGAACCCCATTGAATCAGTTGGTTTATACGTTCCGGGCGGGACAGCTGCATACCCGTCTTCATTAATAATGAATGCTGTTCCTGCAATAGTAGCTGGTGTGAGGAGAATTGTGATCACGGTTCCAGCAATCAATGGGATTTTAAACCCAGTAATTTTAGCCTGCGCAAGTTTACTTGGTATAAAAGAAATTTACAAAATTGGTGGTGCACAAGCAGTAGCTGCACTCGCTATTGGAACAAAAAAAATAAAAAAAGTAGATAAAATTGTAGGTCCAGGAAATGCTTATGTAGCGACTGCAAAAAAAAAATTGTTTGGAGTTGTTGGAATTGACATGATTGCTGGACCTTCCGAAATATTAATAATTGCTGATAAAAATAATAACCCAGAACACATTGCAATTGACCTTTTATCTCAAGCTGAACACGATAAGTTAGCTCAATCAATATTAATTACAGATAATGAAAATTTTGCAAATGAGGTTATTGATAAAATTAAAATTCTTTTAAAAAAACTTGATAGAAAAGAAATAGCTAGTGAGAGTTGGAATAATTATGGTGTGGTAATTATTAGTAAAAGTATTCAAAGCTCAATTCCACTTGCCAATGAAATTGCACCGGAACATCTGGAGTTAGCAATTGATAATTCAAAAAAATATTTAGATAAAATAAAAAATGCAGGCGCCGTTTTTCTTGGAAAATATACTCCTGAGGCAATAGGTGATTATGTTGCTGGTCCTAATCATGTTTTGCCTACAGATAGGACTGCGAAATTTTCTTCTGGATTAAATGTTTTAGATTTTTTTAAAAGAACCTCAGTCGTGAGTTGTAATAGTGAAAATCTAAAAAAAATTGGAAAAGATGCTATAATTCTTGCTAATCAAGAGGGTTTACAAGCTCACGCTTTATCAATAGAATGCAGGATTAAGAATTAAATACGATTAAAAATGGCTAAAGAAGAATTAATGGAATTTAACGGCACGGTAAAAGAGCTTTTACCAAATGCAATGTTTAGGGTCTTATTAGATAACAATCATGAAATAATTGCTCATACTGCTGGAAAAATGAGAAAATTTCGAATCAGAGTATTAGCGGGAGATAGAGTTACTGTAGAAATGACACCATACGACCTTACTAAGGGAAGAATAACATTTAGACATAAATAAATTTGTATAAAAAGAATAAAATTATTTTAGCCTCATCATCAAAGCAAAGACAGATGTTGTTGAGACAATTAGGAATAAATAATTTTAAAATAATACCACCAACCTTTGATGAGGATAATTACAAAGTTAAACTTCCAATAACAAAAAAGGTTGTAGAGCTATCATATTTAAAAGCAAACTCAATAAAAACTAATTGCGAGATTACGGATAAAATAATTATTTCAGCTGACACTGAGATTTTTAGATGTGGAAAAATATATAGTAAGTGCCATTCTAAGGATGATGTTAAAAATCATCTCTCTGAACTTTCAGGTAAGAAACATTTTGTATATGGAGGTATTTGTGTAATTGATTGTAGTGGAAATGTATATAAGAGATTGGTCAAATCAGAGGTTTACTTCGATTTATTATCCGATAATGAGCTTTCTAGTCATGTTTTGCTTAATGAAGGGATAGGTAAGGCCGGAGGTTATGCCATTCAAGGTATGGGAGGAAAGTTTATAAGGAAAATAAGGGGTTCATATTCAAATGTTGTGGGACTTTGTTTAAACAGCTTGTATAAAATCTTGATTAATATAGGATTTAAAAATTGAAATTTCCTTTTTCTTGTTGTAATAACTTAACTTATTAATCAAATTGCCCAGGTAGCTCAGTTGGTAGAGCAAGCGACTGAAAATCGCTGTGTCGGTGGTTCAATTCCTCCCCTGGGCACCATTTCTATGAGAAAAAAAATTTTTTTTATGATTAGTTTCAGTTTTGTATTGATATTAATTGGATGCAAAAATGAGAAAAACTTTTATCCTCATCAACAAGGGCTTGTTTGGAATTATGAAATCAAAATTAATTCCGATTATACTGGTTCAACAGACATTAAAAGGCTAACAGTGACAAATATTGCTTCGAATATAATGGGAAAAGGAATAATTTTTTCTAAAATTTACTCTAATGGTGATATACTATCTTTTTTCAAAGACAAATTTGAGGATAATTTAATAAGGACGTCAGCAAAAATAGTATCAAAATCTGGATATGATGAACCTGTTGAAAAAATAATCTATCCTTCTCTTGATTTTAAAGTTGATAATTGGGAAACAAAAAGTCAACTACATATAACAAAAGGTTTCCAACCACCTTTAAGAGATTTTATACCTTCAGCAATTTTTGATATTTTTTATTCAATAAAAAAAAGAAATGTATCTATAAATGTAAAAGCAGGTAATTTTAAAAATTGTGTATACATTGAAGGAAAAGGAAAATCTGAGTTTATTGCTGATACTCGGTCAGGACCGATAAACGTTGACATCTTTATTAAAGAATGGATTTGTCCGGGAGTAGGTATAGTTAAACAGCAAAGACAAGAACATACTAAGGCCTCTGCATTCGGAAATATGAATTTAGAAAAAGTTTTGATAAATTTTAAAGAATAAATGTCTTCAGTTACTTTTGTAGTTCCGGTATTTAATAAATCTTCATACCTTAAATACGTGGTAAATTCAATTTCCTCTCAAAAGGGGGATTTTGATAAGGAATATATTTTTATAGATGACGGCTCAACTGATGATTCCCTAAAAATCTTAAAAAAAGAAACAAGAAAGCTCAAGAATTGTACAATTGTAAGTCAAAAAAATAAAGGTTCCGCGAATGCTACAAATGTTGGAATTTATTTAGCAAAGATGAAATATATAAAGTTTCTTGATGCTGATGATGTTATTTTGAGCAATGCCACCTTTTGTCTTCTAAATTTTTTAGAAAAAAATCAGGAGTCAGTCTTGGCGTATGGACTTCAAAGAAAGGTTGAAAATATTAAATTAGTGGATTTAGAAGAAGAGATTGATTCTAATGATTATCAAATCTTATATAACCCTATTTTACTGGCTATGAGAAATTCTATGTTTAACCCATCACAATTTCTAGTTAGAAGAGAGCTTTGTCAAAAAGTTGGTGGTTGCGATGAACGAGTAATCCATAGCCAAGAATATTCTTTGACGTTGAGATTGTCAAAATTAGGTACTTTTATTAAAATTAATTATCCAATTGCTATCTTACCTTTAAATGCTCCTGGACAAATCTCTGAAAAAAAAAACAATCAAATATATAGAGTCTCAAAAGCTCTTGAGCTTTTTTTAAATGAAAATAAAGATTTGTCCCTACGTTTTAAATTATTTGCTACAAGAAGGTTAACAGCCAGATCATGGAGATTTGCAAGAAGAATTTCAAATTCATCAATTTTTTCTAGATGGTTTTTACTTTACATATTAGGTTTGATAAAATTTCCTTTTTTTAAAAGTAAGATTTGTTATTATGCTAATAAAATTTATGAAAAATTTTTAGATTAAAAAATTTTACCTGGGTTAAAAATATCAAAAGGATCAAATATTTTTTTTATTGATTTCATTTTCTCCAATTCAAATCTACTCTTGTATTTTTTTAAGTCATCCTTCCTCAATTGACCAATTCCATGTTCAGCGCTAATTGATCCACCAAATTTTGTTGTATTGGAATAAACAATATCATTTACTTTTTTTAACACTCTCTTTTCTTCATTAGGTTTTATATTTTTTGAAACCGAAACATTATAATGCAGATTATTATCTCCGATATGCCCAAAGTTAATAATTTCAGCAGAAAAGTTTTTTTTTAATTTTTGATCTGTTTCGTTGATAAATTGTTCCATTCTTTCTAGTGGAATAGAAACATCATGCTTTATTACAAAATTTTCTTTTTTCTCAGCTAAAGGAATTGACTCTCTTATATTCCAAAATTTAATATTTTCTTGCTCATTTTTTGTTAATATAACATCCTCTAAATTTAAATTAATATTAGCAATTTTATCCATTATATAATCTTGAAAGTTTTGTATATCTTGAAAATTTGAAAGTTCTATTAAGCAATAATATTCTTTAGTGATTCTAAACTCGATTCCAATTTTTTTTAATATTTCAAGAGATTTTTTATTCATTAATTCAAAACTTGAAATTTGATCACAAAAAATTTTTGTAAAATAAGAGTAAGTTTTAAGTATTTCACTTACACAATCAGAGCCAAGCCATAAAATACACCTTTCTTGCGGTTTTTTATAAATTCTGAAAGTAGCAGCTGTTATAATTCCAAGCGTTCCCTCAGAACCAATAAAGATTTGCTTTAAATCTAAACCAGTATTGTTTTTTTTTATTGAGCTTAAATTTGAAATAATTTCCCCGCTTGTTGTGATAACTTCTAAGCCTAAAATATTTTGTCTTATTGAACCATATTTAATATAGTTAACTCCCCCAGCATTAGTCGCAATATTACCTCCAACTTGACAACTGCCTTTCGATCCCATGTTTAAAGGAAATTCCATCTCATGTTCTTGTAATTTTTTTTTTAAATCTTCCAAAATACAACCACTTTCTATTATGACTGAATTGTCAGTAAGATTTATTTTTCTTATATTATTCATATTTTTTAAATTTAGGATTATCTCTCCTTTGTCTTTTCTAGGAACTGACCCTCCTACAAGTCCAGTATTACCGCCTTGCGGAATTATAGGTATATGATTTTTCTCACAAGCTTTAATTATTTTAGATATAGCACTAGTTGATTTTGGAAATAGTATGATGTCACTTGTACCAATAAAATCTCCTCTCCAGTCTATGCAATGATTGTTAATTATATCTTGATCAAGCGAATATTCAGAATTTTCTAAGAATTGAAATATATTTTTAAGTTCTTCTTTATTCATCGGATGATGCTCTAAATAATCGTTCGTTTATTGTTTTGCCTATTCCTTTTTCAGGAATTGGCATTACCGCTATTCTTTTCATTTTTAGCTTATCTAGTTTACGAAGATAGTCAAAAAGGTTTTGTGCAGCTTCATACAAATCACCTTTTTTTGACAAATTTAATGATGGATTAAATTTAAGATTATGATTACTTCCAAAAGATAAAAAAGCATCACCTGGTTTAGGCTTTTTAATGTTCATTTTTAAAGGCGTGTTTGGTGCGTAATGTTTTTTAATTTGTCCAGGAGAAATAGGTTTCTGTTTTTTTTTTACATTGTCTGAAAGTTCAATATCTATTCCAACTACTTTTTTAATTACCTCAGGTGTAATTACTCCTTGCCTTGTAATTGATAATTTTTTCTTGGACATATCAAGTATTGTTGACTCAAGTCCAAAATGTGATTTTCCTGAATCTATTATTAGCTCGATTTTTCTTCCAAAAGAGTCAGAGACATGTCTAGCAGTAGTCGAAGAAATATAACCACTTGGGTTTGCGCTCGGGGCTGCAATTGGTTTTTTAAATTTTTCTAAAATTTTTTGAAATACTTTAGAGTCTGGTATTCTTAGTGCAATAGTTTCTAAACCAGCAACAGCAAAGTCCTTAACTAGACAGTTCTTTCTTCTTGGTAATATGAGTGTTAACGGACCGGGCCAAAAATGTTTGGCAATTTTTTTAGAAACATTGCTAAAAACAGCAATTTTGTTAGCCATTTCCAAAGTATTTACATGTATTATTAATGGGTTGAATAATGGTCTTTTTTTTAGATTATAAACACTTTCAATTGAAAAAACGCTATTGGCATTACAAGCAACTCCATAAACAGTTTCAGTTTTAAGCGCAACTATGCCGTCATTATTTAAAATTGTTACAGCTTTGTCTACAGAGTAGGAAGATTCTTTTAAAATATTTTTTTGCATTCTTCATAATATATGAAAAAAGAAAAAACTTTAAAGTCCTGAATTTAAGCTGATCAAACTATAATGCTTTTTTTCAATAAATTTTAATTTTTTTAAAGTATTTTATACAATGATTAGTGACGTTAATTGTAAATTTTTTCTGCATTTGGTGTTTTTATAACATTCATATTATGAATATTAATTATTTAATTTTTTTAATATAATAAAGTTGTGGACCCTAAGTTTCATAAATTTTTGTATATAATTGCTTTTTTTGCTCTAGTAATTGCAATAATAACAATTTATGAAGGAATGAGTGAGATTAATAAGTTTTTTAATGAAAGAATTAAAATTTAAATTAAAAAATTTTTCTTAGTTCTTCTATTTTGCTTATAACTAAATCTGCTTTAATTTTTTCTTGTAGTTTACCATATCCGTATGTCACATGCACAGAAAACATACCTAAACGTTTTGCTGGCAGAATATCATTTTCACTGTCTCCAACAAAAACAACCTGATCAGCAAGTAATTGAAATTTGTCCAGACATTTTTTAGGCATTTCAATTTCTGGTTTTAATGGAGTTTTTCCATCTGATCCTAAAATGTAGTTGAAAAAATTGGTTACTTGAAATTCTTCAAGTATTTTTTCTGCTAAAAACTGTTTTTTGTTAGTACATAAACAAATATAAGTTTTTTCATTTAAAAATTTTAAAATATCTAAAACTCCATCATATAGTCTTGTTTCTCTGGTACAATTCTTGTAATAGTGATTTATGAAAAGATTTACTAAAAAGGGTATTTTTTTTTCATCAAGAATGGCACTCAAATGAGTATATCCTTTTCTTATCATGGCTTCTGCTCCTCCTCCAACTAAATTACCTATTACATTCTTATCTATTCTATTTAGATTATTCTGAGAGAGAACATAATTTAGGGAATTAAGAAGATCTGGTCCACTGTTAATCAAAGTACCATCAAGATCAAAAATTACACATTTAAAACTTTTATTCATTATTTCCTAAACCTTTTTTAAAAAATATTTATAATAACCTAAACTATTTCTAGAAGTACAATGATTCTTTCCGTAATTATTTTAGCTGCAGGCCAAGGTACAAGAATGAACTCTGATATACCCAAGGTTTTTCACGAAGTTGGAAATTATCCAATGATATATCATGTACTTGATATCAGTCAAAAATTAAAAGCAAAAAGCACTACTGTAGTAATTTCAAATCAACTGAAAAATTATAAAACATTTTTATTATCAAAATACCAACATATTAAATTTTGTTACCAACATAATCAATTGGGTACTGCTCATGCCGTTTTAGAGGCTTTTAAAAATTATGAAATAAAAGAAACTGATACTACTTTGGTTTTGTATGGTGATACACCCTCTGTGACATTCAAAACTTTAAACGCTGCCTTAAGAGATTTTGATAAAAAAAACCTCGATCTCTCTGTTATTTCTATGATTGTTAAAGATTTAAACAATTCGTATGGAAGACTGTTAATTAAAAAAGGGAAGCTTAATAAAATTATTGAAAAAACAGAGCAAACTAATGAAGAAAAAAAGATTCAATTATGTAACTCTGGTATAATGATTATAAAAACGAAACATCTTTTTAAAAAAATAAAAAAGATTAAGAATAAGAACAAAAAAAAAGAATTTTATTTAACTGATTTAGTTGAAATATTTATTAAAGAAAATTACAAAGTATCTAATTTTAACTGTAAACTTGGAGAATCTATGGGAGTGAATGATAAAGAGGACTTGGCAAAGTTAGAAAAACAATTTCAAGAAGATATGAGAAAAAAATTTTTAAAAAAAGGAGTAACTTTAATTGACCCTTCCTCAGTTTATTTTAGTAAAGATACAAAAATAGGAAAAGATGTAGTCATTTATCCTAATGTATATTTTGGTCCCGGTGTTAAAGTCGGAGATAAGGTTACAATTAAGAGCTTTTGTGATATTGAATTAACTAAAATAGGAAATGGTTCAGTTATTGGGCCCTTTGCAAGATTAAGGGGTGACACTGTGATAGATAATAATGCGAAAATAGGAAATTTTGTAGAAGTTAAAAAATCTAAGATTAATCATGATGTAAAAATATCTCATCTTTCTTACATTGGTGATTCAGTTATTGAAAAAAACACAAACATTGGTGCTGGAACGATTACATGCAATTTTGACGGATTTAACAAGAACAAAACCTATATCGGTGAGAATTGTTTTATAGGGTCTAATACATCATTAATTGCTCCAATAAAAATAAAAAAAAACTCTGTGATTGGTGCTGGTACAGTTGTAGATAAAAATGTTCAAGAGGGCTCAGTTGTTTATCGAAAGTCAAAATTAATAAAAAAAGATAAAACGTAATGTGTGGAATCTTTGGTGTTAACGCTAAATACTCAGTAATCGCTCCGATTTTAGCCGGCTTAACAAAGCTTGAGTATAGAGGTTATGATTCCTCTGGTATAGCAGTTATTGATGAAAATAAAGAAATAAAAACCATACGTTCAAAAGGTAAGTTATTTAACTTAAAAAAAAAATTAGATAAAATTAAAATTAGTGGAAAAATTGGCATAGGCCACACAAGGTGGGCGACTCATGGAGTACCCTCAACAACTAATGCCCATCCACATACTTCAGATAACGTATCAATCGTACATAACGGTATAATTGAAAATTATTCCTCACTAAAAAAAGAGCTTCAAAAAAAAGGTTACAACTTTAAGTCTCAAACAGACAGTGAAGTTATTGCACATCTCTTAAGCAACGAACTTAAAAAAAATAACGCAGAGGTTGCCATAAAAATGACGTTGTCAAAATTAGAAGGAGCTTTCGCAATTGCAATAATTTTTAAAGATCTTAGCCTACTAGCTGGTGCTAGAAAAGGAAGTCCTTTAGCGGTAGGAGTATCTGATGATGCTACTTTTATAGGTTCTGATTCTGTTGCACTTGCTCCATTCACAAAAAAAATAATTTTTCTTGAAGAAGGCGATAGTGTTTTTATTCAAGATAAAGAACTAAAGATTTACAACGAAAAATTTAATGAGGTTAAACGTTCAATTACATATTCATCCTATACGAAAGATAATTTAGATAAGGGTAATTTTAATCATTTTATGCAAAAGGAAATATTTGAACAACCGCATGTTATAGGTGACTCATTATCGAGATTTGTTGAACCAATCAATAAGATAATTAATATTCCAGAATTAAAAATAAATTGGAAAAAGATTTCAAAAATTAACTTTATAGCATGTGGAACCTCTTTTTTCGCTTGTCAGGTTGCCTCTTATTGGTTTGAAAAGATTGTCGGGATAAGTTGTTCATCTCACTTCGCTTCAGAGTTTCGATACAAACCAATGGTTGAAAAATCCTTAAATATTCTTTCTATATTCATTTCACAATCTGGAGAAACAGCAGATACTCTGGCTGCACTAAGATTTGCTAAAAAAAATAAAAGCAAGATTCTTAGTTTGGTTAATGTGACTGAAAGCAGTATTGCGCGAGAGTCAGATTATGTTGTATCAATTGCAGCTGGTCCAGAGATAGGTGTGGCTTCCACTAAAGCTTTTTCTGCTCAACTAAGTGTTTTAGCATGTATCTGCTTGGTAATGGCTAGAGAAAAAAAAAAAATAACAAAAAAAAAAGAGTTTGAATTAACAGAGAGTTTACTTGAAGTACCTTCAAATATGTCAAGTATCTTAGAGTTATGTAAAAAAATTAATGAAATAAGTAAAAAAATTGTAAATGCTAAAAGTGCCTTATTCTTAGGAAGAGGTATTTCTTTCCCAATCGCAATGGAGGGTGCGCTAAAGTTAAAAGAAATTTCGTACATCCATGCGGAAGGTTATGCCTCAGGAGAGATGAAACACGGTCCAATAGCTTTGGTAGACGACAAAGTACCTGTTATTATTATTGCTCCAAAAGATTTTTTATTTGAGAAAAATGTATCAAATATGCAAGAAATTATGGCTAGAGGAGGAGATGTAATTCTCATAACCGACAAAAATGGAGAAAAAAAATTAGATGAAGAAACTTTAAAAAAAATTGTATTACCCAATGTTAATGAATTTGTTCAGCCCATTTTATATGCGTTGCCAGTTCAACTTATTGCTTATTATGTTGCAGTTCGAAAGGGTACTGATGTGGATCAACCAAGAAATTTAGCTAAGTCTGTTACCGTGGAATGATTTCGTTTTGTATGTATAGTTTTAGAGATTATACAAACATCACCCTCAGAATTCACTATAAGATATCAAACATAAGACTGAATTCTTATCCATACTCTCCATATCAAAAAATGTTGATTGATAAGATTATATTTTTTAGAGAATGTGGTCATACTTATAAAATGATAAGTCAATATTTTAATCAG
>CACAXP010000016.1 GCA_902536485.1 uncultured Alphaproteobacteria bacterium | reverse complement strand
GCATTTCTCTTGCAGGATGATTTTCAGGAATATTTAAAGCGGTAAAATTATAAAAATCGTTTTCTATATCTGGTCCTTCATCGTAATTCAGACCCATACTACCTAATATAGAGACAATTTCATTCGCTGTATGAGTAATCGGGTGAATTTTAGAATTTAATTTTTCTTCCTCCCGCGTTGGAAGAGATACATCAATTTGTTCTTTTTGTAGTTTTTGAGCAACTTGAATTTGTTCAATTACATTTTTTTTTTTTTCTAAGTTCTTAAAAAAGTTTTGTTTGAATAAATTAAATTTTTTTCCGACTTCTTTCTTATCTATTTCAGAAAGATTGGAGAGATTTTTAAGTATACTTGTAACCTCACCGTTTTTTCCAAAGTATTTAAGTCTTGCTTTTTCTAATGAATTTAGGGTTTCACAACTTTCCAATTCAACTAATGCTAAGTCAATAAGTTGGTCGTAGTTTTTCATTAAGTATAAATTATCAGCCTGTTTTAACTTTAGCTACAATTTCTTTAAATGAATCAGGTTCTTGGGCTGCTAAATCAGCAAGGACTTTTCGATTGAAGTGGAGGTTTACTTTTTTTAACCCATTAATGAATGAAGAGTACTTTATTCCGTGTAATCTACAACCAGCATTAATTCTTTGAATCCAAAGGCTTCTAAATTGCCTTTTTTTTACTTTCCTATCTCTGTATGAATACTGACCAGCCTTTTCCACTGCCTGGTTGGCAACCTTGAAAGTATTTTTTCTTCTGCCATAGTATCCTTTAGCTCTTTTGATTATTTTTTTGTGCCTTCTCCTAGTGATAACACCTGCTTTAACTCTTGACATAATTACCTCATCAAATTTTTGAATTCATGTATTTTTTAACTATTTTTGTATCTTGCTTTGACATTATAACTGGACCCTTTGCTGATCTTTTCATTTTTTTTGTTCTTTTAGTCAGGTTATGCCTTTTGCCGCTCGAAAACATTGCAACTTTTCCTGTAGCGGTTGTTTTGAATCTTTTTTTGGTTCCGCTTTTTGTCTTAATTTTTGGCATAGTCTATTTTAATTTTTGGTAATATAAATTTTTTATATTTATATATTTTTTTTTTTTCAATGCAAGGATGATTTAATTAATAAATCTACCTTGGTGCCACAACCATAATCATATGTTTACCTTCAAGGGTTGGAACTTGTTCTATCTTTGCTACTTGTTCAATAGCAGCTTCTAACTTTTTTAGTATTTCCATACCTCTTTGCTGGTAGGCCATTTCCCTACCCTTAAATCTAAGTGTAATCTTAACTTTGTCTCCATCATTAAGAAATCTCTGAATGGATTTTAGTTTTACTCCATAATCATGATCTTCAATTCCTGGTCTAAGCTTGACCTCTTTAACTTCAAATGTTTTTTGTTTTTTTCGAGCTTCAGCTTGTTTCTTCTGAACTCTATATTTGTATTTCCCATAATCAATTATTTTACATACTGGAGGATTAGCTTTAGGTGAAACCTCTACAAGGTCTAACCCTTGTTCTGAAGCAATCTTTAGGGCCTCTTCTATTTGAAGAACACCTAACATTTCGCCGTTATCTGTAATCACTCTGACTGATTTAGCCGATATGGACTTATTGACCGCAGGGCCACGATTTGAACTGAAAGAAATCTTGTTCATAATCTAATTATTTGCATATTTTTCTCATTCACCTTTCTTTAAAGTACTATTGTACAACAGATTAGTCATAAATTATTCTATACTGCAAGAATTTTTTATTTTTTTTAGAAATTCTTTTAATTGCATTGAAGCTAAATTATTCTCTGGATATGATCTTAGTGAAATTGTTTTATCTACGATTTCTTTTTCACCTATCACAGCAATGTGTGGGACTTTCTCAAGTGATAACTCTCTAATTTTATAATT
This sequence comes from uncultured Alphaproteobacteria bacterium, assembly GCA_902536485.1. Classification (GTDB taxonomy): domain Bacteria; phylum Pseudomonadota; class Alphaproteobacteria; order Methylaequorales; family Methylaequoraceae. The sequence goes on along the minus strand of CACAXP010000016.1, from coordinate 16,584 downwards.
TAATTTTTCATTTCTAAAATCAAATTTAAATTTTATACCGTTTTTACTGAGATGATTAGCTATAGTTTTTGAATACTCTATACAATTATCATTAACTGTAGCTATAGCAACTTGTACTGGCGCAAGCCAGTTGGGTAATCTTCCAGCATAATTTTCTATTAAAATTCCAATGAATCTCTCTAAGGATCCAAAAAAAGCTCTATGTAACATTACTGGGTGCTTTTTAGAACCGTCTTTATCTATGAAATTTGCCCCCAGCCGCGGAGGTAAATTTAAATCTACTTGCAGTGTTCCACATTGCCATTCTCTTCCGATGGCATCAACTAATACAAATTCAATTTTTGGTCCATAAAAAGCTCCCTCCCCTTTATTAACATTAAATTCTAAATTTAAATTTTTTAGAGAACTGAGTAATGATTTTTCAAGAAAATCCCATGTATCATCATCGCCAATTCTTTTTTTTGGTCTATCAGAAAATTTAATCTTAACATTCTCAAATCCAAAATCTTTGTATATATCCAAAGTTAAATTAATAACCTTTTCGCATTCTTCTTCCATCTGTTCTTTTAAACAATAAATATGAGCATCATCTTGAGTAAATTCTCTCACTCTCATTAGTCCGTGAAGTGCACCAGAAGGTTCAAACCTAAAAACTTTTCCAAATTCTGCAATCCTTAGTGGAAGGTCTCTGTAACTTCTTAATGAATTATTATATATTTGTATTCCTCCAGGACAGTTCATTGGTTTCAATGCAAAGACTTTTTCATCATTAGTTTTAGCAAGATACATATTGTCTTGAAATTTTTCCCAATGGCCAGACTTTTCCCAAAGAGACCTATCTAAAACTGTTGGAGTACTAATTTCAGTGTAGCCAGAATTTTCTTGTTTATGCCTCATATAATTTACAAGTTCATTAAAAATTAGCCAACCTTTAGAATGCCAAAAGACTGATCCAGGTGCATCATCTTGAAAATGGAAAAGATCCATTTCTTTTCCTATCTTTCTATGATCTCTTTTTTCCGCCTCCTTTAACATGAATAAGTATGAATCTAATTCTTTTTTATTTCTCCACGCTGTGCCGTAAATTCTCTGTAGCATTTCATTTTTCGAATCACCTTTCCAGTATGCTCCAGATACTTTTGTCAATTTAAACTCGCCTACAAACTTTAAATTTGGAAGATGGGGACCTTTACACAAATCAAAAAAATTGGTCTCGCCTTGTTGGTAAATTTGAAAATCATTTTCTTGGAGTGAATCATTAATTATTTGTACCTTGTAAGGCTCATTAAGTTTTTCAAATAATTCGATAGCTTCATTTTTATTTTTTATTTGTTTGTTTACTAAATGGCCCTCTTTCACTATTTTTTTCATTTCATCTTCAATAGCAGATAGATCAGCAGACGAAATTGAATTTTTTAATAAGACATCATAATAAAAACCATTTTCAATTGTTGGTCCTATGGCTAACTTTGCTTCTGGATAAATATTTTTAATGGCTCTCGCCAAAACTTGTGCAGCAGTTGTATGACGCATTATTTCAAGGCCCAACTCATCTTTTGTGGTAATTATATTCACTAAGGCATCTTCATTAATAGGGTCAGATAAGTCTTTTTGATCACCATTTACAAGAATCGCAACTGCTTCCTTGGAGAGTGATACTGAAATATCTGTGGCGATATCACTTCCTGTTATACCAGACTCATATTTTTTATGCTTTCCGTCAGGGAAGGTAATTTTTGGCATTATTTTAATTAGAGTAAATGTATTGTTATGTCAATATTGATCATGGTGAAATAACTTTCATAATTTTTTCTAGTACAAGTTCGTTGAAAGATCCATTAGTGTTATCAAAAGTTAAGGTTTCTGTAAATTTACCAATTGGACCACAAAGATGGGGGTCAGAATTTTTAGTAAAAAGGACGACAGTTTTTTTGTTTGCTCTAGAAATTATATGAATAGGACCAGTATCATTTCCTATAGAAAATAATGAATTAGTAGCTAAAGATGCAATATCAAAGTAACTAGTTTGTAAGCAAAGGTTTTGCACTTCAGGGAACCTTTCTTCAATTTTCTTGCAGACACTAAAGTCATCTTTTGCACCAATTAGTATTGGTTTGATATTTTTATTGATTAGGAGAGAGACTATTTCAAAAAAAATTTCTATTGGGATTCTTTTATTTAGTCTTTTTCCCGAGCCTCCAGGAACTACAAGTGCATACTTTCCAATAATGTTAAATCTATTAGATATATTATAAAACCAAGATAAATTTGGTCTACTAAAAAACTTTACTTTAGAAAAACTTAACTGATCTTTTTGTCTTTCAATTGTATGCATATTATTACGTTCAGCATTTAAATGTTTTGTTTTTGAATACTTACCAATACCATTAGTATCACAATCCAATTTTTTAAAAATTTTTAAGTAGCGAGATGATCTTTTTGACGTTTGAAGATCAAATACGTCAGTAAAACAAACTGGGTTAATTTTTTTTCGAATTTTATAGATATCATAAAAATAAAGCTTTGATCTTTTTATCGTAAATATTTCTTCGAACCATCTTGACTTTTTTAAAAGTTTATCAAAAGGTTTCTCTGTTAATAATGAAATGTTTTTACCAAAGTGCTTGTAGATTGAATACATTGCGTCAAGTGACAGAACCACATCACCTAATCCACCAAATTTAATTACCAAAATTTTCTTTTGCTTCAATTAGTTCCTCATAAACATTAATGGTTTTATCTAGCATTTGTTTTAAATTAAATTTTTGAATGATTCTCTTCCTTGCGTTACTCCCAATCAAATCCTTTTTTCCTTGTTCCAAATTTAATACGTGAAGAATTTTTTCACCAAGAGCCTCCGGGTCACTCGGATTAACCAGCCATCCAGAAAGATTATTCTCTATTATTTCTCTAGACCCTCCATGATTTGAGGCAATCACTGGCTTAGTCATAGAAGAAGCCTCTGCAGAAATTCTTCCAAACGCTTCAGGTTCAATTGAGGTTGATAAAACAATATCTGAGATTGAGTAAACAGTTGCCATGTCAGAAATATTTCCACAAAAGATTACCCTGTCGGTTAATTTCAATCTTTCTAACCTTTTCTTAATTTTTTTTGTAAATTTACCTTTTTTATTTTCGGACCCAACTAGTAACATTACAATATTTTGATGAGGGTTCTTTTTTAAAACATAGTCCAATGCATCAATACCAATAATCTGTCCTTTCCATGAAGATAATCTTCCTGGTAATAAAATAATATGTGATCTTTCAGGTATAGATAAATCACTTAAAATTTTTTCTTTCCGAATTTGAGATACAGAGTTTAGATCAAAATTTTTAGTATCTATACCGCGGTTTATTTGTACAAGTTTGTTTTTAACTTCTGGAAAAAAATGTCTAATGTGGTCGTCAATAAATTTTGAAATTGAAATAATTTTATCTCCATAAGTCATCACCTTATTATAAGATTTTTTGAGAAAGTTTTTATTACCACTGTAAGTACCGTGGTAAGTTGTTACATAAGGAATTTTTCTTTTTTTTATCTCAGAAGTAAAGCAAAAAGATGGCCATCTACTTCTTACATGTACTAAGTCAGGTTTAATTTCATCTAGTAGTTTTCTGAATTTTCCTCGCGATGATAAAAAATTAATCAAACCTTTTTTATTAATCTCTATCTTGTGATGATTTACTCCTTTATATTTGTATCTATCTGCCATTTCTCCACCTGATGAAATAATTACAGAATTATATTTTCTTTTCGAAAGCTCTCTGGCTACATCTAAGGTACCTCTTTCAACACCCCCATTAATTTTATCAAGAGATGGAAGTATTTGTAGAATTGTTTTCATATTTAAATCTCAAGTATTCTTTTAAGCCCTAATTTATAATTTCCATATTTAGGTGTCCAATCCAATATTTTTTTTATTTTCAAATTTCTAACTCTTTTATTATCAAAATAAAAACTTCTAATTTTTTCGTTTAATTTAGTGTCATCATAATTTAGAGTTTTAATTTTAGAAATTTTAATCAAGGATGCAGCATATCTTACAATTTCACTTGATTGACAGGGCATATCATCAGATAAGTTGAAAATTTCACCAGGAGTTGGATTTTTAATGCTTTTGTTGATTGCCGATCCAATATCTTCAACATAAACACGAGAAAAAAAGTGGCCTTTTTTTATTATTTCTGTTAATTGACCGTTTCTGACTTTATCAAAAACTGATCGACCAGGTCCATATATTCCTGGGAGTCTAAAAATATGAATAGGTATACTATTCAGTCTGAATAAGTTAAGATAATCAGCTTCAGATTGTTTTCTTAGAATTCCTCTTGATGTTTTAGGAATAAGATTAGAATTTTCATCAACCCAATCGCCGTTATAGTTACCATAAACACTGGTAGAAGAAAAATAACCAAACCACCTGAGTTTTTCTTTGTTTTCTAAAATGTTTTCTTTTAAATTATTTATTACAACATCACCAAGCTCTGTTGGAGGTATTGAATTTAAAATAAATGAAACATCTTTTAATAATGTTTCTTTATCCTTTAAAAAATCATTAAAACACAGTCTTTTTAAATTATACTTTTTATCGTCAGAATTTTCTTTTACTTTAAGATTGTGAGTACATATAATCTCACAATTTTTTGGCAGTAAAGGTATTATATATTTTGAGCAGTATCCTGCACCAAAAAAAATAAATTTTAGCATAGATCTACTTTGATTTGTTTTTTTATCCAATCAAAAGAAGGGTGACTTGATAATTCATTATGCCATATTAATTTTGTTTTCCTTTTCTCCAATTCTATTGGTAAATCTGCAATTATAAAACCATAATTTTTAGCCATTCTTTGAGCTGTTTTAGAAGGTAAAGTAAGTATTAAGTCAGAATTTTTTAAAATTAGTGGAGCCATTGTTATTAAGTCTATTCTCACAAAAATTTCTCTTTCAAGGTTAAGCTGACTTAGTGACCTATCAATCGGAGCTATTGGAGCGTCATGTGGCGCAACTCTGAGATGCTTTGAAGAAAGGTACTGCTCGATTGAAAGTCTTTTTTCTTTTGATAAATTGTGAGATTTATTCATCATACAAACATAATTTTCTATAAAAAGTTCAAGAAATCCCAATCTATTTGGTACAATTTCAAATCTACCAATTGCAAAATCAATATCATTACTATCAAGTAATTTAACAGCTGCTGAACCTTGTTCTGATCTTATCCTGAGAGAAGACTTAGGTGATTTTTTTTCAAGAAAACTTACTAAATTAGGAATTATTAAAGGAGCAACGTCATCAGAGATAGATATTCTGTAAAGTTTTTCAGCTGTTTCTGGATTAAAATTAATTGTAGACAAAGCAAATTCAAGGTTGTTCAATGCACCTTTAATCGGCATTGAAAGTTCTACAGCCCTGGGGGTTGGTCTCATACCTTTAGGTCCTCTAATAAACAATTCATCACTAACAAGATATCTCAACCTGTTTAGAGCATTGCTCATTGCAGGCTGTGTTATTCCAATTTTTTTACTGGCTCTTGTAACATTTCTTTCTTCAAAAAGTGTTTTAAAAACTATAAGCAGATTTAAATCAAAATTTCTAATATTCATAAAGTGAATTGTATTGATCATTTTTATTTTTTAAAGAAATTTTTAGTTTTTAGTTTTTTTTTATGTATGATGTAAAATAGATACGGGAATTATTATGCATTTGATCATTCTATTTGCCTTACTTCAAGGTTTTACAGAATTCATTCCTGTAAGCTCTCAGGGTCACCTAATTCTTTTTAATAATTTTTTTAATATAAATATTATGTCCAATATTACTGTGCTTGAAGCTAATGTAATAGCACATGCTGGTTCTTTAGTTGCGGTAAGTTTGTATTACAGAAAGGAAATTTTTTCATTACTAATTTCTTTACGACATATAGTTAGACCGGATATTGACAAAAATTCGACTTTGTTAATTCAGCTTATAATAGCTACATTTCCTGTATTACTGTGTGGATTTTTTTTTTCTAAATATTTTAATTATAGTGATAAAAGCCTCCTTTTAATAATTGGAATAACCAGCATTTCTTTTGGTATTGTTCTCTTTTTTTTTGACCGGTTTTGTTTAACTGTTAAAGGAAGTCAGGAAATGAATTTTTTAACTTCTTTATACGTTGGTATTTTTCAGTGTCTTGCTCTTATACCTGGGGTTAGTAGATCAGGTTCAATTATTATTTTACTTCGTTTTTTTGGTTATAATAGAAATTTTGCAGTTTTTTTTTCAAACCTTTTAAGTGTACCAGTTGTTTTTGCAGCAACTGTCTTTGTAATTCAACAAAATCAAGAGATTTTTTTGTTGACCGAATACCTCAATTTACATTCAATTGGAATTTTCTGCTTTAGTCTAATCTTTTCTTTGATTTTTTTAAGATTTTTAATTTTTTGGGTAAAGAATTCATCGTTTTTAATTTTTGCAGTTTATAGGATAGTATTTGGAGGAGTTCTAATTTACTTATTTTTTGTATATTAAACCTATAAATAATTAATCTTTCTTTTATAAATTCTAAATTTTATGACTTTAAAATCAAAAAAAATTTTAACAACTGGGACAAGTAGAGGGTTTGGTAAATTTATTGCTAAAAAACTTAATACTTATAAATTTGACAGAAGTTTAAAATTGTGCGACCTGGACAAAAGTTATGATGTGATCATACACTGCGCTAGTAATTCCTCTAAAAGCATTTTATCAAAGAATTTTAACAAATTTTCATATGATAATTTTTTTCTTACAACTGAGCTATTAAATTTAAACTTTAAGCATTTCATCTTTATCTCTTCGATAGGAATCTACCCACAGTCTCACAAGATTTACAATGAAAAAAGTAACTTTGAAATTAAAACAAGAAATAATTATGAATTTTTAAAAATCATGAGTGAAAACTTCATTCAGAAATCTTCAAAAAGATTTACCATTTTAAGAGTCGCAGGTCTTTTAGATAAATCTTCAAGAATTAATTCAATTCAAAAAATAATTGCTAATAATAATCAAAGGATCTCATTATCCTCCAGCTCTACTTTAAATTATATTCTTTATGAAGACTTATTAAATTTTATAGAAATTATAATAAAGAAGAAAAAATTTGGGATTTTTAATGTTTCAGCAAATAAAAATATAAAATTGATTGATCTTAAAAAAAGCTTGAATTTAAGTAATGTCAAATTTGGGAGTTATGATTACATAACACCAAAAGTAGATAACACTAAAGCAAAAAAAGAGTATGCTAATTTAAAATTGACAACGTATCAGAATATTAAAAAATACTTAAAAAAAACAAGGAAAATTTAGTAATACAAATCTAAAGGTAAGTCTTAAGTGCAGTTTCCATACTCAAAGGGTTAGTTACAACTGTTTTTAGATTACTCAATCCTTTTTTTGAAATACTGTCGTATTTCAGTAATGTAATTTGATCTCTAGTTAAAAGTGATCCAGGTAAACGTTCTAGAAAAAAAGCTATCATTTTTGCTTGAAAAAAAGGAAGGGGGAAATAAAGTCGTGTTCGTTTTTTATGTTCTAAGATTAAATCAAAGATTTGGCTAAATGATTTAATTGAAGGTCCCGTGATCTCGTAAGTTTTATTTTTCTTTTCAATCATTTTTATCAAAAATTTTGATAAATCACCAACATATACAGGTTGAAACCTAACTTTTTTTTCAAAGTTTAAAATTTTAAAGATATTCTTAGAGAATTTTATAGAAGGGGTTCCTATCAAAGGAAGAAAGGGACTGAATTTTGACATCTTAGAAAAAAAATTTGTAAAGTTATCTCCCTTTCCAAAAACAACACTTGGCCTTACAATTATTGCATTTGAAAATTCTTTTTTTAATTCAATCTCTCCTTTATATTTTGATAACGCATATTTAGAATCTTTAATGATATCAACATTTAGTGCAGAAACATGAATAAAGCTTTTAACTTTATTTAAGTTAACACTTTTTGCGATCATTCTAGGAATCTCTGTATGAACGAACTTAAACTTTGATGTTTTATTTTCTGCTAGAATACCTACTAAATTAAAAACAATATCGTAATTACTAATTACTTTATTTATGGCTGACTGTTCATACTCAATTTCTTCAAATGAAACTTGGCCGGGTTCACTTGCAAAAAAAATATTTTTTTTCTGTTTTTTTTGTTTTGTTACAATTTTTATCTCACAGGCTTCTTCACATAAATGATTCACAAGATGTGAACCAATAAAGCCATTACCCCCAAAAACGACAACTTTTTTTCCTCTCAAATTAGAGCTCATTTTTTTACGTAAACTCCTTGTAAGTTAGTTTTTAAGTAATATCATAACTAATATTATTCAAGAAATGAAAACTTTTAATTTTGGTGATACGAAGGTTTATTTACACAAAGGTGACCTTCCAGATTCTATAAAATTTACTGAAGAGGTCGCTGTAGATTCTGAAACAACAGGACTTTCTTTGGTAAGAGATAGGCTTTGCCTACTACAAATTGCAACATCAAAAAATGAATGTCATCTGATAAAATTTGAAAAAATCGATAACCAAAAGAAAATTTCTGCTAAAAATCTCATAAATTTATTTGAAAATGAAAAAATTATTAAGGTTTTTCATTATGCAAGATTTGACCTAGCTGTGATAAAAAAAGCTTTTGAAGTGAGTTGTCGAAACATTTTTTGCACAAAAATTGCCTCTAAACTTGTTAGAACTTATACAGACAAGCATGGTTTGAAAGATTTGTGTAAAGAACTTCTAGACAAAGATTTAAATAAAACACAACAATCTTCAGATTGGTCTGCAAAAGAATTATCTTCAAATCAACTAAAATATGCCTCTAATGATGTTATTTTTTTAATAGAACTTAAACAAATACTTCAATCGATGTTAAAAAGAGAGGGTAGATATGAATTATCACAAAAATTATTTACTTTCCTCTCGACCAGAGTAGAACTAGATTTTTTAGGATGGAATGATATTGATATCTTTTCACATTAAGAATTAAAATGACTTTTTCTATTGGACAGAATGTAATTGACATTGAAATTAAAGCTTTAAAACTTTTAAAAAAAAGCATAAGTAGAAATCAATTTGAAACGGCGGTAAATTTTCTTTATAAAACTACCGGAAAAATTATAATCTCTGGGATAGGGAAAAGTGGACATATAGCTTCAAAAATTTCCTCTACGCTTTCATCAGTTGGTTCCTCCTCCTTTTTTTTGCATCCTTCCGAAGCCAACCATGGCGACCTTGGTATGATTACAAAAAAGGACTGTATGATTTTAATATCAAATTCTGGAGAAAGCTCAGAGTTAATAAATTTAATTTTATTTTGCAAAAAAATAAATATTCCAATTGTATCTATAACCAGCGAAGAAAAAAGTACCCTAGCTAAACAGTCCTCTGCAGTATTACTTATACCTAAAAGTGTAGAAGCTTGTCCTCTAGAATTAGCACCAACTAGTTCTACCACTTGTACACTAGTTATTGGTGATGCACTAGCAATAACTCTTCTCAGAAAAAGAAGATTTACATCTAAAGATTTCCTTAAACTTCATCCTGGCGGAAAGTTAGGGAGACTATTGTTGAAGGTTAGTGATATTATGAAAACTCATAAACTTATACCTCTAATTGAACAAGATAAAAGTGTAAGTGAAGCAATTTTAGAAATGACATCAAAGGGTCAGGGTTGTGTAGGGGTTCTTTCCAAAAAATATAATTCTCTGATAGGAATTATAACAGACGGTGACTTAAGAAGATTTATGTCAAAAAACTTACTTGAAAAAAAAGTAACAGAAATAATGACCAAAAATCCTAAAACACTATCTCCGGATACTCTAGTAGATGAAGCTATCAAACTTATGAACAAACAATCAATTACAAATTATTTCATAACAAAAAAGAAAAAACCAATAGGCATAATTCATTTACACGATATCCTATAAATAAAGATGCAGTATTCTATAATAATTAAATCAATAAAATATTTTTTAGTATTCTTGTCAATTTCTATATTCACAGTACTTATAATTAATAGTGCAACCCAACAAAGTTCAGACCAAAATAGTTTAATCACATTTGAAAGTGAAGAGTTTAGCTCAACTTCTCAGGTTTTAACAAAACCACTTTTTATGGGCTTGGATAAAAAACAACAACCTTTTAGAATATCTGCTCAAAAAGCAACCAGATTCATTGAAAGTGATAATATTTTTAATTTAGAAAAACCTAATGGTGAAATAGAAAATAACTCTGAAAAGTTTTATATTTATGGAAATAAAGGTATATTTAATAACAGTAATCAAACCTTACTTATAAACGGTGATGTTGAGTTTACAAATAAAAATTCTTTAAAATTTGAAACCTCTGTTGCAGAATTCGACTTCAGCAAACAAATACTAACGGGAAATAAATCAGTTATAGGAAGAAAAAATGACTCAACTATAAAATCAGAAGGATTTAAAATAATTAACAAAGAAAATAAAGTTATTTTTATCGGAAAGTCATACCTCACTTTAAATAGGTAAATATAAGAATGTATCTATTAATATTATTAACTTTTATTTTTTTTGAACTACATTCCCAACAACTAATCGACAGTAAAAAAGATAATCCTGTTGAGATATACGCTGAAGATGCAATTGAATGGCACAAAAACGAAAAAAAATATTTGGCAATCGGTAACGCTAAAGCCAGTAGTGGTTCAATGTCGCTTACATCAGAAAGAATCGAAGCCTTTTATTATGAAGAGGAAGATTCTGCCATGGATATAAAATTAGTTAAAGCTCATAGAAAAGTAAAAATTACTGATAAAAAGCTTGAAATTATTGGAGGTCATACTGCTGAATATAATTTAGAAAAAGATTACTTTGCAATATTTGGAAAAAACCTTGTTTTAACATCAGAGAAAAATAAGCTTAAATCAAACAATAAAATGGAATATTGGCGAAATAAGGGTGTTGCGATAGCGTCTGGCAAAGCTACTGCAGTCAAAGATACAGAGTTTATTATCAAAGGTGAGAAACTAATTTGGTATATCGATGAAGTTGACGAGAAAATGAATGTTAAAAAAATTCTTGGTTTTACAAATGTTTCAATTAGGACTAATAATGAGGTAGCATTTAGTGATAAAGCTCTTTATAATAAAGATTCTGGTATTTGTAAATTATTTGGTAATGTTAAATTACAAAAAGGAACAAGTTTTCTTACCGGTGATTACGCTGAGGTTGATATGAATAAAGGAATTAGTAAATTACTCCCTGCTCCTAGCCTTGATAATTTTAATGAAAATAGAGTTAGAGCATTAATCGACAAAACTAATAATTATGAAACCGATGAATCAAATTAATATACCTTTTGTTGCTGTTCACAATAAAGGGTTGGAAATAAATAATATTTCAAAAACTTATAACAAAAAAAAGGTTGTTAACAATGTTTCGATCAAACTTAACAGAGGCGAATCTGTAGCCCTTCTTGGACCTAACGGAGCTGGCAAAACTACCCTGTTTTATATGATAATGGGATTAATTGGAAGTGAAACTGGTTCAATTTTATTAGACAAAAATGAAATTTCAGAATTTCCAATGTACAGAAGGTCTAAATTAGGGATAGGTTACTTGCCTCAAGAGTCATCGGTTTTTAGAGGTTTAAATGTTGAAGAAAATATTTTAGCTATTTTACAAAAATCTTTACAAACAGATGATGAAATTAAAAAAAATTTAGAAAAATTATTATCTGATTTTGGTATCGAGCATGTTAGGAACTCACCATCACTTTCATTGTCTGGTGGGGAAAGAAGAAGATTAGAAATAGCAAGATGTATGGCAGCAAAACCTAATTTTGTTCTTCTCGATGAACCACTAGCAGGAATAGATCCAATTGCAATTCAAGATATTAAAAGTTTAATCCAAAGTTTAAAAAGTAATAACATAGGTGTTTTGATCACTGACCACAATGTAAAGAGCACTTTGGAAATAGTTGATAGAGCATACATTATTTTTGAGGGTAAAGTCCTTTTTGAAGGCAAACCTGATGAAATTGTTAATAATAAAAATGTTCAAGCCTTCTATCTAGGACAAAACTTTTAATAATGAAAAATAAAATACTAGTTTCTGGTAAACAGACAAAGATTGGATTGTCGTTAAAAAAATATTCTATTGACTCATTAACTTCAACTTTAAATAAATACTTTCAAGATTTTATAAGCTCAAGCATATTATTCTCCAAAGATACTTTTAATTTTAAATGTGAAATAAGTATTCACCTTGAAAAAACAATTTTTGTAAAGTCACATTCTTTGAGTAATGATGCTTATGGTGCTTTTAATCTTGCAAATGAAAAGATAAAAAAAAGAATAAGAAGATACCATAGAAAATTAACAGACCATCGAGCTAAATTAACCAAGAAATTAACAGAAACAAATGCAAGCGAATACGTTATCCAAAATCCAGAAAAAGTTAGGTTAAACAGTAGTGAAAAAGAACCTGTCATTATTGCTGAATCAGAAGAAATTATCAAATCCTTAACCGTAAGCGAAGCGATTATGTTAATGGATCTCAATGATCAAAATGCAATTTTTTTTAAAAATACCAAAAATAAAAGACTTAATCTTTTATTCAAAAGATCTGACGGAAATATAGGTTGGTTAGACCCAAAAAAATGAAATGAAGCTTTCAGAATTTATTAATAAAGATTCAATTTTTCTTGACGTTCATGCTGAAAGTCAAAAAAATGTTTTTAAGATTCTTGGAAATATTTTTTCAAAGAAAAATAAAACTTTATCATCACTTATAATCGACAAACTAAATGAAAGAGAGCGACTAGGTAGTACAAGTGTTGGTAATGGAATTGCAATACCTCACACCAAAATAGATGGAATTAATGAAACTCAAGTTATTTTTTTAAAACTTAAAGATGGAGTAGATTTCTCAGCATCTGATGGTAAGAAAATTGATTTAGTCTTTTCTATTATCGCTCCGGAAAATTCAGAATCCGACCATCTCTTAATACTTTCCTCAATATCAAACTTTATTAGAAAAAAACAAAAAATTGAAAGACTTAGGGGCTCCACTAATATGGAAGAGATATTATTTTTATTCTCAAAAATTTAAACTAGTGAAGGCTTATATATCTTAGGCCAGACTGCATTATCGCTCCTATGGCCGCCTCTTTGGAATCAAATGCAGCTAAAAGTGTTCCGTCCGAACCATATACTGAAAAAATATAAGTACTAAAGTTGTCATCGCTATGAACTTCTTTTTTTACAAAAGCGTAACTTAAATTTTCCTCACTTAAAGAAAATTCCTCAAAAATACTATCTTTGTCTATTTGATTTACCATTTTCTAAACTAATTAATTTCTCATTATTTGATTTGGAACTATCTTTTATCTCTATTTTTTTTGATTCTTCAGTATTAATTGGTTGAGAAAGATCAACGGACAACAACCCATTTTCCATCGATGCTCCTTCAACTTCTATTCCATCAGCCAAAACAAAGTTTCTTTGGAATTGCCTAGTTGCTATTCCCCTATGGAGGAAAATTCTTTCGCCGTTTTCTTCCTTCTTAAAACCTCTTATTTGCAGTTGATTACCTTCAAGATTGATTTCCAAATCTGCTTTTTCAAAGCCTGCAACTGCTATGGTTATTCTAAGTAAATTGGATGAGATTTGTTCTATGTTATAGGGCGGATAAGTCTCGGTGGACAACTTTGATATTCTATCAATAGTCCTTTCAAATTGTTCAAATCCTAAAAGAAAAGGGCTGTTAAAAACTGACATTCTACTCATAAATCCTCGTAAAAAAGAGCGATAACTAGTGAACCTTATGAAGCGTTCATTTATTATTTATTACATATTCGATTATTTTTCAACAACTTTTTCTTAACAAAATAACACCAGTTTTTTATTTTCTAGAAATTGCCTTAAATACTTTAAGTATTAAATTATTTATAAATAAGATAATTAAATTCATAACGTTGTTTGTTGATTTTTTTAAGACTGGTGGAGCTGGACGGGATCGAACCGACGACCTTCTGAATGCCATCCAGACGCTCTCCCAACTGAGCTACAGCCCCATAGCTTAGAAAATTGCTTACTCTGACTTTATAAAATCTCCAACATCTTTAATGTCTTCTCCAACACCAGAGATTGCCCCCCCTATTGTACCACAGCTTGTCAAATACATTAGTAAAGCAAATGAAAAAAGAGTTTTTATCATGTTGAAAGTTTATCCAAAATAAAACCTAAAACAACGGTTATAAGAAATTATTCTTCTTCTCTTTCAATTTCTATAATATCCTCTACTGAGTCATCATCTTCTTCATCAACGGAACTAGTAGTAACTTCATCGTCCTCAATTTCATCAATTTTAATTTCTTTTTCTTCGATCGTTTCTTCAGGTTTAGTGTTTTTTGGTGGTCTGCCTCTTTTAGACACATTGGTTAGCAAGGAAGTTAATTCATATCCACAATTTGGACAAATTATTGGGAATTTCCCAAAATCAAAAAATAACGTACTACACTGTGTACACTTTCTCTTGGCTCCTTTTACAAAATCTTCCATTTAACAATTCCCATACTGGTTCAAATAAATTATAAATCAATTAATGACTAAAAATACATTTACTCTTAAATCATTGAAAAGTAAATGCCTTAAAGGTAAATTATCTGTTCCTGCGGATAAATCAATTTCAATTAGAGCATTACTCATCTCTTCCATTTGCTTTGGAAACACAAGGATTTCAAATTTATTAGAATCTGAGGATGTTAAGAATACGTTAAATTGTTTAAAAAAAATTGGGGTAAAAATTTTAAAGAAAGGTGATAAGTTTGAGGTATTTGGACAGGGTGGTTTTTTTGACGATCCTCAAAAAAAGTTATTTCTTGGTAATTCTGGAACCGGTTTGAGACTTCTCATTGGTTTGCTATCTACAAGAAATATGAATGTACATTTTACAGGCGACGAATCTCTTTCAGCTAGACCAATGATGAGAATTATTGAACCACTTGAAAGAATGAATGTGTTGGTTAAACACAATAATGGTTATCTCCCAATAAAGCTTGAAAGTAATAATGATTCTTCCATGCCTATAAAATATTCTCTGGAAATAGGGTCGGCCCAAGTTAAAAGTGCAATCCTCCTAGCAAGCTTAAATTTAAATGGAACCACTATACTTAAAGAAAAGTTTCCAAGTCGTGACCACACAGAAATTCTTCTCAAATATCTAGGAGCTAATATAAAAAAGCACGAAAATGTTATTACTTTAAAATCTCCAAATTTTTTAAAACCCAAAGATATTTTTGTGCCGGGAGATTTTAGCTCAGCAGCTTTCTTAATAGTTGCTGCTTTAATTACAAAGCAAAGTAAAATCATACTTGAAAATGTAGGACTTAATTTTTTTAGAACTGGGCTTTTGGAGGTTTTAAAAAACATGAACGCAAGCATAAATATTTTTAACAAAAAAATCATAAACGGAGAAATAGTAGGAGATATTATGGCAGAAAGCTCAAACCTAGTTTCTACTGAAGTAGACTCAAACCTTGCTCCGAGATTAATTGACGAATTTCCAATACTTTTTGTAGCTGCTTCCTACGCCTCTGGAAAGTCTACTTTCAAAGGTCTTGAAGAACTTAAATTCAAAGAGAGCGACCGTTTAGAAACCATGGCTATTGCTTTAAAAGATGCTGGGGTGGTGTTAGATCAAAAAAAAGATTCTCTCGAAGTTACGGGTAATAAAAAACAACAAGGAGGTAATTATGTTGTTACAAAAAGTGATCATAGAATAGCAATGTCAATGCTTACTTTTGGTCTAGCAGCTGAAAAAAGTATTACAATTGACGATTCTTCAATGATAAAAACCTCTTTTCCTAAATTTAAAGAAATTTTTAACGGCTTAAATGCAAAAATAAGTAATGTTTCAAAATAAAAAACCAGTTATTGCTATTGATGGTACGGCAGGATCAGGAAAAGGCACTTTAGCAAAAAAAATTGCTAAAGTTCTCAACTTTGATCATCTGGATACAGGGTTATTGTATAGAATACTTGCTTATGAGTTTTTGAAGTTAAATAAAGATTTAGAAATGCTTAGAGAAATTAATATTGATCTAAATATTTTACTTGATAAGAAAAAAATCAAACTAATGAATTTAAGATCCGAAGAAATAACAAAAATTTCGTCTGAAATAGCAAGGCTCGAATTTGTAAGAGAAAAACTTATTTCATTGCAAAGAAAATTTGCTAATAATCCGCCTAGCGGAATTGGTTCTGTTATCGATGGAAGAGATATTACAAGCGTAATTGTACCTAATGCGGAAATTAAATTTTATATTGACGCAGATATTAAGATTAGGGCTGAAAGAAGAGTTTCACAACTAGATTTGCCTGCAAGTAGTTATAATGAAATTTTAAAAGATCTCATTCAACGAGACTTTCAGGATAAAAGAAGAAAAATATCCCCTTTAATCAAAACTGCAGATAGTCAATTTATAAACACGAGTAAAATCAATGAATCCGAAGTACTGAACAAAGCAATCGAACACATTAAAAAAAAACTGATATTATTTAGTGATTGCATATGAGAC
>CACAXP010000015.1 GCA_902536485.1 uncultured Alphaproteobacteria bacterium | reverse complement strand
ATTTTTTCTTGAAGAAGAAGCTAGAAAAATTGGAAAAAATCTGTCAAATTCTTTAACAACTACACTCAAAAAGTTTTCTATTTGTTCTAGTGTCATATAATTTAATCCCTTAGTAGAAACCTGATACTTAAAAAAAATAGTTCTGTGCTGAGAACAATAGTGAAAGTAACCTAAGTTTATTTTTTCATTTATTGATGAGATAAGCGAATAAATCTCTTTAGTAATTTTGGTTTTTTTTTTAAAATCATAACAAGCACTAAAATTAATTATTTTATTGGTTTCATTCCAAACAATTGCTATTTCATATTTAGACCATGAACCATTAAATTTTAAACCCAAATGGTCCGCAGAGTATCTTAAAGGTTCAACATCAAATTTATAAATATGATCCTCGATACAATCTATTGGATTTGCATAAGATACTATTTTATTTTGACTAAAAAAATCCACAACATAATATTAGTATATAAATTTATTTTAAACAACAACAATTGGTAGTAAATTTCCTTTGATACACAACATATAGTTAAATGCTTAAAGATTCCCTCATTATTTTTTTGTTATTTTTTTACTTTATAATTTTCATTTTTTGGTTAGTTTGGTTACATAGATCTTTAAGAAAAGGTACTAATAAAAAAAATATTTACTTATTTAATATTATTGGATTTATTGTTACCACATATGTTATTAGTTTTTTTGTTTTACGAGTGCTCTCGTAATTTAAGGTTCATTTTATGATAGTAGTGACTGGAGGAGCTGGGTTTATTGGTTCTAACCTAGTAAATTTTCTTGAAAGCCAAAATACCCAGGAAATTGTTTCTGTTGATTGGGAGAATTATGAAAACGCTCACTATTTTAAAAATAAAAATTTAAAAAAAGTTTCTCCTAAAAATCTTGAATTATTTTTAAATAAACACAATAAATCTATAAATTTGATAATTCATCTTGGTGCTGTTACATCAACAACAGAAACAGATGCGAAATTAATAATAAATAATAATATTAATCTATCATTGTTTATTTGGTCGTGGTGTGTTGAAAATAAAAAGAGATTAATCTATGCTTCCTCTGCAGCAACTTACGGTGATGGTTCCAATAACTTTGAAGATCAAGAAAAAAATAATTACCTTTCTAAATTAATACCCCTAAATCTATATGGATGGTCTAAACATTTATTTGATAAATTTATAGTTAATCAAAAAAAAACCCCACCTCAATACGTTGGGCTTAAGTTCTTTAATGTATATGGACCGAATGAATTTCATAAATCTGAAATGAGAAGTATTGTGCTTAAGATTTTTCAGAAAGTTTCAAAAAATCAAACTGTTGAACTTTTTAAATCACATAACCCTCGGTATAAAGACGGCGAGCAAATGAGAGACTTTATATATGTTAAAGATGTTGTAAATATTATAGAATGGTTTGTTGATAAGAAAGATATAAATGGAATTTTTAATGTAGGAACTGGAAAACCAAGAAGCTTTTATGACTTAGCTTGTTCGGTTTTTAAAAATTCAAATATAAAAAATAAAATTAAGTACATCAACACCCCCAAAAATATAAGGGAACAATATCAATATTTCACAATGGCTAATATAAAAAAGCTAAGGAAAACAGGGTATAAAAAAAAATTTTTTTCATTAGAAGACGGAATTAGAGACTACATTAGAAATCACTTAATTATAGACTGATAAATTATGATTTATGAACACAACCTAAACCCAGTAGCAGCTGAGTTTTTTTCTATTAAAATTTATTGGTATTCTTTAGCTTATGTTATTGGCTTTATTTTTTGTATTTATTACTCAAAATATTTAGTAAAAAAAAAATTATTGAACCTAACATTATCTACAATCGACGATGTTATTACTTGGCTTATAATTGCTGTTTTGATTGGAGGTAGGTTAGGATATGTTGTTTTCTATAACTTGGATTTTTATTTAGAAAATCCAGTTGAAATTTTAAAAATTTGGCAAGGTGGCATGTCTTTTCATGGAGCTTTACTTGGAGTAATCCTTATAATTATTTTTTATTCAAATGTTAAAAAAATTAAATTTAATGAACTGGCTAACTTGGTTGCGTATAGTTCACCGATAGGAATTTTTTTAGGTAGATTAGCAAACTTTGTTAACGCTGAACTTGTGGGGAGACCAACTGATGGTACATGGGGTATATTGTATAAATCAGAATTGTTAGCTAGACACCCTAGTCAAATTTACGAAGCAATTTTAGAAGGTTTAATTATTTTTATAATTCTTAATATTTTTGTTAGAAGCAATATAAGAAATAAATTTAATGGATATGCTTTATTTTTAATATTTTATAGTTTTTTTAGATTTAATTTAGAGTTTTTTAGGGAACCAGACTCACATATAGGATTTATTATTAATAATATTTCAATGGGACAAGTTCTTACAGTTCCAATGTTAATTATTGGAATAATTTTTTTAAGAAATGAAAAAAAACTCTAAAATATATAATACCTTTAAGAAAGGTGAGACACTTTCTTTAAGTAGATTTATTTTTCTTTGTCTTTATGAAAAAAATCACGGATACTACCAAAAAAATAGAATAGGGACTGACTTTGTAACAGCGCCAGAAATTAGTCAACTCTTTGGTGAATGTATTTCAATATTCATAGCTTCTATTAATCAAAAAATTGGAAATATCAGGGATTTCTGTGAATTAGGTCCTGGAAATGGAACTCTAACAAAGGATCTATCGAAAAACCTCAATAAATTAATTAAAGATAAACTTAATTTTTATTTATTTGAAAAATCAAATAGTCTAAAAAATAACATAAAAAAAAATACAAATGACATAAATATTTCACTTATTAAAAAGCTAACTTTTCCTCCAAGGCCAATCTTTTTTATAGCAAACGAATTTTTTGATGCTTTGCCGATTAATCAATTTGAAAAGACATCGGAGGGCTGGTTTGAACGAAGAGTGGGTTTAATTGACGATAAATTAAAACTGATCTTAAAAAAAAATACTTTCCTAAAATTTGAAGAAAATCAAGGTAAAAGTGGAGATATAGATGAAATATCACCATACGCTAATCTTTACCTGAAAAGAATTTTTAGTCATTTAAAAGAATTTGGAGGCGGTTTACTTATTTTTGATTACGGTCCTTTAAAAAAAAAGAAAATTGACACCTTGCAATCAATATTTAAAAAAAAAAAAAGCTACTTTCTAAGCAATCTCTATGACTCGGACATCACTTATCACGTTGATTTTGAAGAAATTAAGCAGCAAGCTATTAAATCAGATTTGCTTTTTCATGGACCTATCACACAAAAGAAATTTTTATTTTTTAATGGAATAAATGAAAGATTCATTAAATTATCAAAAAATTTACAATCTAAAACACAATTTGAAATATTAAACTCTCAATTTACTAGACTTACCGATGCTAAAGGCATGGGGAGTCTGATAAAATGTAATTTTGTGACTAAAAAACAAATTAAATTAAACTTTTTCTGATGCCTAAAAAGAATAAAATTATTTTAAATAAAAATTTTCAATATTGTTTTTTTACTAGGAATGGTGGAGTAAGTAAAAAAAACTTCAGTACGTTAAACTGTGCATACAATAAAGGGGATGAAGATAAATATGTAAAAAAGAACAGGGAATATGTTCTTAAAAAATTTTGTAACAAAAAAAAAATAATTTTAATGAATCAAATTCACTCCAACAAAGTAATTTTCGTTGAGAAACCAAATAGTCAAACTTTAAATGCTGACGGGATTATTTCAAATAGAAAAGATTTAATTCTTGGCGTTTTAACTGCAGACTGTGCCCCAATAGTAATTTTAGGAAAAAAATATTTTGGAATTATCCATGCAGGATGGAAAGGAACCTTTTCAGGAATAATAGAAAATGCAATAAATTTTTTTTTAAAAAAGGGTGAATGTAAAGAAGATATTTTTGTTGATGTAGGTCCACACTTGAGAAAAGAATCATTTGAAGTAAAAAATGACTTTCTAGTTAACTTAAAAAAACTCGAGGTTGATTCGGATAAATATATTTCATCAATGAAAAGAAACCTTTATTTTAATTTTAGTTTACTTATTGCAGACAAAATAATTAATTGTGGAATACGTGATTTTAATATTTCTGAAATTGATACATATAAAAACTTTAAAGATTTTTTTAGTTTTAGATACTATTGCAAAAAAGGAATTAAAAATTGTGGTAGGCAAATCAGTTTAGTTAGTATAAAAGATAATTATGAAACTGGTTTCGGGTAACAGTAATAAACCTCTATCTGAGAGTATAGCTAAATATCTAGGTGTCAAATTAGTTGATGCCACAATTAAAAAGTTTCCAGATAAAGAAATCTTTGTTGAAATTCAAGAGAATGTTAGGGGTGAAGATGTTTTTGTAATTCAATCAACATCCTTTCCTGCCAACGACCACGTGATGGAATTGTTAATTACTATTGATGCTCTTAAAAGAGGTTCAGCTAAAAGAATTGCTGCAATTATGCCTTATTATGGTTATGCAAGACAAGATAGAAAATCTGGACCTAGAACTCCAATTTCAGCTAAATTACTTGCTAATTTAATTAGTACGGCTGGTGCAGATAGAGCTCTAATGGTCGATCTTCACGCTGGACAAATTCAAGGTTTTTTTGACATCCCAACTGACAACCTATTTGCTGCACCAGTTTTTATAAATGATATTAAAAAGAAATTTTCAGGAAAAGACTTTGTTATTATATCTCCTGATGTTGGTGGAGTAGTTAGAGCCCGAGCAATTGCAAAAAGAGTAGATTGTGACCTTGCTATTATTGATAAAAGAAGAGAAAAAGCCAGTGTCTCGGAAGTAATGAATATTATTGGTGAAATCAAAAATAAACATTGTATTTTAATTGACGACATTTGTGATACAGCAGGAACACTAACAAATGCAGCAAAAGCATTAAAAAATAAGGAAGCAAAATCCGTTTACGCATACATAACCCATGGAGTTTTATCAGAGCCTGCCATTGAAAGAATTAATAATTCACCTATTGATAAAATGATAATAACTGATAGTATTCTGGCTCGAGAAGATGTAAGTGCTTCTGCGAAAATTGAACAATTGTCGATAGCTCCACTTATAGGAGAGGCAATAGGCAGAATTACGGAAAATAGATCTGTTTCTAGTTTGTTCGCTTGATAGGAGTAAAATATGAGTCAGGATTCACAAATAATTGCCAGCAAAAGAGAAAATAGTGGAACCGGAAGTTCCAGGAGTATCAGAAAAGAAAAAAAAGTACCTGGAATAATTTATGGTGACAAAAAAGATCCAATCCCTGTCGCATTAGATGAAAAAACCCTAAAAATAAAAATTCAAGATCCCACTTTTTTTTCTAAGCAATGCGAAGTTAAATTCAATGATGAGGTTATAAAGGTTTTACCCAAAGATTTGCAGCTTCACCCTGTCAAAGAAAGTATTTTGCATATTGATTTTCTTAGAGTAGGAGAAAACACAACTGTAACATTATTTGTACCAGTAAAATTTACTAATGAAAATAATTGCCCAGGGCTTAAACAAGGGGGAGTTTTAAATATTGTTAGACGAGAAATCGAACTTATAACTTTGGTCTCAAAAATACCTGAATCACTTGAAGCAAACCTTGATGGATTAGAAATTGGTGATAGCGTACATATTAGCTCAATAACCTTAGAGGAGGGTGTTAAACCCACAATTTCTAACAGAGACTTTACTATCGCAACAATTGCGCCACCGACAGTCATGAAAATTGAAGAGGAAAAACCTGCTGAAGAGGATGTTGAAAGTACCGAAGCAAAAGCTGGTGCAGATGAAACTAAGCAGGAAGCAGCAAAAGAGCAAACCTCTGAAGAGAAAAAACCAGAAGATGGCGAAAAAAAATAATGTTTTCTAATTAAATGATTTTAATAACTGGACTTGGCAACCCTGGTAAAAAGTTCTTAAAAACAAGACATAATGTTGGTTTTGATATAGTTGATTCGATACATTCTGAGTTTAATTTTCCAGAATTTTCAGAAAAATTTGATTCCTTATACTCAAAAAAAACTTTATACGGCGAAATAATTGTGATTCAAAAACCAATGTCATATATGAATCTAAGTGGAGACCCGGTAAAAAAAATTTTCAATTTTTTTAAAATTAACGATACTGAAAATATTTTTATTTTTCATGATGACTTAGACCTTGAGTTTTCTTCAATTAAAATAAAAAGGTCTGGAGGTCATGGGGGTCATAATGGTATCAAGAATATTATACAACTAATAGGACCTAACTTTAATAGAATAAAATTAGGTATTAAAAACTCTTTTTATAAAGAAAGAAATATAGATGCGGAAAAATTTGTTTTAGACAAATTTAATCTCGAAGAACTTGAAATAATTGAGATCATTAAAAAAAAAATAATTCTTAATTTAAAAGATCTTATAAAAAAAGATTTTTCATCTTTTAAAAATAATTTTTAAAATGGGTTTTAATTGTGGAATATTAGGCTTACCAAATGTTGGAAAATCAACATTATTTAACGCTTTAACTTCAACTCAAAACGCTGAATCTAAAAATTATCCATTTTGTACTATTGATCCTAATATTGGAAAAGTTCAGGTAGAAGATGAACGTTTAAAAAAGATTTCAGAAATCTCTAAATCAGAAAAAACAATATTTAATCAATTGGAATTTGTTGATATTGCTGGTTTAGTTAAAGGGGCAAGTAAGGGTGAAGGGCTAGGAAATAAATTCTTATCAAATCTTTATTCTGTAGATGCTCTTATTCATGTTGTTAGGTGTTTTGAAAATAAAGATATTACGCATGTCGACAGTCAAGTATCACCTCTTAATGATATTAATGTCATTGAGACTGAGCTATTACTGTCTGATCTTTCAAAAGTTGAAAATATAATTGAAAATCTAAAAAAAAAAAATAAGGGAAAGGTTATTGACCCTAAACTTTTAAATACACTTGAAAGTGCAAAAAAAAACTTAGACAATGGAATCTTTTTAAGAAATTGTTCTGAAGAACCATTAGATTCTAAAATACTTGCAAGTTATAATTTACTAACTGTAAAACCAATGATTTATGTTTGTAATGTAGATGAAGGTTCAATAATAACAGGAAATGAACTAAGTAAACAAGTAGAAAGAATGGCGAATGAAACATCTACAAAAGTATTAAATATTTCAGCTGATATTGAATCTGAAATTTCTTTGATTGAAAACTTAAAAGAAAAACAAGAATTTCTCCTATCAATTGGCTTAAAGGAAACATCGTTATCAAAACTTATTAGAGAAGGATATGACCTCTTAAATTTGTTAACCTTTTTTACATCTGGTATTAAAGAATCTCGTGCTTGGTCTTGTCAAAAAGGTTGCTTTGCTCCAGATGCTGGGGCTAAAATTCATACTGATTTTAAACGTGGTTTTATTAAAGTTGAAGTGATTGATTACCTTGACTTTATAGAATTTAAGGGTGAATTAAATTGCAAAGAAAAAGGGAAAATTAGGCTAGAAGGTAAAGAGTATTTAGTAAAAGATGGAGATATTATGAACTTCAAATTTAATGTTTAGACTTATAGTAAGCAAACTTTTTTAAAACACTGCTAATTTCCTTACTACTTAAAAGTTTGAAGTTTTTTGATAACAAACAAAAATAATACTGCTTTGCTAACTTTTCTAATGCTAAAGAAAGATGAACTGCCTCATCAATATTTTCACCGAGACTTATTTGTCCGTGATTGGCAATCAAGCATCCTTTTCTATTCCGACATGCTTCGAATACAAAGTTGGCTAGCTTTGTTGTTCCGAAAGTCGCATATTTTGAGCACTTGATATCAGCTCCTCCAAATTCAGCTATCATATAATGAAATTTTTTAATATTTTTCCTCATACAAGAAAGAATAGATGCCCAATCGGAGTGACAATGAACAATTGAGTTAATTTCTTTTCGTTTTTTATAGATTAATAAATGTAAATCAAGCTCGCTAGACGGTTTTACTTTATTATTATAATTACCCTCAAAATCAACTATAGAAATATTTTCAATTTTTAAGTTTTTTATATCTACACCTGAAGGTGTGATAAAAAACTTTTTCTTTAAATTTTACGCTAATATTACCTTCGGAGCCTAAATTCATTCCTTTTTGCAAAAGTAAGTTGTAATTTTTAATAATTGTTTCTTTAATAATTCTCATAACTAAATTTTCAAATTTCTTTGTATAGAAGAAAAATCAGCTTTACAAATTCCATTTTCAGTTATTAAGGCTGTAATAAATTTTGAAGGTGTTACGTCAAAAGCTGGGTTAAAAGTTTTAGTTTTGTTTTTATAAATTCTACCAGTTGATAGTTTTTTAGATTTTTCAAAAATCAAATCTGATAATTCTTTTCCATCTCTGATTTCTATTGGTATATCTGAACCATTTTTTAAGTTGCGATCTATTGTTGAGGTAGGTAATGCAACATAAAATGGAATACTATTTTCATAAGCAGAAATTGCTTTTAAATATGTCCCTATTTTATTACAAACATCTCCATTCATTGCAGTTCTATCACTTCCAACTAAACATAAATCAACTTTTCCATTTTGCATTAGATGGCCACCTGCATTGTCAACAATTACAGTGTGAGGGATTTTTTCATTCTTTAACTCCCATGATGTTAGAAGAGCTCCTTGATTTCTCGGTCTTGTCTCATCAACCCACACATGTATGGGAATTTGAGCTTGATTAGCAAAAAAAATAGGGGACAAAGCAGTCCCATAATCAACAGTTGCTAACCAACCAGCGTTGCAATGTGTTAATATATTTACTGGTTTTTTTTTTTTTTTGTATATTTGTTCAATTATTTTAAGTCCGTTGACACCTATCTGCTTACAGTTCTCAATATCATTATCTCGTATTAAATTCGCAAGTTCTATGGCCAAACTAGCTCTTTTACCTGGAATTGTTTTTAGTAACTTTTTTTTTATTGTGTCTAATGCCCATTTAAGATTAACAGCAGTAGGTCTAGTCTTTAACAGTTTCCTGTAACATTTTTTTATATTAAGTGTACTAGAATTTTGTTCAATTGATTTTGCAAAACCTAGAGCAGCAGTTACTCCAATTAACGGAGCGCCCCTTACTTTCATATCACTTATAGCTCTACAAAAGTCGCTAAGAGATTTTAATTTTTGTACTTTAAATTCAAAAGGAAGTTTAGTCTGATCTATAATTTTTACTTCCCTGTTATCTATCCAAATTGTAGAAAATTTTTTATTTTTAACTCTCATAAGTTATTGAAAATAAATTTGAGTTTTTTCTTAGTAGACTTTTCTATTTTTTCTATTCTAGTTATTAATGAGTTTTTTGATATATTTTTTATTTTTTCATCGCAGCTAATTTTTTTTATTTTTGAAAATTCTTCTATCAATTTAAATGCATTATTCGAGTTTTGGTTGATTGTCGTAACTATCTGATCAACAGTTACAGAATCATGCTGAGGGTGCCAACAGTCAAAATCAGTAACCATGGATATTGCGGCGTAACATATACCAGCCTCCCTTGCCAATTTAGCTTCAGGCATGTTTGTCATACCTATAACATCACAGCCCCATGACCTAAAAAGATTCGACTCCGCAAGTGAGGAGAATTGGGGACCTTCTATGCAGATATAAGTACCGTTAGAATGAAAACTGAGTTTTAATTTTTTTAAATTGCTTAAAGAAATTTTTCTCAGGTTTTCACAAACTGGAGAAGACATAGAAACGTGCGATATACAATCATCATCGAAAAAAGTTTTTTTTCTCAAATATGTATTATCTATAAATTGGTCAACAACAACAAAGTCTCCTGGTTTATAATCCTCTCTAAGACTACCAACTGCGGATAAAGAAATAATATTCTGTACACCCAATTTTTTTAAACATTCTATATTAGCTCTATAATTTATTTCTGAGGGTGAAATGTTGTGATTAATTCCATGTCTTGGCAAAAAAGCAATTGACTTACCATTTAAAGATCCTATGCATACCTTCCATGAGGGCTTGCCAAAAGAAGTTTTAACGGTTTTCCATTTTATTTTTTTAAGATTTGGAATCTTGTAAAGACCACTTCCACCGATAAAAGCGAGTTCAATTTCGCTCATAAGTTTAGTCTAAGTCCTTCCAAACTTTTCTTTTTACTCCAAGTAACATAATCGTGATTAAAGCCAGAAAAAAAAGTGTTTTTACGCCAAGACTTTTTCTTTCTTCTAATTCAGGTTCTGCTGTCCAAGCTAAAAAAGCAGTAACATCTTTAGCTATTTGAGTGTGTGTTGCCTCAGTCCCATCATCATATTCTACAATATCATCCTCAATTGGTGAGGGCATAGCAATTTGGTTACCTGGATAAAATGTATTATAATACATTCCTTCACTTGCTTCATAATCCTCGGGATATTCTTTATATCCATTAAGAAGACTATATAGATAATCTGCTCCACCCGCTCTGGCCTTTACAATGAGGGAAAGATCTGGTGGATAAGCTCCATTATTAGCGACTCTAGCCACGTTATCATTTTCATAGGGACCAACAAATTTATCACTAGGAAGAGCCTCTCTTTGAAACATTTCTCCTTCATCATTTGGGCCATCTTTAATTTCATATTCACCTGCGATTGATTTGATTTCGTCACTCGAAAACCCTATGTCCTTAAGATCTCTGTAAGATACATGCCTAATTCCATGGCAAGCTGCACAAACTTCCCGATAAACTTTAAAACCCCTTTGAAGAGCTGTATTATCAAATCTTCCAAAAATACCATTAAATGGCCATTTTTGTTCCATTAAATCAACCTTATCACCGGCTGAAAAAACTGAAAGTGGAAATAAAATGGTTAAAAGTAAAACTATTATGTGTAATTTACTTTGCATAACTTTCATTAGTGTCTTTATCAAATTTTTTAGATAAAACAGCAGCTGAAATACTTGATGGTAACTCACCTACTTTTTCAAAACGAGAGAGTAAAGGCATTATAATCAAGAAGAAGGAAAAGTAATATACTGAAGCAATTCTTGCAATTAAAACATAA
Source organism: uncultured Alphaproteobacteria bacterium (assembly GCA_902536485.1). Lineage (GTDB taxonomy): Bacteria > Pseudomonadota > Alphaproteobacteria > Methylaequorales > Methylaequoraceae. The sequence continues at coordinate 11,779 of CACAXP010000015.1, read as the reverse complement.
ACACCTTCTGCTGGCATAGCACCAACCCATCCAAGGACAATAGCGTTAATAAAGAACAACCAGTAAAACTGTTTGTAAAAAGGTCTAAAGGTTGCGCTCCTAACTTTATGTTTGTCTAACCATGGTAGAAGAAAAAGAACTAAAACTGCAGCAAACATTAATAAGACGCCAGTTAGTTTATCGGGTACAGCTCTCAAAATTGCATAAAATGGAAGAAAATACCACTCTGGTACAATATGAGCAGGTGTTTGCAATGGGTTAGCTGGAATATAATTATCTGGGTGACCTAGAAAGTTTGGGGCAAAAAATACCAGGGCAGCATAGATTATCAAGAATACACCTAATCCAAAGTAATCTTTAACCGTGTAATAGGGATGAAAAGGAATAGTGTCTCCGGAAGATTTGACATCTAAACCTGTTGGGTTGTTAGAGCCAAACTGGTGAAGCGCAACTAAATGAAGAGCCACAACACCTACAATTGCAAATGGTAATAGATAATGTAAAACAAAAAATCTGCTTAAGGTTGGGTTGTCTACAGAAAAACCTCCCCATAAAAAAGTTACTATGTAATCGCCGATAACTGGAAAGGCGGAAAACAAATTGGTTATAACTGTTGCTCCCCAGAAGCTCATTTGTCCCCACGGAAGAACATAACCCATAAAAGCTGTGGCCATCATTAGCAGTAAAATAACAACACCAAGCATCCACAAAATCTCTCTTGGGTATTTGTAAGATCCGTAATACAAGCCTCTAAATATATGAATATAAACAATTATAAAGAACATCGAGGCTCCGTTCATATGAATATATCTTAATAACCACCCGTTATTAACATCTCTCATTATTCTCTCGACGCTGTCAAAAGCAATATCAGTATTAGCTGTATATTGCATTGCCAAAAGGATACCAGTTACAATCATAATAACTAGAGTGATTCCAGCAAGTGACCCAAAATTCCAGAAGTAGTTGAGGTTTTTTGGGGTTGGATAGTCTCTTAAATTGTGATTTATAAATGTGAAAACGGGAAGTCTTTTATCAATCCATCCGGTTATTCCAGTTTGTTTATTTTCTTGATTATTCATAATTTAACCTATTCTTATAATATCGTCACTAACAAATTCATAAGGAGGAATTTCTAAATTAAGCGGTGCAGGACCTTTTCTAATCCTTCCAGAAGTATCATAATGTGAGCCATGACAGGGACAGAACCAACCTCCGTATTCTCCTTTAGTGTCTCCTACTTTTTGACCCAATGGAACACAGCCTAGATGAGAACAAACGCCAACAACGACTAACCATTTAGGGTTTTTAACTCTGGATTCATCAGTCTCTTTGTGAGGCAGGTCATCTACCGAAACATTGTCAGCTGAACTAATTTCAGATTCTGATCTGTGTCTGATGAAAATTGGCTTGCCTCTCCACATTACGGTCAGACTTTGGCCCTCTTCCAGTGGAGAAAGGTCAACTTCAGTAGTAGACAAAGCAAGAACATCTTTACTAGGGTTCATAGTGTCAATCATTGACCAGGCAAAAGCTCCTCCTCCGGCTATTGCTAAACCAGCTGTAGTGATGAAGAGAAAATCTCTTTTTTCCTCATCAACGGGGGTAGGCTTATTTTTTGTATTTGTATTCAATTCTTTCATTATACTTATTTAATTCATATGATAATAATATAAAAACAAAAAAATTTAAAACAATGAAAAAAATCGATCAAAAAAAAAAGCTTTCTAGTGAATGGTTTAGAGAATTGAGGAATAAAATCTGTCAAGAATTAGAAAAATTTGAGGTTACTGGAAAAAAATTTAGAAAAAAAAAGTGGAACAGAGATGTAAAAGGGACTAATAAACTTGGTGGAGGAGAAATGAGTGTTTTAAGAGGCGAAACTTTTGAAAAAGCTGGGGTCAACATTTCAACTGTTTTTGGGCCTATTTCACAAGAATTAAAGGGTAAAATTCCAGGTTCTAAAACTGCTAAAGGATTTTGGGCCTCGGGTATCTCAGTTGTTATTCATCCTTACTCTCCTAAAATACCAGCTATTCACATGAATACTAGGTTTATTGTAACTGGTAAAAATTGGTTTGGAGGTGGGACAGATATTACCCCCAATAATTTAAACTCGTCCAACTCTATTAAATTGGCAAATTACTTTCATAACGAACTCAAAGAAATATGTGAAAAACACAAAAAAGGAAGTTATTACAAATATAAAAATTGGTGTGATGAATATTTTTTTCTTCCTCATAGAAACGAGCCAAGAGGTCTGGGAGGAATTTTTTATGATTACTTAGACTCAAAAAACTGGGAATCAGACTTCTCTTTTACTAAAGATGTCGGACAAACTTTTTTGAACTCCTACATTAATATTACAAAGAAAACAATGCATTTGAAATGGAATGATTCAGACAAAAATCTTCAATCATTTAGAAGATCTAGATATGCTGAATTTAATTTACTTCATGACCGAGGAACAAAATTTGGTTTACAGACAAACGGAAATATAGACGCAATTTTTATGTCTTTACCTCCTAGAACTGGTTGGTAAAAACTCTAAAGCAAAATTAACACATTGTTTTTTTAAGGGTTGATAATTATTCTTGATCCACCACTTTTTTGTTTCTATTAAAACATTTCCTATTCTCTTTCCCTCCTTGAAACCAAGCTTTATTAAGTCTGCTCCATTGATAGGAAACTTTTTTAGTTTAAAATTTTTGATTTCTTCGAAAAGCATAAAGAACTCAGTTTTTGTTAATTTTTTTTCTATAACAGCTAATATTATATGGTCTATAACTAATTCTTTATCAAATTCATGTAGTAAATATAAAACTTTTTTTAGTGAAAAGTTTTTCTCATTAATTTTATAAACTATTCTTTGTTTTTGATTTTTGTTTAGGTGATTTAAAAAACTTAATTTTTTGATCATTCTTTTTCTAATTAAATATTTAATTCTTCTTTCAAATGAAACGTCGTTGATTTCTCTTTCTAATTTACAAAGTGCTAAAAAATCATTTGAATCAAATTTGCAACCCAGAGACAACTCAAGAAATTTTTTTGTTTTTTTTAAAATAAATCTTGATTCAAAATTACTTAAAATTATTATCTTTTTTAATTCGTTAATTCGTCTTTCAAATGATAATTTTAACAATTTTTTTTTAAATTTTTCACAAATTTTTAAATCTTTACTGTAAAAATTTTTTGAATAGTAAATTGAAAATCTTAAGAATCTTAGAATTCTTAAAAAATCCTCCTGAATTCTTTTTTCTGTATCTCCTATAAACTTAACAATTGGTTTTTCTCTCTTAAGATCTTTCACCCCATTTTGAGGATCTTTCAAGTTACCATTGGTATCGCAATAAATTGAATTAATTGTAAAATCTCTTCTTTTTGAATCTTCTAATAAATTTGGAGAAAATTCTACTTTGGCTTTTCTTCCAAATGTCTCTACATCTCTTCTCATTGATGTCAAATCAAAGAAATCTTTACCATCATGAATTACAATTGAACCATATTCGATTCCTACCAAAGAAATTTTAATTTTTTGTTTTTTTAAAATTTTTACTACCAACTCTACAGGTAAATCTGTGACCAGGTCAGGAGGTGATGAAATTTTTTTCTTTAATATCAAACATCTCACAACTCCACCAATCAAAAATAAATTTCCATCATGTGGTTTCAACATAAGTTCAATTTTTTTTATTTTTGATAATTGAAGCCCGATATATTTGATAGCTTTACTAAAATTTTTAATTTTCATCAAAATGCCCAGGAATCAAAGCTTCACCGTCGAACTTTGGTGGATAATATTTTTTATTGGGTTCTATTTTATGAGTTATAAAGAAAAAAAATAAACCTAAGAAAATTAAAAACATTAATGCGAAGTTCAAATAAACAGATTTTTTACTAATTTTTTTTGTAGAAAGAAAAATTATTAAAATAATCGATAATACAAAGATAAAAATTAATACTTTAACCACTTACAAAAAAATACTATGTTATTATAAAACTATAAAGTCTATGGTCACCATCAATATACTATAACAAGATTTAACGATATGAGCACCTCAAGGATAATTTTTTTTTCAACACTCTTGATAGTCTTTTCTTTTAAGATACCATCGGCAAAGTTACTTTCTTACCAGAGTGAATATGAAATTAGTCTTGCAAGTTCTGGAAAAATACGTTTACCTGGAAAAACGTATGTAAACGAAGCCTCTGGTCAGCTTTTTATTGATTGGATAAATAACTGTCAAAACTCGTGGGTCTCTAATCAAAGAATGATGACACGCTTTATAAATTCCCATGGTGTTGGAACTGTAAGTGAAATAAACTATTCTATAAATGAAAAAGCCGATGGTTCAGACATGGATTTTGTTTTAGAGGTCAAAGAAGATGCTGAACTGGTTGAAAGAGTTTATGGTGAAGCTCGGATAAAAGATAGTTTGATAGTTAAGTTTCCACAAACCGACAAAGAAAACTTAAACTTTTCAAATGATGTAATGTTTCCTCATCATTTTCTTGAGGAAATAATTTCAAATCTTTATTCTGACAAACGAATGATTACAAAAAAAGTATATGAGGGAACAATACCCGACAAATTCTTCAACATTTCTGTTTTTTTGACAGACGAAATCACTAAAGAATCCAAATTAAAACTTCCTAAAGAAATTAACAACAAGTTTAAAAAAATTAGAATGTCTTATTATCAAGACAATGAGCAAATTCCAGTCTTTGAACAGACTATAAACTTGAATGATCAAGGTGTAGCAAACTTTTTTAGATACGATTACTCTGATTACTCTTTAGTATTAAAATTAAAAAAAATTACCTTGGTTAATTTAGATTGTAACTAATTTAACTCTATTTTTATTAATCAAACCATATTTTTTTATACTTCTAGCTAGCTTCAACTTTATTCTTTTATCTCTACTTAAAGAAATAAAAATGGTGTTAGGAGCGGTTTTATTAATGACTACAGGGCAAGTAATATTTATATTTTTCATTTTAAAATAGTTCCTTATTTCATTCAAATACATAAGGTTTGTTTTATTGAATGATTGAAACTGAGTAAAAATTATTGTTTTTCTATTATGTAAGTATGACTCTATCTCGCTCAAAAGGACATACTTTAATGATATTTTTTTACTTTTTTTATTTTTTAAGAGGCCATTATCCGGGTCCAAAAAAATGACATTATTTTTTTTAAAAAAATTCAATGAATCGTTCAACCATTTTTCTCTGTTTAATAACGGTATTTTTTTATTATAAAAACTTACATATTTACACAAGTGTGTATTTTTTGTGAAAGTGTTAATATTTCTAAATTTTTTTAATTTTAACATAACAAATTCATCAAAAATTTTCTTATCAATGTGCTTAAATTCATTTTTTTTTAGAAAATATCTTTTTTCTCCATCTTTTTTATTTACCTCTTTTTCTCCAATTTTTTTTGGATCTACAAGGTACCAGTTGAGACCAATTTTCTGCTTAAGTTCACTGCTTAAAAACTTTAGAAACATAAATTTCTGAAAGTCATGAATATCGCCTAAATATCTTTGTTGCATAAATTTTATACTATGATTAATTATTAGGCATAAATAATTGATTAAATTTACCTAAAAAAATATATTTTATAAAAATATAAAATATTTATCAATAAAATCAATATTTTAATTTTTTACATACCATCTTGGCATCATTCATGCATGTCATTAATTATTAATTTATATTATTAAATAAGGGAGAAAATTATATGTTAAATAAGTTAATTCATTCTTTGCTTCCAGCATTAGGTAGAAATGCGCTAAAACTGTCTATTTTTTCTATAGTGTTAGCCTTTTCATTTAGTGCTTTTGCACAAGAAGAGGCAGCACCTGCTGTATCAGGTGAAGTTGCCTACATTTTAAATACATTCCTATTTTTGGTTTGTGGTTTTTTAGTTATGTTCATGGCTGCTGGCTTTTGTATGCTAGAAGCGGGACAAGTTAGAAGTAAAAATACGGCTGTTATATGCCTCAAAAACATCGGGCTGTTCTCAATTGCGGGAATTATGTATTACTTGATTGGTTACAATCTTATGTATGATGGTGTTGATGGTGGTTATTTAGGCTCTTTTTCTATGTTTGATAGAAGTTCTGAAGTCGACATTGAAACTGGTTATGCAGCGGCGTCAGATTGGTATTTCCAAATGGTCTTTGTGGCAACTACAGCTTCAATAGTATCTGGAGCTTTAGCAGAAAGAATTTTAATTTGGCCTTTCTTTCTATTTATAGCATTGTTGACAGGATTTGTTTATCCTATTGCAGGTTCTTGGCAATGGGGTGGTGGTTGGTTAAGCGAAATGGGATTTTCTGATTTTGCAGGATCAACACTTGTTCATTCAGTTGGTGGATGGGCTGCACTTGCTGGAGCTATATTATTAGGAGCCAGAGAAGGTAAATTTGCTGCTGATGGTACTGCTCAAACACTTCCAGGATGTTCGCTACCCATGACTACTTTAGGCGTGTTCATACTATGGTTAGGTTGGTTTGGATTTAACGGTGGTTCACAACTAGCTTTGGGTTCAGGAGCAGATGCAACGGCTGTTGCTGATATTTTTGTAAATACAAACCTTGCTGCAGCAGGCGGAGTAGTTGCATGTATGATTGTAAGTAGATTAACTAATAGCCATACTAATATTGCTGCATCACTCAATGGTGCAATTGCAGGACTTGTTGCAATTACTGCAGAACCACTTACTCCATCTATGGGTCAGGCCATAATCATTGGTGGCATTGGTGGTATAATTTGTATGTATGGTATGAAACTAATGGATTTACTAAAAATTGATGATGTTGTCATGGCAATACCTGCACACTTGTTCGCCGGAATCTGGGGAACATTGGTTGTAGCATGGACTAACCCTGATGCATCTCTTTTTGTTCAGTTTATTGGTGTTATTTCTTACGGTGCCTTTACATTGATAGCGAGTTTAATACTTTGGTTCGTCATCAAATCTGTGATTGGAATTAGAGCTTCCAAAGATGACGAAGAATACGGACTAGATATGAGTGAATTAGGTACTATGTCTTATCCTGATTTTACAAACAAAAAGTAAATAAAAGCTCCCCATATAAAAAGGGTCTATTTATCTAGACCCTTTTTAATCTTAAGATCTTTCCCAAAAAATATGAGCCAGGTAACTATCGCTGGGATACCAACCAAGAATTCTCTTACTCTTCTACCTATAGCTACAGAAAAAGCAACAGAAGGACTCAACCCTACATAGTTTCCAATTACAACAAACGCTAGCTCTTGGATACCAATTCCGGCTGGAACAAAAAAAGCAATTGCTCTTATTATTCCAGTAAAAGATTCAATAAGTATTACGTCTACAATTGAAACATGAACACCCATGATTAATAGAAAAACATAAATTTCAAATGCACCTGCCAACCAGCCAATTAGCCTTAAAAGGAGTGCTTTTAATACAGTAACTTTTCTCTTATTGAGAGAATATAAAGAAATATCTAATTTAATAAAAAATAAAATCGTTTTTTTATCTAATTTGATATTAAAGATTGAATTATACTTTCTGATAAAGTGTCTTAATAATCTCTTTTTTATTATAGAATAGAAAAATATACATCCGAAAAAGATTGTAATTAATGAGATATAAATATAATGACTGTAATTAGAATCTATTAAAGATGAATCTTTAAAAATAACTAAAAAAAAGCTAAATAATCCTATAATAAATAGAGAAAATGTAGCTAAAATTAAATCAGCAAAAACAGTCGAGGAAGCTTCATGAGGTGATAATCCTTTTTTGATCCCTAAATAAATACGAACAAACTCTCCCGTGACATTTCCTGTAGGAAAAAATTTACCAGAAGTTTGAGCAATCCAAGTAATTATAAGCGACCAAAAGAAAGATATAGATTTTTTTTTTAATAAAACAAACCACGTTAATGCATCAAAATATAAAGTAGGTATATGAGCTAAGACCAACAAATATAACTTACTTTTTTTTTTATTAATTAAATCCAATGCCTCAATTCCACCAAAAAAATCATAGACCCATTTAAATAAAAAAATTCCAAGAAATAAAAAAATTAAAAACTTAATATTTTTTATTTTTAACATTTAAAAAATTTCTGAATTAATAATCTTTTTTATTATAATTTCTGGGGTATCTGAATCTACCCTTGGATGCCATGAGAAAAATGAAAACCTTCTGTAAAATAATTTTCCACAATGAGGAGGCTTAGTATAATCATAATTATAAATTTTTCGGTAGCATTCCTCATTCAAATGAAGATAATTTAAGTTTCCTTTTTCAGAATTATATATTTTTAAAAATTTTATTTTTTCTTTTTTTTCTTTTTCTGAGAGTTTTATGGTGATCTCATTTTTGGTAGATTTAACAAATTTATTGCAATTAATTCGACCTTTTGAAAAATTATATTCAGCGTATTCATATACTCCAGTGCTATTCCGTAACCTTGAACAAATAAAATTACTTACATCATGATCTTGATGGCCACCCTCGTATGCTGGACAAAAAATAGTATCTATTTTATGGTCTTTTACTAGAAGATTAATTTTCTCAAAAGTTCTTTCTATATTTTCTTTAAGTTTTCTGGTTGGGATATCTTGCTTAAAGAATTTTTTTATTCCTAAAAGTTTTAACGATTTTTTCATCTCTTCATTTCTTATTTTTTTTTTTTCTTTATATTTGTTTTTATTCCAGAACCACATTTCTTCTTTTGAAATAACACCATTGGTGAGAAAAAAAATAATAATATTTTTTTTTTGTAAAAGCTTTTTTATTATGAATGTAGCTCCAACTAACTCATCATCAGGATGCGCAGCAACAAATAAAATATTCTTCATTAAGAATTCAAAACTTTTTTCCAATTTTTATAAAACACCGTAAAAAAAACATCCCTCCATGATGGACTGATATTATATTTTTGTAAATTATTTTTAATTTCTGAAATTTTTTTTTTTTCTTTAAGTAAACTATTAATTACTTTTACCCACTCATTTATGAGATATTTACTAATTATTATACCATCAAAATTATGCCTAATTTTTTTACCGCCTCCATGAGGAGAAACTAAACATAAGGCTCCACAGGATTTTGCTTCCATTACTACCTGTGGGCCAGTTTCATATAGGGAAGGAAAAACAAACAAATCACAAACGTTCATAAAACTTGCTACCTCATTTTGATTTAAATAATTTGTTATTATTAAGTTTTGTCCCCCGATTTTTTTGCACTCATCTCCGTGTATATCTTCCCCTGTAAGAATAGTGGTAACTCGAACCCCCTTTTCTCTTAAATTTTTATGAATTTTAGCTAAAAAATTAGCTCCTTTTAGTTCATGAATTCTTCCACAAAAAAACAGTATTTTATTCTCAAGTGGAATTTTGAATTTTTTATAAAAATTTCTTTTATTTATTTTGATCTTTTTAAAGACCTCTTTATTGATACCCCGTTCTAAATTTACTATTTTATTACTTTTCTTTATTTTTGAGAAGTCTTCTGAAAGGGATTTAAAATTAATCATTACTTTATCACAAAAATTAAAATATTTTTGAATCTTACTTTTTTGATTATCTGATATTTTTTGATGCAATTTGATTTTTTTTATAAAAAATGAACTTAAAAATGAGGGCAAATTAGAAAACATTTTAAGTATATAGTATTTTGTATATGAAGATGTATCAGTATGATAGGATGTTGTTAATGGTATTTTCCAAATAAAAGAAGCTAATTTTGCAGTCTTTGACATTGAAAATAGTTGATCAGTTGTGTGTATTAAATCGTATTTTTTTAGTTCAAAAAAAAGAATCAGATTCAAAGGAAATAGATCTGTGTAATCAGCATCTATTCCCACTACTTTCAGTATTTTTGATGAAAGAATTGGTTTATTAATTTTAAAATTTATGAAGTTATTAAGTTTTCTTTTTTTCTTTACCTTACCTAAAAAAAAAATATCCATTTTTATTTCTAATTTATCTCTCAATAAAGACTCACATATTTTTTCCCAAAACTTTACATGCCCGCCCGACTTATTGGATAATTCTAAATCAATTAAAATTGCAACTCTTTTCATCTTAAATTTTAAAAATAGCTGTTTGAAAAAAATTAATATAAAGAGTGATTATAATTATTGAGATTATATTTAAATATATACCCGTCTTGACCATAAATTTAATTGTAAATTTTTTGGATGAATAAGCAATTGCGTTAGGTGGTGTTGATATTGGCATCATAAAGGCACAACTAGCAGCTAAAACCATTGGAAGTGTTACAAGAATAATATTCATATTTATTTCTGCTGCAAATGAAGCAAAAATTGGTAGAAATAAAAAAGTTGTCGCGGTATTACTTGTAAACTCTGTAATTAAGGAGGTAAAAAGTGAAATCAAAAAAATAATTACCCAGATTTCATGATTTTTAATATAATTTAAATTTTCAGATAAATCTTTTGCTAGACCTGTACTCACAACTAAAGAAGCCATTGATAGACCACCTCCAAATAATATAAGAATATCCCAAGGTATTTTTTTAAACCAATCCGAGCCTAGCAAAACATTGTATTTTCTGTCACAAGGTATAATAAAAAAAAGAAATGCGCAGGTTATTGCAATGCCTGAATCAGAAAAATTGATACCAAAAAAAGAATTTATTTTAGTTTTAAAAATCCATAAAAAACCAGTCAGCATAATCACGAATCCACTCACTTTTTCAGCGTTTGACAAACCTCCAAGTTCTTTAAATCTTTTTAGAATCATTTTAAGATCTAATTGTTTACCGTCATCTTTTGTGTTAATGGAAAAATAAAGCCAAAGAGAAATTAGAATTAAAGTTGCTAAAGGTAGTGTGAACAGTAACCAATCTATAAAATCTATTTGGTAATTATAGTTTTCGTTTAAAAAAGCAACGAGAATTGCATTTGGTATTGTTCCAATAGGTGTTATCATCCCTCCTATTGATGCTGAATATGCAACGGACAGAATAAGCATTTTTGAAAAATATTCATCTTCTCTTTTATTAAGAGTTGTATCAACTATAAACTTGATTATAGGAATCATTAATAAACACGTTGCTGTATTAGATAACCACATACTAAAAAAGGCTGTAGAAAAAATTGTACATAGTAATAGCTTCCTCTTAGTTGAACCAAAACTTATAATCGATTTTAGTGCCAATCTTTGATGAAGATTACTTTTTTCAAACCCTGAAGCTAATAAAAATCCACCTAATAATAAAAAGACAACTGGACTCGCATATTTAGACAAAATATCTTTAAGTGTTATGTCAATAAAAGTTGGAGACAAAATTATAGGAATTAATGCAGTTATTGAAGTTGGTATGGCCTCTGTTAACCAAAAAAAAACCATAGTTAATGTCATACCTAAAACAATTTTAGAGTTATAATCAAGACCATTATTTAAGTTAAAAATTTCTGGTAAAAAACCAAAAATTATCCCAGATACAAAAAATTTAATATTTATTTTCATTACTATAAATCTCTAGTTAATTTTTCTTCTTCTAAATTCTGCCACTCATTTTCTAAAGAGCTAAGTTCATCTTGTGCTAATTTTATTTCATGAGTTATTTCCTCGTTATTCTGATAATCAAAATTATTATAGTTATTTTTTTGTTCAAGCTGAATTGATAAGTTTGAAATATATTGCTCTTTAATCTCGATTTTTTTTAAAATTTTTTTTATCTTTTTATCAAGACTTTCAGGTTTTTTGCTTTTTGTTTTAAAACCTTCCAGGGTTTTTG